>CALWLN010000153.1 GCA_944381535.1 uncultured Lachnospiraceae bacterium
GCGCTCTCGCTCAGCGAAAGACGCAGCGGTACTAAGCTCACTGCCCGTAAACGGTCGGTTCGCTAAGTGCCGGCGTCTTTCAATGGTCTGCTTATAACAAATATGCCATCCAGGGCTACGTTCCAGTCAAAAGCTAAAAAAGTTCAAATCTCCGGTGAAAACAGCTTTACCCGTTGTATATTTCCCCACCCCGTGAGCAGTATTCTTTCCTTTTTCTGGACGGTTGGAAGCCTTCCGCAAAAGGTGAAAGAGGTGTATAATGAAGAAAAATAGTCTAAATTTGGCAATGCTTATCCAGGGAGGCTGTTGTGTGCGGCCTAAGGCGCATATGCCGGTAGAAAGCAGGTGTATCATTTGTAAGAAAGATCTCAGACATAGAAAGAAAAACACAGGAAACCGGGGTTTCCCAAGGAGAGTGAAGGCGGCGGTGCTGGCAGGTATCATGGCCCTGGCATTAGCAATGGGGATTGTTCCCCAGGGGGCAGGGCTTGTCCTGGCGGCGGAAGGAACCGTGGATGAGGATACCTCTGCCGCATATGAACAGGCTTTTGGGGAAAACAACTCCACCGAATATGCAGGCAGAGTCTGGACCGACAAGACGGTTTATTCCGGTGACGGGCAGTTCTCCTTACAGGGAGGGGAAGTTTTCACCGTGGAAAATGACTCTGATTTTCTGGTAGCCTATTCGGCCCTTTCCAGAACGCAAACGGTGCGGGAACAGACAAAGGCCCCGGTAGATGTGATTTTCGTAATTGATCTGTCCGGTTCCATGACGGGGCAGATGGATAACAGGAAAAGCCGAATCAACAATACGGTGCAGGCGCTGAATAAGTCTATTGAAAAGGTAATGGAATTAAACCCCAATACAAGAGTAGGCGTTGTGGGCTTCAGCAGCACTTCGGATATCCTTCTGCCCTTGGACCACTATACGAGGAATAAGACGGCGGAATATTTCCGCCTGACCGGTGAGAGCACAGGCACTCCCACTCTGCGCTACGAAGCGGTGGGGAGCAACAACGCGGTCCGGACAGGCAGCAGGGATGTGACAGGTGGAACGAATATCCAGCGGGGGATGTATGAAGGAATGAGACCTCTGTCCACGGCAGCCTCCACCACCGTAACCATAGAGGGCAAAGAGGCGCAGCGGATTCCCTCGGTGATTCTTTTATCAGACGGAGCGCCTACCTTTTCCTCCGATTCCGCAAGCTGGTGGGCGCCTGCCAACAATTACAACCAGGGCCCGGGAAACAGTCCCTACGCGGGGAACGGCATGAAAGCTATGATGACCGCTTCCTATATGAAGGCGGAGATCAATCGACACTACGGTATTGCGACCGGTAATTCCAAAACCACGGTTTATACGGTGGGGATGGGGATTACCGGACTGACGGGAGATGAGAGGGCCCTTGCGGATATCACGTTGAATCCTTCCGCTTACTGGGACAGTAAAAACAATATTTCCCAGACCATCAAAAGCAAGTGGGAAGCCTATGCCATGGGCGGTACTCCTGCGGTAGATGTAAACAGGAGAGAAACCTATACGCTGAATCACCCCGGAAACAATGATATTACCTCCATAAAGGATTACGTGGACACCTATTATGACGCGGATGATTCCGACAGTGTGGCGGATGTATTTGACAAAATCGTGGAAGATATCGCCCTGGCGGTTCCGGAGGTGCCCACCGAGCTTACGGGAAGCGATCCGGCCAATGACGGGTTTCTTACCTACACGGACCCCATCGGCACGTACATGGAGGTGAAGGACGTCAAAGCCCTCCTCTATGGCGGGAAGGAATATCTCAGTAAAAATGTATCCACCAGCGGAAGTACTGCAACCTACTCATTCGAGGGAACCATCACAAGCGAAGTGTACGGGGAGCAGAGCATCGGCCTGATTCAGATCAAGGTCACAACAGAAGCGGATGGGCAGCAAACACTGACGGTGAAGATTCCGGCAGCAGCCATTCCCATGCAGGTCAATAACGTTGTATTGAACGGGGACGGTTCCGTGAAATCCAACACTGGTAAGGATGCCTTTCCCCTCCGGGTACTTTACACGGTGGGAATGCGGGAGGATGTGCAAAAGGACGGGATAGTATCCGCGGAAAAAATCAGCGGGGACTACACAGAGACACATTCCAATGAGGACGGAACCTTGAATTTTTACAGTAACCTGTATACCGGCACCAATGCGGTAAACGGGGAGGCTGCAGGAAATGCGATGGTGGAATTTGAACCTTCCGATACGAATCCCTTTTACTATAACCAGGAAGATCTGAACATCTTCACGGACGCGGAATGCACACAGCCGGCAGGCGCGGGGAGCGATTTGACGGATGGCGGCACCTATTATATCCGTCAGACTCATTACGCCGGAAATAAGGTGATAAATACGGCAGAGACCTACACCGGGGCACAGCTTATAAATGCCGGTGTGAGGAAGGCGGACGGCCAGTGGGTTCTTGAGAAGGGAGCGCTTCTTACGGCCAATATCGCGGCGTCCCAAAATGCCAAGGAGGAAAACCATACGGCCACGGCAGCCAGCAGCAGCGCCTTGACATTTTCCTATAAGGAGGAAAGCCAGGAACTAAAAACAGGAACCTGTGTGAATTATCTGGGCAATAACGGGGTACTGAACCTTAAGACAGATAAAAAACCGGAAAACGCCGTACTGCCCGGAGGGACGTATCTCAAGGTGGCGAAGAAACTGGCAGGGCGGGACTGGCAGGCTGCGGACGCATTCACATTTACGCTGAAAGCGGCGGATACGGTCACGACAGAGGCTGTGAAAGCACAGACGGTAATGCTGCCGGAAAATGCCGCCGGAATCACGCTGACAGCCAGCCAAAAGGAAATGGCCTTCGGTGATATCCTTTTTCACAAGGAAGGTATCTACAGGTTCCTCATAGGAGAGACGGCGGGAAATACGCCGGGAATCGATTATGACGCCCATACGGTGGAAATTACCGTGGTGGTAACGGATTCCCACAAGGGGAAGCTGGTTGCGGCCGTATCCTCCGTGACGGGTTCCATGACCTTCCAAAACGGCTATGAACCGATGCCGGTGATGGCGGCTCTGAGGGGAACAAAGGTCATGTCCGGCAGAGATCTGACGAATACGGATAAGTTCCGCTTTACCATTGAGAAGGCCGGCGATTCGGCGGTAAATACACCCCTGCCGGCAGAGACGACGGTGGAGAACGGGGCGGACGGAACCATCGCCTTTGCGCCCATGATCTATACGAAGGCAGGCGAATATAAATATATGATTACGGAGACGGGCGGAAGCGCCGCAGGAGTTACCAATGACGGCGGACAGGTGGAAGCCACGGTGCTCGTGACCTACGACGCCGCCACAGGCATGCTGACTTCCGGCGTAACCTACGAACAGGCGGGAGCCAGTGAAACTACAGGATTTACCTTTACCAATGTCTATGAGGCAGACCCTACGGACCCGGTTGCCGGTTTTACGGCGGTAAAGACGGTGCTGTCTGACGAGGAGAGCGGCTATGTCATGCGGGAAGGGGAATTTTCTTTCCGGTTATTGCCGGCTGCGGGGAATCCGGCGGGGGATCCCCTGGAAGAGATGACGGTGGGAAATGACGCCGACGGAAATGTGATATTTGCGGAAAATGTCCGTTACACCGAACCCGGCACCTATGTGTACGATATCCGGGAGCTTGTGGGAGGAATTGCCGGGATCATCTACGATGACGCCGTATATACCGTGACGGTAGTGGTTACCGACGGAGGAACCGGAATACTGACGGCACAGGTCGTCCTGGAACAGGACGGGGAAGCCGCGGAGGGAATCTCCTTTGTCAATCGTTTCGATCCCACGGGGACAACGGCGGTTCTCCGGGGAGAAAAGATACTGGAAGGAAAGCCACTGGAGGAGGGTGAATTCAGATTTTCCTTAAGCGGGGAAGAGGGAGCGCCCATGCCGGAGGTTTCCGAAGTCTCTAATACGGCGGCAGGCACTTTTACCTTCCCGGCCATTACCTATAAGGCGGAGGGCACCTATCATTATGTTATCCGCGAGGTCAATGAGGGGGAGACCGGTTACATCTATGATGACAGCCGGCGTCCGGTCACAGTGACCGTTACGGCGGATGAAAACAGAAATTATTCCGCAGTGGTAACCGGACTGGAAGAGGTCGTATTTGAGAACAGCTACACGCCCGAACCGGTAACCCTGCAGGGAGATACCGCCCTTCAAGGGACAAAGACCTTAAGCGGGCGCGCCCTTAAGGCGGGAGAATTTGTATTCCGGCTGACGGACGGGGAAGGGACCCTGGTGTCCGAGACCTCCAACCAGGAGGACGGAAGCTTTCGGATGGAGCCGCTGACCTTCGATAAAACCGGAGAATACTATTATACGATTGCAGAGAAGGATACCGGTCTGGGCGGTGTGTCCTACGACGGGACGGCCGTAACGGTAAAAATTACCGTCACGGATTCCGGCGGATATCTGACCGCGGAGGTTCGGTATCTGAAGGGGCAGGAGCCTGTGGAGAGCGCAATGTTTTCCAATGCATACCAGGCACAGCGGGCAGAATTGCAGCTGGCAGCGGTAAAGAAACTCACCGGACGCAGCCTTACGGATGGAGAGTTCACGTTCCTGCTGACGGACGAAAATGGACAGATAATCTCTGAGGCTGTAAACGATACCCAGGGGACAGTGATGTTTGAGACATTGTCCTATGAGGAAGCGGGTATTTACCACTATACCCTTTCCGAGGAAAAAGGGACAGCGAAGAACGTGACCTACGATGAAGCGGTATACCAGGTGACGGTGACCGTGACAGACAACCTGGAGGGAGCGCTGACGGCGGTGATAGACTACGGAGAGGTATTCCCGGTGTTTACGAATAGCTACAAGGCCCCGGTAACGCCTACAACACCGACAAAGCCCACGACGCCCGCAAAGCCAGCAACCCCGACGAAGCCCACAACCCCGGCAGGGACGGTACAGACAGCCAGGACCGGAGACGAATTTTTCGCATTGGGATTTGTGATCATGGGAATTGCCGGCCTTGCGGCAGGACTGACCCTGTTTCGGGCAGTGAGAAAGCAGCGGGGGAAAAAGGCGGAGCAGTAATGCGGCATAAAAAGAAATCCGTTGCATAATGGGAAGAATCGTATTATAATAGAATTCACCCAAGGGAATAATGAAGGAGGAAACAAAAATGGCACAGGTTACAAAGAACACCATGATTGGCGAGTTGCTGACGATTGATGAGAATGTAGCACCGATTTTGCTGGAGATTGGCATGCACTGCTTAGGCTGCCCGTCCTCTCAGATGGAGACCATCGAGGAGGCCGCCATGGTACACGGCATTGAGCCGGATGCGCTGGTGGATAGAATCAACGACTTTTTAGCAAAATAGAAAACGAAATGAAGAAGGCGTACGCCGCAAAGAGGTTTCTGATCGATTTGCGGTTGCGCGGCGATTGGTAAAAAGGCAAGCCCCCTCAAACGAGGGGGCTTAAATTTTTGTACGCCAGACGGCGCGATATGCAGTTGTATTGACTCCCGCATCTGATGTATCTGTTACAGCTCCGCCAACACCTGCAAAGCATTTTCTTTTAGAATGATATCGTAGTGTTCCTCAAAATAAGCGCCTACAGACGCAGTGTACTTCTCCTGTCTGGCATATTCTGAGAGTATATTGCAAACCTTGTTGAATTCTTCCGGTGTGTGCTGGCTTTTGCTGATGACCAGATAATATTTTCTTGTGGTAACATTTTTATACAATACATTGCAGCCGTTATAGAAGCCGTGGAGAACATGGGCCAGACGGTTGACCTCATCGAACCGGTTAAAGACAAACAGCTTGGTGATATCAACTACCAGAGGCTCTTCTTCGTCAGATTCCTCCATGTTTTCCAGCAGCTCATGCTGGATGCCGGCGTCCAAAGGTACAAACTGGGGCTTGTTCTTCAGCGCTTCCTCAACCTTCTTGCGCTCGGCCTGAATTTTCTTAACTAAATCCAGGATATCATCGGCACCTATGGCCTCCGGCTCCGATTCGGACCGGGAACCGCTGTCGGCATACGCGCTGTCCTCGCTGCCCTCGGAAAACTGGGAAAATCTGGTGTCCAGTTCCTCGGGATATTCTACTTTTGTAATAATCAGTATAATGGTGTCCGCGGACAGCGGAATTGCTTCAATCATTAACGGGATATCCTCCGCCTCAAAGCCACATTCATAAGCAGCCTGCTGCATCATCTCACGGAAAAGCGATTTTGCCTTCTCTGTGCCATATGCCAATTCACTCAACTTCAGCTGGCGGGCCGCCAAATCTTCCCGGGTCAGCGTACAACGTATCTGATTCTCGTTCACTTTTTCAATTTTCATATGATCACTCCCTTTTGCAAGGTCTACAATAACAAAATCAATCTGCTTTGAGTACTCAAAGTATAAACGTTCTATGAAAGATAGTCAAGTAACTGGCGAATAAATTCACAAAAATTTTAGGAAATATAAATTTTTCAAAAAAACGCTTGCAAAAACGGCCGGATTGTGATATATAAAGTGCTAAGAGATGTGGATTCGGCTTCTTACGAACAGGTAAGGCGCGTATCGACAATCGCGGCACAATTTGTCAGGCGGCGGCACGTTTAGCAGCAGCGCGGCGCCGGCAGGACATAAGAAGAATCACCGGAAGGTCTCAGGTGTATTCCCAAACACCGGCCCCGATCAGGTGAATCAAAGTCTGCCCCCAGGGCAGAATCGACAATATTTCCCAGGAAACCGTAATATCCTTTGGTGTACCAGTGCGTATATTTTCAAATTCCCGCGGCACATTATAGTATGTGATAATCAGTTGAAATTAATCGGGAATCGTCAAGATACTTTACTATATGCCAATTGGAGAAAGAATACCACTATAGTTCAAGCACATCTTTTACAGTTTCGAAAGTATTGTTCTATCATGAATATCAGCCGGACCGGCCCACAGCCGGAACCGCGTCTCTGAAAATTCCCAGGACAGAAATTCAGAGAGGAAAGGAGGTCAAGCATCCCAAAAAGCTGCGTGAAAGCCGCATAAAAGCACTTTGCGAAACGGATACGGACAATCGGGAAAATCGTAGTATGCGTGGCAGAGTTCATTTGAAGATAGATAAGATAGAAATAAAAAAATTGTCGTACTTTTTCGGCTTGGGGAGCAGTCATTTTTGGAAGTTTCATTCTGCAGGGAAAACTTATTCCTGAGCAAAAGTCTTTGGCAAAGGCTGCATTTGCCGGGGACGGACACAATAAGCTATAATATATCACGGTATTATACTCCTTGTGAAACATGGGAAGGAAGGAATCGTATGAATAGCGAAAATGGGCTGGAAAAGCAAAAACTATTGATTGAGCTGGAGAACATCCGAAACCGTGGAATCATGATTTTTCTGGACGGAATTCCCAGCAGTCCGTTGACGGTCACCGACGTTTTGTGCGTCAATGAAAGCAGCGACTTCATGCGGGATTACGTGACCGATGAAAAGGGGGTATGGACAGAACTGAGATTTGACCGTATTAAACCAACGTAGAGACGTTTAGGGAACGAATTTCTATTGAATCAATTACCTGTGAAAACAATGATGTAAAATGGATTTTGGCGCTCCGGCCGTTGGGGAACGGCCGGGTGTCAAAACCCTTTGCGCTGCGCAGGGGAGTATGGTATAATGATTTCGTCAAAAACTTTCACAGGAGGACAGCGAAAACATGCGAAAAAAAGTCATGCCGGTAATTGTGGCAGTTGTGTTTATCATCATTGTAGGACTGATTGCTGTCTGCACGGCCCTGGTGCAGCGATACACCCCCAGTAAGGAGCGTGCGGATTTACAGACATATTATAATTTGACGGAAGCGGATGATATGGCGATCATCCTTGACAATCAGCTGACGGAGGAGACCTGTAAATATATCGACGGACATGCCTACCTCACCTATGAATTTGTCCATGATAATCTGAACCAGCGTTTTTACTGGGACGCCAACGAGAATATTCTGCGCTACACCACGCCCACGGACGTGATCTCCGTCAATGCGGGAAGCAGCGAATATACGGTGACAAGACAGAACAACAGCGAAAATTATACCATTGTCCGGGTGGACGGCGACGTCATGTACCTGGCGGTGGATTTTGTACAAAAATATACCAACCTTGATTTTTCCATCCAGGAAAGTCCCAACCGGCTGATACTGACCAGCCAGTGGGGGGAGATTGAGACCGCCACGGTGAGACGGGATACGGAGATCCGGGTGCTGGGCGGGATCAAGAGCGATATTGTGAAGGACCTGACCAAAGGAGAGAAGGTGACCGTCACGGAGACCATGGACGAATGGAGCCGGGTGTGTACCCAGGACGGGATGATTGGCTATCTGAGAAACAGGGATATTAACAATATACAGACCGAGACCATCAGCCGGGACTTTGAAGAGCCGGTATTCAATCATCTGCTGAAGGACGAGAAGATCAACATGGCCTGGCACCAGGTGACCAACCAGGCAGCCAACAACGAGATTGCCAACGTGCTGGCAAGTACCAAGGGCGTGAATGTCATATCGCCCACCTGGTTTTACTTAAATGACGACCAGGGCAATATCATGTCTCTGGCCAGTTCCAGCTACGTCAGCTACTGCCACCAGAACGGGATTGAGGTCTGGGCCCTTGTCAGCAATCTGGAGAATCCGGACGTGGACACCACAGCGGTGCTGACCCATACGTCCACCCGGGATTATCTGACCAACCAGATCATTGCGGCGGCCATCGAGTACGATCTGGACGGAATCAATCTGGATTTTGAGAGCCTGGAGGGGGAGGTGGGCGAGGCCTACATCCAGTTCGTCCGGGAACTTTCCATCAAATGTGAGAACAACGGGATCGTGCTTTCGGTGGACAATTATGTACCCTCTGATTACACGCAGTTCTACAACCGGGCGGAGCAGGCCGTGTTTGCGGACTATGTGGTGGTGATGGCCTATGACGAGCATTACAACGGTTCCGAGGAAGGCTCCGTGGCTTCCATTGGATTTGTGACCGATGGGGTGGAGAATACCCTTCTGGAGGTGCCTGCAGAGCAGATCATCCTGGGCATGCCCTTCTATACCCGGGTGTGGGAGCTGGTTCCTAAGGGGGATGATGTTCCGGAGGTGGAAGCCGCGTCGGAGGATTATGTGCCCTACACGGTGAACAGTTCCGCCGTAGGCATGGAGGAAGCGGAAAACCGCGCGGCTGTCAACGGAGCGACACCGGTATGGTCCGAAGAGGACGGACAGTATTATGTGGAGTATGAAAATGGCGGCAACACCTACAAAATCTGGCTGGAGGATGAGAATTCCATGGAACTGCGCCTGCAGCTGATGAGGGATAAAGGTCTGGCCGGGGCCTCCTTCTGGAAGCTGGGTCTGGAGAAGAGCAGTATCTGGGATGTGATCATCAAATATATTAATTAACCTGGGATATGAGTTAAAAATTGTAAAAAAAGGCGCATGATATTTTGGACTGCGGATGGGAACAACAGCCACAGTGATGTGACAATCAAGTATATCAAGGAAGCGCAAGGCATATCATGTAACAAAGAGTTCTTACATGGGAGCGCCTCTGTGAAGAAAAAAATGGAAGTTCTTATGGCAACGGCCCTGATTCTTTTTGCATACCTATTTGCAAGAAACGGGGCCGTTATTGTAAATAATCTGAAGGCGGATGAGGAGCCGGAGAGGCCCTGCATTGTCATTGACGCAGGCCACGGAGGCCGGGATCCGGGAAAAGAGGGTGTCAACGGCACCGAGGAGAAGGTTCTGAATCTTCAGATTACGCTGCGATTAAAGAAGCTGCTGGAGGCTGAGGGGATTGAGGTGATCCTTACCCGGAAGGATGATAACGGCCTGTACCGGGAGGACGCCAGAAACAAAAAGGTGGAGGATATGAAAGCGCGCTGTAAAATTATTACGGAGGCCATGCCGGTGTTCACCGTCAGTATCCACCAGAACAGCTATCCCGAGGAGTACGTGAAGGGCGCTCAGACCTTTTATTACGGGAAGTCCCCGGAGGGAAAGAAGCTGGCGGAAACCATCCAGGCCAGCATGGAGGAACGGCTGAATAAGGAGAACCACAGAACCGCCAAAGCCAACGATAACTATTATCTTCTGAAAAACACGCCCACACCCACAGTGATTGTGGAATGCGGGTTTTTGAGTAATTATGAGGAAGCGGAGCTTCTGGCCACGGAAGCATATCAGGAGGAGACTGCCTGGGCCATACATATGGGAATTATGCAGTATCTGAATGAGACCGGGGTACAGGCGCGCTGATTCCGGATCCCAGGTTGGGGGAGGCCGCGGCATAGGCGGCATCCGCCAGAAACAGCAGCAGCAGGACAAGACCTGCGACTTTGCGTATGCTGGGCGTTAGCATTTCGTACAGCTTTCAAACCAGGGAATGAACAGGTATATCAATATCAGGGCTCCGACGCCAAAGACCACGGCTCCCAAAAGGCAGATTCGTCCGTTTAAATTCATAAAATAGTCAGAATAATCCCACCAGCGGATTCCCCACAATTTTTCCAGAAACCAGCTGCAGGCATATTCCACGGCAGAGCAGAGGAGAGCGGCCAGCAGGAATTCCGTCACAAGATACAGGCACACCTTCCAAAGCCACCCCACCAGGGAGAGAGATAGAAAAAACCAAATATAATAAAAAAAGGAAAAGCCGACAGACTTGTGTCTTAATCGGCTGTTTTCCGGGATGATGCGCCTGCTGTCCATGTGTTCCCTCGTTTCTGAGTTTTGCTGGAAACAGTATGTGCAATATTAGAATCATTTATACGGTGTCAAAGGCGTACCAGGTGGTTGTTGCAAAGGGCTCGCCCGCCTTCACTACAACGGAGGGAAACTCCGGGATATTGGGGGAGTCAGGAAAATGCTGGGTCTCCAGACAGATGCTGCCACGGTAGCAGAACTCTTCCCCGTATTTTCCGGTGTGGGGTTTCATCATGTTGGCGCTGTACACTTGTATGCCCGGCTGGTCCGTGTAGCAGGTCAGGCGAATTCCGGTCTTTGGCGCGGTCAGCACCGCGGCCTTGCGGAAGCCCTCGCCGTCCAGGACAAAGTTGTGGTCGTAGCCGCCGCCGTAGGTCAGTTGAACATCATCCTTGTTGATGTCCTGTCCGACGGTTTTGGGCGTACGGAAGTCAAAAGGCGTCCCCTCCACGGGAATCATCCGCCCGGTAGGAATACTCTCCGCATCATTTTCCGTGATAGCCGAGGAAAAAATCTGAAGCTCATGGTCCAGAACGGAGCGGCTCTCATAGCCCTCCAGATTAAAGTAGGCATGGTTGGTAACATTGAGTACCGTGTCCTGGTCGCAAACGCCCTCGTATGTAATGAACAGTCGGTTGTCCTCGGTCCACTCATAGGTAATTCTCATGGACAGGTTGCCGGGGAAGCCGTCCTCCATATCCGGAAATCTTCTGGTAAAAATGACTTTATTATCCCTGCACTCTCCCTTCCACATCCGGAAGGCAAAGCCCTTGCTGCCGCCGTGGAGAGAGTTATTCCCATCATTTTTTTCCAGGGAATATGTTCTGCCGTTCAAGGAAAAGGAAGCGCCGCCGATACGGTTGGCGTAACGACCCACAGACGCCCCAAGGCTGCTGTCATCCGCTTCATAGTCGTCGGAACTCAGATACCCAAGACAGACGTCGGTGAGCACGCCGTTTTTGTCGGGAATACAGATACTTCTGATACGGCATCCAAAATCTATCAGTTCTATGTGCGCGCCGCCGGAATTTTCCAGACGGTACAGGGAAATCTCCTCCCCGTCTTTGGTGTGGCCGAAGGTACTTTTCGTTGCTTGCATTTGTGGTAAACCCCTTTCTTTTGCTGTTTAAAAAACATTTTACCATATCCACCAAACTTTACAATATTAAAATGGAAAAATTTTATCACGGATTATCTGATGTGTCTGTCGAAGCATCGGGGATTGAGGCGCCCACCTGCTGCGCCTTTCTGACCCGTTTGGGTAGTTTCAAGGCTTGTATGCGGTCTATCAGAAAAGAGGAAATGGTGACCGTGATAAGGGAAAAGGCGATGCGGGAAAGGGGAATATAGGTCAGGGAGAGGCCCAGCACCACAAAATCCGTAAAAATGTAGGCTCGAGACAGCCGCCAGTGGGTCAGATGGGAGATGGTGAGGGCCAGGGCATCGTCCCCGCCGCTGGAGCCACCCTGCCGCACAATCATCCCGACGCCCACGCCCACAAAGATGCCGCCGGCCATAGCCGCTGCCAGCGGGTAAGAGGATAAATCCGGCAGCATGGGTGGGAAGCATTCCCACAGTTTATAAAACAAGGAAACACTCAAGGTTGACAGGATGGATATTTTAATAAATCTTCCGCCTAAATATTTAAAAGCCAGAAGGTAGCAGGAAATATCCAGCACCGTTGTAAGGATGGAGGGGGAAATGCCAAACCAATGCTCCACCAGAAGCATCAGACCGATCACTCCGCCCTCCGTGATACCGGTCTGCTGGTGGATATTGTGAATCCCGAAAGAGCAAATGGCTGCGCCTGTTATGATAAAAGCAATTTTTTTCCAGGACAATCCGCTGGCCAATTTGCGCGCAGAAGCGGAAAAATGATGTTTCAACATGGGAAACCTCCTTGTATTTCGTCTTTTTGGCGGGTATAATATTCGATAATAGGGTTCGCGAAGCGGTTCCTATTATATTTGATAATAGGGTTCGCGAAGCGGTTCCTATTATACATGATAATAGGGTTCGCGAAGCGGTTCCTATTATATTTGATAATAGGGTTTGCGAAGTAATTCCTATCATAAAGGATATAGTAACTATAATGTCAAGGGGGCAATATGGAAAATTTATTTTCGATTGGTGAACTGTCCAGGTATCAAAATATATCAAAACAGACACTGATTTTCTATGATAAAATCGGTCTGTTCCGGCCGGCCTACGTGGACCCGGATAACGGATACCGCTATTACAGCGCCAGTCAGATTGACTATCTGGATACCATTCTGATCATGAAAAAAATCGGATTTTCTTTAAGTGAGATTCGAGAGCATATGCAAAATTATAATATTGACAGCAGTCTGGTGGCGCTGCGAAAGCAGTTGACGGTCATTGACAGCCGGATTGAGGAACTGCGCCTGATCCGGAGCCGCTTGCAGCACCGCTGCGAGCAAATGGAAAAGGCAAAGATATACAGGGAAAAAGAGAATGGTGTCGTTATAGAAGAGATGAACGCCCGGTATATTCTGTTTCAAGAGGTGGAGAGACCGTACAGTCTGCGGGAGATCAGTATTGCCACCAAGAAATGCTTTGCCGAAGCTTTTCAAAAGCAATTACCGATATTTTTCCAGAGCGGCGTGACGGTTCCCCTAAACCGTATCCGGGAGGAACGCTTTACGGAAGCTGCCCTGGCCTTTCTGCCAATCGAAAGGACGGACAGGGCTGGCAACATCCGGGAACTTCCCGCCGGAACCTGCGCAAGTATTTACCACGTTGGAGATTATTTGTCTATCGGCAGTTCTTACCGGAAGATCCTTCATTATTGCGAAGCGCATTCCTGGCAGATCGTGTCGGATTCTTATGAGTTCTGTATCAACGACTATATTACGACCCATGACGAGGCGGAGTATATCACGAAGATCATGTTTTATGTGGAGAAGATGGAAGGGTAATTAAGCGCTTTAGTGGCAACTGGATACGGAGACCGACTCCCCGGGGTATTGACGAGTTCCCCCGATATTGGTACAATAGACATATGAATACAATTTTGGAAAAAACAGACACGAAAAATATGGACCCGGAAATCATTGCCAGGGCAGCCCGCATTATCAAGGAAGGCGGACTGGTGGCATTTCCAACGGAGACGGTGTACGGCCTGGGTGCGGACGCTCTGAATCCCCGGGCTGCGAAGCGAATCTACGAGGCCAAGGGGAGGCCCTCGGACAATCCGCTGATTGTCCATATCAGCGACTTTGAAGCCTTAAAGGAGATTACAACAGAGATACCGGACAAGGCCCGGCTGCTGGCGGAGCGGTTCTGGCCGGGACCGCTGACCATGATTTTTAAGAAAAATGACAGGGTGCCTTTTGAGACCACCGGCGGTTTAAATACGGTGGCGGCGCGTATGCCCGATCACCCGGTAGCGCTGGCGTTGATCAAAGCCAGCACGGGCTATATCGCAGCGCCCAGCGCCAACACCTCCGGGAAACCCAGTCCCACCCGGGCGGAGCATGTGCTTCTGGACATGGAGGGGCGGATACCAATGATTCTGGATGGGGGGCCGGTAGGCATTGGCATTGAATCCACCATTGTGGATTTCAGCGAGGGGGTTCCGACGATTTTAAGGCCCGGTTATATCACAGAGGAGATGATGGGGGAGCTCATCGGCGAAGTGCGGGTAGACCCCGGTTTAAGCGGCCATGAGGAAAATGTAAGGCCTAAGGCGCCGGGGATGAAATACCGTCATTATGCCCCAAGGGCCCCGTTGATTCTGGTAAAGGGCCGGGAGGCGGACGTCATTGAGAAGATTAACCATCTGGTCCGTGAGGCGGCGGACCGTGGGATGAAGGCAGGTATCATCGGCACGGAGGAAACCTGCGCAAGATATAGAGAAGGTATTGTAAAATGTATAGGCACGCGAAGGCAGGAAGCGACGATTGCGCAGCATTTGTACGAGATTTTGCGGGAATTTGATGACCTTGATGTGGATATCATATATTCCGAAAGTTTTTCAGACGCGGGAATCGGACAGGCGATCATGAACCGCATGTTGAAGGCGGCAGGCCATCGTGTCCTTGAGGTGTAGAGGTGAAGGCATGAAGCAGTATGAGAAAATCATTTTTGTGGGGGAGAGCGGAACCAACCGCTCAGCCATGGCGGAGGCCATTTTTAAGGAATACCGTTTGAAGCGGCCCGTGGAGGTGGCCTGCCGGGCTTTGGTGGCATTGTTTCCCGAGCCCATAAATCAGAAGGTGGAAGCGGTCCTTATCAGTAACGGTATTAATGTGGAGAATCATATGTCCGTACAGCTTGGCCCGGAGGATTTTACGGAAAACACCCTGGTGCTGGTGATGGAGGAGACCCAGCGGGACAAGATATTGGAGGAGTATCCGCAGGCGGATCCCGAAGACGTCCAGGTGCTGACGACTTTTGTGGGGGATGAGCTTGAGATCATCGATCCCTACGGCGGACCTTTGCAGTCTTACGGTGTGTGCTATGAGACTTTGAACAAGTCCATTAAGAAACTGGTAGATAAATTAAATGAAGGAGAATAAAGAGATGTCAAAAGTGTACGTTATGGATCACCCGCTGATTCAGCACAAAATCGGATGGATTCGCAGAAAGGAGACCGGAGCCAAGGATTTTCGGACCCTCATCAGTGAGATAGCAATGCTCATGTGCTATGAGGCTACCAGGGATCTGAAGCTTCAGGATATCGAGATCGAGACTCCCATCTGCAAAACCACCGTCAAGGAACTGAAGGGAAAGAAGATGGCTGTGGTTCCTATTTTAAGGGCGGGGCTTGGCATGGTGGACGGTATGTTATCCATCATTCCGGCGGCAAAGGTAGGCCATATCGGACTGTATCGGGACCCGGAAACCTTAGATCCGGTGGAATATTACTGCAAGCTGCCGGAGGACTGCTCCGAGCGGGAGGTCTTTGTGGTGGATCCCATGCTGGCTACCGGCGGCTCATCGGTGGCCGCTATCCAGATGCTGAAGGATAAGGGCGTGAAAAATATCCATTTCATGTGTATCATAGCCGCTCCTGAGGGAGTGGAGCGCATGAAGAGCGAGCACCCGGATGTGGATATTTACATCGGAGCCCTGGATGAGCGCTTAAATGACCATGGCTACATCGTGCCGGGTCTGGGCGACGCAGGGGACCGGATTTTCGGAACAAAGTAGAGGTGAGGGTATGAGCAACAAGCGGGAGGATTACATTTCCTGGGATGAGTATTTTATGGGAGTGGCCAAGCTGTCCGGCATGCGTTCCAAGGACCCCAACACCCAGGTGGGGGCATGTATTGTCAGCCAGGACAATAAAATTTTGTCCATGGGGTACAACGGCTTTCCCAAGGGCTGCTCTGACGACGAGTTTCCCTGGAACCGAGAAGGGGACCCGGTCAACAGTAAGTACTTTTATTCCACCCACAGTGAACTGAACGCCATTTTAAATTATCGGGGCGGGAGCCTGGAGGGGGCCAAGCTCTATGTGTCCCTGTTCCCCTGCAATGAGTGTGCCAAGGCCATTATTCAGTCCGGGATTAAAACGATTGTTTACGACTGCGACAAGTACGATGGCACGCCAGCGGTGATCGCCTCCAAGCGGATGCTGGATGCGGCCGGGGTGCGGTATTATAAGTACAACCGGACGGGGCGGAGGATTGAGCTGGAGCTGTAGAAGCGAATATTTTTATTGCGTTGCTAACATAATGCTATAATTATGAAAAAGGAAAAGGAGCGGAGAACTATGCCTCTTATAATGCCAATTAAAGATTTGCGTAATACAACTGAGATTTCGAACCTTGCCCACAAGGAACAGGAGCCCATTTTTATCACCAAAAACGGATATAGTGATTTAGTTGTAATGAGCAGCGAATTATATGATAAGTTTGCAAGAATCAATCGAATCGACCAGGCTATTTACGAATCTGACCAGGAAATATTAAACGGAGCTGAGGCGGTAGACGCGGATGTCGTTTTTGCGGAACTGGAGAAAAAACATTTTGGGTAAGTGATATTGTAACGATACAATATCAAGGCCGAAAATTATAAGCCAAGCACCGGAAGATGAGAAATCTATCATCCGGTGCTTTTTCTCTTTTTTTAAACGCCTGATGGACGGGACCTTGAAGCTATTGGAGGTGGAAGCATGAGTAAGGAAAGTCAAAAAATCGGTGATGTACTGTACAAGGTTCGGAAGGAAAAGAGGGCAAGTCAGGATGTGCTGTGTCTGGGGCTGTGCACGAAAGGGGCATTCTCCAAATTTGAGTGGGGAGAGCGCAGACCGGACCGGCTGCTGTTAAATGCCGTACTGCTGCGGCTGGGAAAGAATCCCGATAAGATGGCGACTATCCTGACTGCTGAGGAATATGCGTATTTTGTCTGGAAGAAAAAGGTGCTGACAGCAGTGGGACAGCAGGATATGCCTGCGTTGAAAAAGCTTCTGGAGGAGCCGGAGGCGGAGCGGATCGTGGTGCATGAGGGGCTGCAGCGGCAGTTTCTGTACCAGATGGAAGCGGTAGTGTCGGAGTATGAGGGCAAGGATCCGGAGAAATGTATCCGGCTTCTGGAGCAGGCTGTGGATATTACCATGCCGGGGATACGGCGGGGTGGGGCAGAACGGTATCTCATCAGCGTGGAGGAGATGAGGCTCCTGCTGAATCTGGCCCGGTTTCTGATTCTGGGAGAGCGGAAGGATGAGGCTTTTCCTATGTTGGTGGACATTCTGGATTATACGGAGAAGCATTACAAGGATTATGAGGCAAAGGTAAAGGTTTATCCCTTGGGAGTGAAGCTGCTTGTGCCATTGTTGATGGAGCGGAAGCGGGAGCTGGAAGGGGCGGTACTCTGCAAAAAGGCGGTGGAGCTGCTGTGCTGGCAGGGGGTGCTCTATGACCTGGCGGAACTGATGGAATTGTACCTGCTGTGCAGTAAGGGGCTTCCCCGGACGGAGGAAATTGTGCGCTATGAGAAGCAGTTGTGGGCTCTGAAGGAGGTTTACAGGGAATTCGGAGGGCATGGATATCTGAAGGAAAATTATCTGCTGTCCTACAGCAATCAGGAAATGTATCTTCTGGATGAGGTCATTCGGCGGAGCCGGACGGCGAAGGAGCTGTCCCAGGAGGAATTGAGCGAGGATATTTGTACCCCGGAGACCCTGTCTCGCATTGAGAGCGGGAAGCGCGCCCCTAATACCAGGAATTTCCGGGCTTTGATGGAGAAGCTGGATACGGGGCTGGATTATTATAACGGGGAGCTGGATACCGACGATTTTCTGGTGCTGGAGCAGGAACTGGAACTGGAGCGGGCGATTTCGCTGAAGAACTGGGAGGAAGCACAGCGGATATTGGAAGATTTGAAGTCCAAGGTGGATATGAGCAGTCCTAAAAACCTACAGACGCTGCGGGCGAAAGAGAATTGTATCTTGTTTAATCAGAAGAAGTTGGGTTTGCAGGGGTTTTTAAAAAGCTGTGAGCAGGCTATGAACTGTGAAGGAGAGAGATGGAGAGAGGAAGGCTTCTGGAAGCAGTTTTTCACCAAATATAAGGTGACGATGATGAATTATATGGCTTGTATTTATCATATCGACCATCGGATGGAGGATGCGCTGTTTATATTGGAGCATTTGTTGGAGCAGCTGACGAGCAGTAAGATAGGGCTGGCGGGGAGATATAGGTCGAGTATGACGGTGATTAGTAATTTGTCAGCTTATTATGGGGAAAATGGGCAATTGGAAAAATGCATTGAAATGTGTGAAATGGGAATAGGGTTGTGTTTGGAATGTGGAAGGGGAATTAAATTAGGAATTTTTTTGGTAAATAAGGCGGAAGCAATGAATACAGAAGCAGGAAAAACAATTGAGAAATGCAAAGAATACTTCAAATGGGCATTCTACATTAGTGATTTGCTGTCTAATCACAACTTAACCGCCTATGTTGAAAAATATTATTGCAGCCATTTTGAGCAAGATATTGCATGGTATTAGGAATTTTCCCATTCATCGCCAATAAAGCAAAGATTGGTCATTTCTTGATAGTTTGTGCAATTATCTTGAAAAGCATTTGTATTTGGCAATTGCGTACAAGTTAAAATGATAAGCAGTGTTGCGATTAAGAAGACATTAATTTTGTGACATACTGTAATTTTTCTCATCATGTAATCCCTCCAAATGGTAAATATTTTTTGTGTATTCAGAATACATTGGAGGAACGGGGATTCCCATGACGTTTCGGGAAACAAAAAGTTTCCAAAAACGTCATGTCCTTTGGGAGTGGAAGGCTGTATGATGTAACTACGAAAAAGACGGTATGACAGCCTGATGAGAGAAAGGAGAAAGAATTTATGAAGAAACGGATTTTTGCAACGGTTCTGACCATTGCGCTGATGTTTTCATTATCTGGGGTTTGCTTTGCGGCAGAGAGTGTGTTCAGCAAGGTGTATATTGACAGCAATGAATATACGTATGTGACCACCGCAAAAAAAAGTAATGATAATTCTGACGCAGAGATTAAAATAATGGCGTTTTATAAAGCTGACGGAAGTTCTTCCTGGACTTATACCAAGGCATGGGTAAAGGCTACCAGTAGTGGTGAGGGACGAATTGGAATACTAAATGTCTGGGTTCCGGTCCCAATTCCGTCAGCCTATCGGAGTGCGGGTAAATACGTAGATTTGTATGCCCATGGATTTAATCCCTCGCTGGATTGTCGTATCAGCGGGTACTGGAATGTACATTAGTGTAGCGGTAAAGTGTCCGAACTGCTACAGGGGCGGATGAAGTTCTGCAGAGGCCTGCGGAAAAGGGGTTGCGGGTCGTAAGCGTTTTTGGTAATATGGTAGTATAAAAAAGGTTGTCATTCCGTCTTTTTCAAGATAAAAAAGGAGCGTGTTGCTATGTTCTTTTCGTCAGTGAAGGTTCAACTGAAGGTGATGATTTGGAAGTGGGAATTCCAGGTCGCGTTTCTGGTCACGCTGTTTTACGCTTGTGTCGCGTTTGTCTTGTCATTTCTTGGGATGTCCGGGGCAGAAGATATTTTTGAGTGCATGGATGCCAACCAGACAATCTGTTATTCCCAGTACAATATATTATGGATGTTGTTTCGTATGCTGTACCCATTTTTGATCGTCCTGCCCTTTGCCACCTCCTATGTGGATGACTATAAAAACGGTCTTTTGCCGGTCTATGTATCAAGGGTTTCCAGGTGGAGCTATTATGGCTCAAAGCTGCTTGCCGCATTTATCGGCACGGCAGTGATGATTGGGGTACCATTTCTTATAAATTTGCTTCTCTGCAACCTGGTTTTGCCCCACAATTACAATACATGGTATGGAGCGTACCAGTTGGAGGGGTATATCAGGATGTTTTTGGGAACCGGCGCGGATTTTGAGACGGTGAATCGGATAAAGCCTTTTTTAGAGGTGTATTCTGTTAGCCCCTTTTTGTATAATGTGGTATATCTGTTGCTTTTATCTGCTTTATCCGGTCTGCTGGGAAGCCTTGTCATGGGATTTTCCTTTTTCTTCCGGAAATGGAAGGTTGTGTTGTTCGTGCCGGTTTTTCTGCTTCTCCAGGCGTTACAGACATGGGATAGGATAAACTATACCAGAGTGGCATATGGGAAAGGCATGTATATCAATTACGATCCCCTCTCCTATGTTACGCCGGGGTATGCGATAGGGCATAGCGGCGTATATATTTTCCTGTTCTGCCTGGCTGTGGTTGGAGTAACCTTGCTGTTTCTGCTCTATGCGGTAAAGCGGGAAATGAAAAGCATTCAATGACGCAGTGGTATGGACAATGTACAAGGTTAGGAGGGAATTTGGATGAAAAGGAGAGTGTCGCTGAAACGTCTGGTGGTTCCTGGAGTTTGCCTGCTGATGGTGGCAGGTGCTTTGGCGCTGGGGCTAGCGTATCGCTCTAAAATCCCTGACATGGGTCTGGCGGATGCGCGCAACATCGGGGATATACCGAGGGGAACTGCCGCGATAAGCTATGCTTGGGGCGAGAAACGGGAGGACGAGCCTTGGATGGAGGAGAAAAGCTTTGCCATGGTGGACGGGGAGTATGAAGCGCTTCAGGCGCCCATCGTGGCAAGGGTGGGCTTTACCGGGAACGTGCGGCTGGCAAATGGCAGTACCGGGCAGGAGATTACCGTGAAAGAGGTCCTTCGGGGGGAGGAATTTCTCTCAGAGGGTCAGACCAGTTATTTTTATCAGGACTATGGTTTCGTGAAAATGGTTGGGTGTTTTCGGTATGGGAATACGCTCAATATGATGAACCCGGATTATGAGTATCTGGTCTTTTTGGAAGAATCCCCGCTGAACGCCTACAATAAGGAGAAGGCTTATCTGTCGTACTCTGTGGATTTTGGTTATATCCGTCTGGGGGGCGGTAAGACCGCTACGCTGCCGGAGGATTATGAGAGTATTGATTTTCTGGATTTACAGGACTATGAATTTTTCTCTGTTTCGGAGAAGTGTACGGCGGTACTCAATGAGATACGGGGAGAAATATTGGCGGAGTTTGGGTATTGATGGGGTGAGCGTATAGATGGTCGGAAAAAAGAAACGTTTCTGGCGCATGGCCAGGGTGTTGTTGGTGATTCCCTTTGTGATTGTCCTGGCTCCTTATGATCTGATCGTATCGGAGAAACAGCCGGGCCCGCTGTATGAAATGCTCTGGTACAGCGTGTTTGGGCGCATTACGGCAAAGGAGCTTCAGACCATTGTGATGTCCATGGAAATGCTGGGCGTACTGTTCCTCTTTGCCCTGCTGTTCGGGACCTGGATCTCCAGCCATTTTGACGGAAACAGCCACATGACTTTTACCCGGATCGCCCGGCGGGAGATGTGGAGCTTAAAGCGGATTCTGGAGGTTTGGGGGCTGGCGGCCCTCTACGCCGCGGCGTTTCTGGGGCTGAAGCTGATTCTGGATATACGGAGGGTGGAAGCCTGGAGCCTGGATAGACGGCTGGCGGGGGCGGTGTGTACCATATTTGGGATGGTATTTCCGCTGCTGGCGCTTATCTGTCTTGCCTCTAACTGGATCGCCATCCACAAGGGGATTGCCATCGGGGTACTGGTTTCCTTTGCGGCGGTGCTGGTGCTGATGGAGCTGGCCATCAACTGGTTTGACGCTCCGGCCATGACGGTGTTAAATCCTCTGTGCGCCAATCTGCGAATTCTGGATACGCCGGAGCTGGCGGCGCTCAAGGTGGGGGTAAATATAGGGTATCTGCTGCTGGTGACGGCGGGGATGGTTCTGGATATAAAGTACAGGGATATTTTCTAGGATGGCGCCGGACGTCAGGGATACGAGTCTTAGCTGGGGTGGCTCGGAATATCTAAGATATGGATTTTAGGAGGGATACGAGGTGGAACACGTACTGAAAGCGGAGCACGTAACAAAAATTATCAAGAAGAAGGAGATTTTGAAGGATATTTCCCTGGAACTTCGGGGCGGGAAAATCTATGGCTTTGTGGGAGAGAACGGCTCGGGGAAAACCATGCTGTTTCGGGCCTTAAGCGGTTTGATCCGGCCCACGTCGGGGACGGTGCTTCTGGACGGGCAGGATATCCACAGGAGCCACCCGCCGGCGAAAATCGGGGTGATCATTGAGAATTCCGCCATGTGGCCGGATTTGACTGGTATGGAAAATCTGCTGTATTTAAGCGCCTTAAACCGCTATATTTCCAAGGAGGAGGTGCGAAACCAGATGGCCCGCGTGGGGTTGGACCCGGAGAACCGGCTTCCGGTGCGGAAATATTCCCTGGGCATGAAGCAGCGGCTGATCGTGGCTCAGGCGGTGATGGAGAAGCCGGATTTCTTATTTTTAGATGAGCCTACCAATGCCATTGATAAGGACGGCGTGGTGATCATCCGCTGGATCATTGAGGAGGAGGCAAAGCGGGGAGCGGTGGTTCTCATGGCCAGCCATGTGAGCCAGGATGTGTCGGATCTGTGCTCGGAGGTGTATTTTATGGAGGAGGGACGGTGCAGCCGTAGTTTATAATAGCTGTATGTGGAAAAGGTGAGGAACTATGCGAAGGAGGCCCCTATCCAGGAGGCGGTGGACCGTGCGGTGACCGAGAGCATTCGGGAGGGGATTTTAGCAGAGTTCCTGACAAAATACAGGGCGGAGGCGATAGAAGTGAGCATCTTTGAATATGATGAGGAAATCCATATGCGGCAGGTTCGTGAGGAAGGCTGGGAAGACGGCCTGGAGAAAGGCTTGGAGAAAGGTCGTACGGAGGGCGAATGGACGAAGTTGGTTTCACAGGTACAGAAGAAACTGGATAAGGGATTAAATGCCGCTGCCATCGCTGAAATGCTGGAGGAACCGGAAACATTCATAGAAGAACTGATAAAGCTGATAGAGGAGAATCCGGGGAAAACAGCACAGGAGCTGGGAAGAATCTATGCAAAGGAACGGCTGGGAAGTTCATTCTTAAAAATTTAATACCAGGCGCTACAATTGAGGGCTGTCCCGACAAGGACGGCCCTCAATTGTAGCGCTTGGAGAGAGAATTTTTAAGCTGGAGTATTTAAATGTAGCACGCAATTAAAATCTTGACAAAATATCCAAATGATATTAAAATGATATCATTAAGATTAAGGAGGACGTCTCTTATGGAAGAAAAACTACTAAAAGCAAAAAAAGGCATGCCCGCTCTGTTCCTGATTTTACTGGCCTATCTGGCCGGTATCGCAGTGCTGATACTGGGATGTATTCTGGTGGATAACATGCCTGCGCTCGGCGCGATTCTGATTATCCTCGGAGGCCTGTGGGTTATCCTGGGCTGGATTCCCTTCTGCGGCCTTAAGGTGTTAAAGCCCCAGGAAGCCCTGGTTCTGACCCTCTTCGGAAAATACGTGGGAACCTTGAAGGGCGAGGGCTTCTATTACGTGAATCCCTTTGTCTCCGCCGTAAACCCCGCAGCCAAAACCACCCTGCGCCAGAGCGGTGATGTGGATACGGGAGCTGCGGGCGGCGCGCAGATCACCTTCGGACCCAACGGCGTCAGCGGGAACGCCCAGGTTACGGACAAAAAGATTTCCTTAAAGGTCATGACCCTCAACAATAACAAACAGAAGATCAACGACTGCCTGGGCAATCCGGTGGAGATTGGAATCGCCGTGATCTGGTGCATTACCGATACTGCCAAGGCCGTATTTGAGGTGGATAATTACAAGGAGTTCTTATCCATTCAGTGTGACGCGGCTCTTCGCAATATCGTTCGCGTTTATCCCTACGACGTGGCCCAGAACGTGGACACCACCGGGGACGGCGAGCCGGATGAGGGCTCCTTAAGAGGCTCCAGTGAAATTGTGGCCGCCAGAATCCGGGATGAGATCCAGTCCAGGGTAGCCAGTGCCGGCCTGGAGATTCTGGAAGCCAGAATCACCTACCTAGCCTATGCGCCGGAAATCGCCGCCGCCATGCTGCAGCGCCAGCAGGCCGCCGCAGTCATCGACGCTCGCAAGGCCATTGTGGACGGGGCCGTGGGGATGGTGGAAATGGCCCTGAAGAAATTAAACGAGAGCGGTATGGTAGAGCTGGACGAGGAGCGGAAGGCAGCCATGGTATCCAACCTGCTGGTTGTGCTTTGCGGCAACAAAGACGCGCAGCCCATCGTAAATACCGGTAGCCTCTACTGATATGGCAGACGAAAAGAAGCAGGTTCCCCTTCGGATTTCTGCCAAGCTGTACGCCCAGCTTGCCGCCTGGGCGGAGGATGATTTCCGCTCCATCAACGGGCAGATTGAATACCTGCTGACGGAGTGCGTCAGGCAGAGAAAAAAGAATGGGAAGTATGTTTCCGATACCTTGGATGAAGGAACCGAAAATGGAAGGGCTGCGCTCCGTTAATCAGAAGCGCGGCCTGCCTGCTGAATTTTTTCTGAATTTATCAAGCGAGGAATGAGAGCTCTGTGGTACAATATGAGGACTTGACAATGCTGCTTTATATACGAAAGGGAGAACCACAATGAACCTACAGAAAGGCCGCCCCGTCACCAACGAGGGCAGACTGGAAAAAGAAATAAGAACCTATGATTTGCTGGATCAGGTGGGAGTGGAATACTGGCGTGTGGACCACGAGCCTGCGTTCACCATGGAGGCATGTGCGGAAATAGACCGGGTATTGGGCTCCATGATATGCAAAAATCTCTTTTTATGCAATCGCCAGAAGACGGCTTTCTATCTATTGATGATACCGGACGGCAAGACCTTCAAGACCAAGGAGCTGTCCCATCAGATTAACAGCAGCCGGCTGTCCTTCGCTACGGCAGAGGATATGGAAAAATACCTGGATATTGCGCCGGGGGCGGTCAGCGTCATGGGGTTGATGAATGATAAAAACAACGTCGTAAAGCTTCTGGTGGATGAAGATGTGATGGCGGACGAATATCTGGGTTGTCACCCCTGCGTGAATACATCCAGCTTAAAGCTGCGGACAAAGGACGTGTTCGGTCCGGTACTTGCGGCCATGCGCCACGATATGACTGTGGTGAAGCTTATGGGAGAGGAGTAGCGTATGCGTATACTGATCATTCGTCACGGGGACCCGGATTATGAGAGGGATTCCTTGACAGAAAAAGGCTGGCGGGAAGCGGAGCTGTTGGCGGAGCGGCTTACAAAAATGGATATCCAGGCCTTCTATGTGTCTCCACTGGGAAGAGCCAAGGACACCGCCTCCTTCACCTTAAAGAGGATGAACCGCGCTGCGGAGGAATGTCAGTGGCTGAGGGAATTTCAACCGCAGATTTGGAAACCGAATGTGCCGGAGGGACCGAGCATTGCCTGGGACTGGCTGCCGGAGGACTGGACGAAGGAGGAAGCTTTCTTCCGCAGGGACCTCTGGTCCACACAGGAAGCCATGATAGGTGGAAAAGTCGGGGAGGAATACCGGTGGATTGTGGATAACTTTGACAAATTGCTGGCCGGGCATGGATATGCGCGGGAGGGTGAATTCTACCGCACGGAGCGACCCAACCGGGATACGGTGGTGTTTTTCTGTCATTTTGGTCTGCAATGTGTGCTGCTTAGTCATTTGATGCATGTATCGCCCATGATTTTCTGGCACCATTTATGCCTGCCGCCTTCCTCCGTCACTACCTTATATACGGAAGAACGAAGAAAGGGAATGGCCATATTCCGGGCGCAGAGCATCGGGGATATCTCCCACCTTTATGCGGGTGGAGAGGAACCGGCTTTTGCCGGACGGTTCTGCGAGGTCTTTGACAGTGATGAGCGGCATGATTAATAAGAAATGTCATAAATTTTTCTTTCGACGCAGAAGTTCCGATGACAGGGACTGTTGCCCTAAGATTATAAAAAATCGAAGAGCCATAGTCCCTATAAATTTCTCGATAAAATTCCGTTTTTCATAGACTTTTTCCAGAAAAATGGTTATAATAACCATATACTGTAAAAAAATATAGCCAAGGGGGGGACTATATGTGAAGAACAAAAATAGCGTACTCCAATCTTTGGCTCTGGTTACGCAATTTGGGATCAGCATGTTAGTTCCTATTTTATTGTGTACCTGGTTTGGCGCCTGGCTGGGGAAGAAATGGAACCTTCCCATACTTGCCGTACCGCTGTTCCTTGTGGGCGCCCTGGCCGGAGCCCGGAATGTCTATATCATGGCAAAAAAGGTATATGAAGATAAGGAGGGGGACCATGCTAAGAAGGATCAATAACATATTGCCCGAGTTGATACTGGAAATTTTCATCTACGGTCTGCTTGTCCAGCTTGCCGGGGTGTGGTTTGTGGAGGATAAAATAAGGTACTCCATCGGTCTGTGGCTGGGAATCGCCCTGGCCATGGGGATGGCCATTCATATGGCGGTCACGATTTCTGATTCCCTGGATGGCGCCGGCGGAGGGAAGATCAACGTCCGCACCACGCTGTTTTTCCTGCTGCGCTATCTGGTGGTGGTCCTGTTGTTTGTGGCGGTATTTTACTTTAATCTGGGGAATGTCCTTCTGATGTTTATCGGTGTCATGGGTCTTAAGGTGGCGGCTTATCTACAGCCCTTTACACATAAGCTTTTGACAAAGAGAGACAAAGGCAATGGTGAGGAATCGTAAACGTTAAGACAGAAGAGAGGTATTTTGAAGGAGGTGAAACCGTGGAACATGAAATTCTGATGGCTTCCGGCACGGACGTGGACTTTATGATACACGGACTGTTTTCCTATGAGCTGTTTGGCCAGACTTTTTGGATTACTACCAGCCATGTGTGCATACTGATCGTCATGCTGATCCTGATCGGCTTTGCCCTGGTGGTGAACCGGCGGATGAAGCGGGCCACAAAGGTGCCCGGAACGCTGCAGAACATTGCGGAGCTGATTGTTGAAAAATTGGACGGTATGGTACATGCAACCATGGGAAAAAGAGGCCGTGGTTTTGCCAACTATATCGGGACTGTTTTTATGTTTATTTTGGTATCCAACATTTCCGGTATCCTGGGTTTAAGGCCGCCCACGGCGGATTTCGGCACAACGCTGCCTCTGGGGCTGATTACATTTTTCCTGATCCATATTACACAGTTTCGTTATCAGAGGCCAAAAGAGATATGGGAGGGAATGTGCTCCCCTCTGCCAGCCTGGCTCCCCATCTGGCTTCCCATCAACGTGATCAGTGAGATCGCCGTGCCCATTTCTCTGTCCCTGCGTCTGTTCGCCAACGTTTTGTCGGGAACCGTGATCATGGCGCTGGTGTACGCGCTGCTTGCAAAAATCGCTTATGGATGGCCTGCGGTGCTGCATGTATATTTTGATTTATTTTCAGGGGCAATTCAGACCTATGTGTTCTGTATGCTGACCATGACCTATATCAGCAATGCCATGGGAGACGAGGCTTAAGGAGCCGGGAACAGCAAAACAGGCGGATGTTGGGAGCATGGCGCTCTATGCCGGTAAAACGGAAACAAAGTGAAACCAGAGGAATAGAAGGAGGAAATTACAATGGAAAATATTACAGGAACAGATTTGATCTTAGCATGCTCCGCCATCGGCGCGGGATTGGCGGTTATCGCAGGTATCGGACCGGGTATCGGCCAGGGTATCGCGGCGGGCCATGCGGCTGCGGCCGTAGGACGTAATCCCGGTGCCAAGGGAGACATTACATCCACCATGCTTTTGGGACAGGCTGTGGCGGAGACCACCGGTCTTTATGGACTTCTTGTGGCGCTTCTTCTGCTTTTCGTAAAACCCCTGGTGCCGTAAACACCCTTCGGGAAAGGAGGTCAAGCCTTGGAGAGATTGGTTGATTTGGATCCGCAGCTTTTCCACGATACCATATTGCTGGCAATCGCGGTATTTGTGCTGTTCACGCTGCTGTCCTATCTCTTTTTTAATCCGGTCAGAAAAACGCTGGAGGACAGAAAGAAGCGGATAGAGGGCGACATCGCCGCCGCTTTGGCGGACAAAAAGGACGCCGCTCAGGTGAAGGCCGAGTACGAAGCCCGCTTGAAGAACGCGGAAAAAGAGGCGGAGGAAATCTTGAGCGAAGCCCGCAGGAAGGCGCTGAAAAATGAAGCCCGGATCGTGGAGGAGGCCAGGCAGGAGGCTGCCCGTATCATTCAGCATGCCAATCAGGAAGCCGCGCTGGAGAAGAAGCGCGTATTGGATGAGATGAAACAGGAGATGATCTCCATTGCGTCCCTGATGGCCGGCAAGGTGGTTGCGGCCTCCATTGATACAACGATTCAGGATACGCTGGTGGAAGAGACATTGAAGGAGATAGGTGAGAGTACATGGCAAAGCTAGTATCCAAAATCTATGGGGACGCGCTCTTTCAGCTTGCCGTAGAAGCCGGGAAGGTGGAGGAGCTGCTGTGGGAGACAAAAGAACTGTTAAAGCTCCTTAAGGAGAACGGCCCACTGCTGGAGTTGATGATTCATCCTCAGATCGGAAAAGAGGAAAAGGCGCAGATCCTTGCCCGGGTGTTCCAGGGCCGCGTCAGCGATGAGCTGCTGGGGCTTATGGAACTGCTGGTGACCAGAAATCATTCGGACGAGCTGGAATCTGTTTTCACATATTTTATAGAGCAGGGAAAGGAATACAAACATATCGGCACCGCTTATGTGACCAGCGCCTTTCCCCTGGGAAATGAGCAAAAAGAGAAGGTGCAAAAGAAGCTGTTGGAGACCACAGGCTATGAGTCCTTTGAGATGCACTATGAGGTAGAGCCGGGGTTGATCGGCGGAATGGTCATTCGTATCGGGGACCGGGTGGTGGACAGCAGTATTCGCGCCAGACTTTCAAACCTGACCCGGGAGTTGTTGAAAATACAGTTGAAAGCAGGTGAGTGCGCTCCATGAATTTAAGACCGGAAGAAATAAGCTCTGTCATCAAAGAGCAGATCAAACGCTATGCCTCCCATTTGGAGGTGTCTGACGTGGGAACGGTCATCCAGGTGGCCGACGGAATCGTCCGGATTCATGGCCTTCAAAAGGCTATGCAGGGAGAGCTTTTGGAGTTCCCCGGCGGGGTTTACGGAATGGTGATGAACCTGGAGGAAGATAATGTGGGAGCCGTACTGCTGGGGGACGAGAGAAATATCAGCGAGGGCGATACCGCAAAGACCACCGGCAGGGTGGTGGAGGTTCCCGTGGGCGATGCCATGACGGGCCGTGTGGTGAATGCGCTGGGACAGCCCATCGACGGAAAAGGCCCCATTGAGACGGACAGACACCGGCAGATTGAGCGTGTGGCTCCCGGCGTGATTTCCCGGAAATCCGTGGATACACCCCTGCAGACCGGCATCAAGGCCATCGACTCTATGGTACCCATCGGCAGAGGTCAGCGTGAGCTGATCATCGGCGACCGACAGACCGGAAAGACGGCCATTGCCATCGATACCATTATCAATCAGAAGGGGCAGGGGGTAAAATGTATCTATGTGGCCATCGGACAGAAGGCTTCCACCGTTGCCGCCATTGTTAAGACACTGGAGGAATTTGGCGCCATGAACTATACAACGGTGGTGGCTTCCACTGCCAGTGAGCTGGCGCCGTTACAGTACATCGCTCCCTATGCGGGCTGCGCCATCGGAGAGGAGTGGATGGAGAGGGGCCAGGACGTGCTGGTTGTGTACGACGATCTGAGCAAGCACGCCGCCGCCTACCGTACCCTGTCCCTGCTTCTTCGTCGTCCCCCGGGGCGTGAGGCATATCCGGGGGATGTATTTTACCTCCATTCCAGGTTGCTGGAGCGGGCGGCCCGGCTGTCCGATCAACTGGGCGGCGGTTCCTTAACGGCGCTTCCCATAATCGAGACCCAGGCCGGAGACGTATCCGCCTACATCCCCACCAATGTGATTTCCATTACGGATGGTCAGATTTACCTGGAGACGGAGATGTTCAACGCGGGCTTCCGTCCGGCCATCAACCCGGGCCTGTCCGTATCCCGTGTGGGAGGGGCCGCCCAGATTAAGGCCATGAAGAGGATTGCTGGTCCCATCCGGGTGGAGCTGGCCCAGTACCGGGAGCTGGCGGCCTTTGCCCAGTTCGGCTCCGAGCTTGACGCCGATACCAGCGAGCGCTTAAGGCAGGGAGAGCGGATCCGTGAGATGTTAAAGCAGCCCCAGTACAGGCCCATGCCCGTGGAAAAGCAGGTGATCATTATCTATGCCGCTACCCGGAGGTATCTTCTGGACATACCGGTGGAGGATGTCCTGCGGTTTGAGCAGGAGCTGTTTGCGTACATTGACACTAAATACCCGGAGATTTACGAGGAAATCCGCACTGGTCAGGAAATCACGGAAGAGACGGAAGCAGCGCTCATCAAAGCGATTGAGGAGTGTAAGGCGTCCTTCCGGTAAGCAAGTGGACAAGGCGCCAAAGACTGTGCCTTTCCGGTTCGCCGGAGGCGTAGATTTTCCAGAAGCAAGGCGGTAAGGAGGAGGAAGTTATGGCTTCTTTGCGAGATATCAAGCAGCGAAAAGGCAGCATACAGAGTACCCAGCAGATTACCAAGGCCATGAAGCTTGTCTCCACGGTAAAATTGCAGAAGGCGAGAGTTCATGCCGAGAAGGTTCAGCCGTATTTTGACTACATGTACCGCACGGTGACTTCCATGCTGGCCCGCTCCGGCAATTTAGACCATCCCTATCTGAGAGCGGGCAGTTCCCGAAAGAAGGCGGTGGTGGTTATTTCCTCCAACCGTGGACTGGCCGGAGGCTACAACATGAACGTGGTAAGGCTTCTGACGGAGAGTGGTATCCCCAAGGAAGACGTGAAGGTTTATGCCCTGGGCCGTAAGGCCAGGGAAATCCTGGAGCGAAAGGGCTATGAGATTGCGGCGGATTATTCCGGGGTAGTGGAGAGCCCCGCCTACGGGGACGCCTCGGCCATCTGCCGGGATGTCCTTGGGGCATTTACAGGCGGTGAGATTGGAGAGATTTATCTGGCCTACACCCATTTTAAAAATACGGTGAGTCATATTCCCACTCTCATGAAGCTTCTGCCGGTGGAATTTCAGGCGGCAGAGCTTTCGGAGGCGGATACCGGGACACTTATGAATTACGAGCCCAACCAGGAGCAGGCTCTGAACATGATCATCCCGAAATACGTGACCAGTCTGTTCTACGGAGCGCTGGTGGAGGCCGTTGCCAGTGAAAATGGGGCCAGAATGCAGGCCATGGATTCCGCCACCAGCAATGCGGACGACATGATCGATGATCTGACGCTGCAATACAACAGAGCCCGTCAGGGCAATATTACGCAGGAGCTGACAGAGATCATTGCGGGGGCGGAGGCACTGTCATAAGCCCATGGCAGGCGCCTGGAAAAGGCGTTATCATCATCTTGTGGCCGCCTGCTCCGGAATTGTCTTAGAGCATGTTTGATAATTGGAGAAAAAGGAGTAGAAAATGGCAGAAAAAAAGACAGGAAAAATCACTCAGATCATCGGCGCCGTACTGGATATCAGGTTCCCTGACGGTAAGCTGCCGGAAATCAACGAGGCCGTTCATATTCCACTCAGAGACGGAACGCGGCTGGTGGTGGAGGTATCCCAGCATCTGGGTGACGATACGGTGAGATGTATTGCCATGGGCCCTACGGACGGTCTGGTCCGGGGCATGGAGGCCGTTGCCACCGGAGCCGCCATTTCCGTTCCTGTGGGGGAAAAGACTCTGGGCCGCATGTTCAATGTTCTGGGGGAACCCATAGACGAGATGGTTCCGCCTGCCGATGTGGAATATCTGCCCATTCACCGGAAAGCCCCCGCTTTTGAAGAACAGGCCACTACGGCGGAAATGCTTGAGACCGGTATCAAGGTGGTGGATCTTCTCTGTCCCTACCAGAAGGGCGGAAAAATCGGCCTCTTCGGCGGTGCCGGCGTGGGTAAGACCGTATTGATCCAGGAGCTGATCCACAATATCGCGACGGAACATGGCGGTTATTCCGTATTTACCGGTGTGGGGGAGCGCACCCGGGAAGGAAATGACCTGTACTATGAAATGAAAGAATCCGGCGTGATCGACAAGACCTGTATGGTGTTCGGGCAGATGAACGAACCGCCCGGAGCCCGTATGCGGGTGGGACTGACAGGGCTGACTATGGCAGAATATTTCCGGGATAAGGGCGGGAAGGACGTGCTTTTGTTTATTGATAACATTTTCCGTTTTACCCAGGCGGGTTCCGAGGTATCCGCCCTGCTGGGGCGCATGCCTTCCGCGGTGGGCTATCAGCCCACGCTGCAGACGGAGATGGGCGCCTTACAGGAGCGCATTACTTCTACGAAAAACGGGTCCATCACCTCTGTGCAGGCCGTATATGTGCCGGCGGACGATTTGACGGACCCGGCTCCGGCAACTACCTTCGCCCATCTTGACGCCACCACCGTGTTGTCCCGCTCCATCGTGGAGCTTGGTATCTACCCGGCGGTGGATCCACTGGAGTCCTCCTCCCGCATTCTGGATCCCCGGGTGGTGGGGCAGGAGCATTTTCAGGCAGCCAGGGGCGTGCAGGAAATTTTGCAGAGATATAAGGAATTGCAGGACATTATCGCCATTCTCGGCATGGACGAGCTCTCCGAGGAGGATAAGCTGGTGGTAAGCCGCGCAAGAAAGGTGCAGAGGTTCCTGTCCCAGCCCTTTTTCGTAGCAACCCAGTTTACCGGAATGGAGGGAAAGTATGTGCCAGTGTCTGAGACGATCCGCGGATTCCGGGAGATTCTGGAGGGCAGACATGATGATGTGCCCGAGGGGCATTTCTTAAATGCCGGAAGCATCGATGAGGTCCGTGCCCGTATGGAGTAAGGGGCTTTGCGGCTTCTTGCCGGGACGGGGCGGAAGAGGCGAAGGAAGCATGCGGCTCTGAAGTTTGAGGAGGAAAGGGATGGCAGAAGGAAACAATTTATTTCAGTTGGAGATCATCACACCGGACCGGGTATTTTACCGGGGCGAAGCCCGGATGGTGGAGTTTACCGCACAGGATGGCCGGATTGGCGTGTTGAAGCATCACATCCCTCTGACTACCGTGGTGGCTCCGGGGATTCTGACTATTCAGGAGGCCCGGGGGGAGAGGCAGGCGGCATTGCATGCCGGTTTTGCGGAAATCCTGCCGGAGAAGGTCACCATCCTTGCGGAGGTGGCGGAGTGGCCGGAGGAGATTGACGAAGAGAGGGCCCGGGCGGCCCTGGAGCGGGCTGAGGACCGGCTGAAAAACCACAGAACAGAGATAGATGTGGCCAGGGCGGAAATTGCCTTGAAGAAGGCGTTGGTCCGGCTGGATGTGAGGAAATAGGAAAATGGCTTGGACAGTACGGTTTGGCGTAAAGTCCGGCTTTTAAGGAAGTTATAGAATAAACCCTCAAAATAAGGGCATCTGCTGGTTGACATACCCTCATTTTGAGGGTATACTTATATCAGAAAGGTGGGAGTTTACTTGAGTCAAAAAAACTACGCTATCCGGGATATGCTTACGGGAGACGATATCAAAGGGATTCGAAAAAAACTGCATTTGACGCAGACGGAATTTGCCCGGCTTGCCAATGTTTCCAAGAAAACCATCGAGCGGTGGGAAGGCGGTGCCAGGCCAGTTACGGGGCCGGTTGTAACGTTGGTTGGAATCTTGAAGGAGAATCCTCAGATAGAGGAAAGCTTAAGAATACCGGAGAGACGCTATCCCTTACGTTTGTGGTATATGTATCGGGAGGACATCTGCACAATTATAGATGTGGATGAGCGGGAGAGAAGGGTGGCGGTATATAATTTTACATCGCGCCTGATGTTCCGGGCCTTTGGAAGAGAGGAGCACCCTACCTTTGAGCAGTACGAGGAATTTCTGGAATCCAGATGCTTTCCCCGTAGCAGGGACAAGATGAAGCTGGTTTTGAAAGATTTGGATCTGCCATTCTATGACCCATTGATGATCATCGAAAAGACCCATGGAAGAATGGCGGAGGACGATTTCTGGATACGCATTGAGAGGTGAGGGTATGGTAGAATTATTTGAGCAGCACTTGTATACTGTGGACAGGCAGTCCTCCAAGGGCAATCAACTAAAATGGCAGAGTGAAGATATCTGGTATAAGGCGGATTACACTGGATATGAGGGGCTAGCGGAGTATGTAATATCTGCTCTGCTTGGGCATTCCAGTCTTGAAAGTGGAGAGTATGTGTCTTACGAGACGGAAGAAATACGCTATGGACTGCGCGCTTATCTGGGTTGTCGAAGTAAAAATTTTTTGCCGGCCGGATGGCAGATCCTTACATTGGAGTGGCTTTTTCAAAATTTTTATGGGCAAAGTCTCAATAAAAGCTTATATTCCATTGAAAATCATGAGAATCGCCTTTCGTTTCTGGTGGAACAGACGGAACGGATCACAGGGCTGAAAAATTTCGGCGTATATATCGGTAAGCTTTTAACTGTAGATACTTTTTTTAAAAATGAGGACCGTCACACTCACAACATTGCCGTGCTGATGGATGAAGCGGGAGTTTATCATAATTGTCCGATTTTTGATAATGGAGCCGCACTGCTTTCCGATACGACAATGGATTATCCGTTGGGCGTGGAGGCTGAAAGCTTGATGGGAAAGGCAGAGCCCAAAACCTTCTGCCGGGATTTTGATGAACAGCTTGATATTGCGGAGAAATTGTATGGGCAGCAGGTTATGTTTAATTTTACCAGAGAGGATGTGCTGAATATATTGAAGGCGGAGCCGCATTATCCGGATGAAGTAAAAAGCCGGGTGGCTTATGTGGTCTTGGAGCAAAGAAGAAAATATCGTTATTTATTTCGTTAAATATGGACATTATCGCTGACGGAGAGAAATATAGCTGTCTGGTCCAATAATGGCATGGACTTTGATTCGGATTTGTGGTAGAATAGGGGACAGGATAAGAGAGAGTTTCAAAAGTGGGATATGGAGCGCCAACATATCAGAAAGGGGAAACCAATATGACAGACACAGAATTATTGCAGGCGTTGTACAATGACATGCAGTCCATGAAAGAGGACATGCAGTCCATGAAAGGCGACATGCAGTCCATGAAAGAGGACATGCAGTCCATGAAGGACGAACTACGGCATGTCAAGGAAAGACTCACCAGTCTCGAATTGAAGCTTGAGAATGAGACGAATCGCAACATTCAGCTTCTTGCGGAGAATCATATGAGTTTAGTGGATAAGCTCAACAATGCCATCAGAGTGCAGGACAAATCCATCCTTTTCGAGGTGCAGGTATCCGGTTTAAAGTCTCGGATTGACATTATCGAGAGGGAGATATCTGAGTTAAAGGCGAAAATTGCATAAGGAATCATGACCCGAATGGAAGGGGCTGCTTACGGCAGCCCTTTTTGATAAGGCGCGATTATATGGATATTTAACAAGGAGTAATCGACGAGAGGCATTGGTATTTTACAAGGAGCAATCTGGAAAGAAACTAGCAGGAATAAAAGGAGGATTTTTACATGAAAATCGAAATCTACAAGGGAAGCATGACTTCCCGGGAACGGGTACTGCGTGCCCTTAACCGCCAGGAGCCGGACCGGGTGCCGGTCAACTATTCAACAAATCCTGCCGTTCACGGCAGACTGGCTAAGGCCCTGGGACTTCCCACCGATGAATACGAGGGTGTGCTGCAGGCTTTGGGCGTGGACATTCGCTCGGTTTCCGCAAAATACAAGGGCCCAAGGCTCTTTGAGGAGCGGCCGGACAGGCGCGTGGACCCGGTGTACGGCCATGTCATGCGCTGGGCGCCCAATGCGGATGGCGGCTATTGGGATTTTTGCGATTTTCCTCTGGAGGGCGCGGAGCCGGAGAAAATCGTCGCCTTTCCGGTGCCAAATCCGGATGACTTTGACTATGAGCGGGCGGTGGCGGATATTGAGCGGCATTATGAAAATGGTTATGCCGTCAATATCGGTGACGCAGGCTTTGCGGACATTATCAATGCCACCGGCCGGGTGATGGGCATGGAGGATACGCTGGTAAATCTGATGATTGAGAATGAGGCTACGCTCGCTTATATCGACCGTCGTCTGGATATGGAACTGGGAATCTGGGAGCGGCTGCTGGAGCGGGCAGCAGATAAAATCTCCTTCGTCTGGATGGGAGAGGACCTTGGCACTCAGCGGGCCCCTATGATCAGCCTGGAGTTATACCGGAAAGTGCTCCGCCCCCGTCACCAGCGGTATATTGATCTGGCCAGGGCCTATGACAAGCCGGTGATGGTACATTCCTGCGGAAGTTCCAGCTGGGTTTACGAGGACTTTATCGAGATGGGAGTCTCTGCGGTGGATACTCTGCAGCCGGAGGCCGCGAATATGGAGCCGGCTTATTTGAAGAAAACCTTCGGAGACCGTCTGGCCTTTCACGGCTGCATTTCCACAGCCGGTCCTCTGGCTTATGGCACGGTAGCGGAAGTGGAAGAAAACGTGCGTACCACCTTGGAAACCATGATGCCCGGCGGTGGATATTTGCTGGCGCCTACCCATGCCATTCAGGACAACACGCCGGTGGAGAATATCCTGGCCATGTACCGCGCCGCTCACCAATATGGCCGTTACCATCCGGTATAGACCGTACCGCCCACGAGGAAACCGATACAAATCAAACCGGCGGGAAGGCGGTTTCCTACGCCGCAGGGTCTTGAAAGCTCGGACGGTTATCTCCGTGAATCCGGCCGGTGGAATCTTAAGCCAAATGGAGGGTAAAAATGTTTGAAAAAGCCAGATGGATTTGGAGTAGCGATGCGGACGGAACGGATTCTTATGCCGAGTTTCGCACAAGCTGCCAGTTTGACAGGACGGATTCCGTCATTCTGCGGATTTCCGTGGATTCCAATTACGCCTTTTATCTGAACGGGAAATTTGTGGACAGCGGGCAGTATGCGGATTTTCCCTATTATAAGGTTTATGACGAGATAGATTTAAGTGGAGCTATTGTATCCGGCAGCAATGAGCTTGCGTTTGTGGTATGGTATTATGGGGTGTCGTCCTCCACCTATTTTGTTGGAAAACCGGGACTGCTCTTTGAGGTGGCGCGAAACGGACAGGTGGTAAGCTGTTCCGACGAGAACATATTAAGCCGGAAAAGCAGACGTTATCTCAGCGGGAAGAACGAGATGATCACGCCCCAGTTGGGGTTGAATTATCATGTGGATCTGAGACAGCCGGAGGACTGGATGACGGTGGAGGTTACGCCGGGGGAACGGAGGCTTGCTGAGGTTGCGCCGGATGTCCCGGGGAGTGTCGGCGTACTGGCTGCTGCGGGCTTTCGGCGGAGTGTGATTGCAGAGGGCATGCCCGGAAAGCTGTATCCCAGGGAAGTAAAGAAATTGATAGTGAAGCCCCGTGTGCGGACAGTGATGGTGGGACAGGGAACTTTTGCCTATCCTGCGGGAGACCAGAATTTTGGTTGGAAAATGCAGCACGCTGCGCTGACCTTCTATCGACTTTCGGAGATGGTCATGCGGGAAAATGAGACGGCTTTTCCTGAGATGGTCACGCAGGAAAATGATACAATCCAGCTGGAGCCAGGAGAGCAGGCTACAGAGCGCGTTTTACTGGAAAAACAAGAAGGGGACGGAATTTACTTTATTGTAGATTTATGTTCCGAAAACGCGGGGTATCTGGATTTTGACATGGAGGTGCCTAAGGACTGCCGGATGGAGGTGGGCTGGGGGGAACATCTGAAGGACGGACGCTGTCGGACCCAGGTAGGCGGGCGGAATTTTTCCGTGACAGTGGAACTGCGTCAGGGGCGGAACCGCTACATGAATCCCTTCCGCCGGCTGGGCTTAAGATATCTTCAGTTCTTCATACATACGAAGCAGGTGAGAATTCAATATGCAGGTATCCGGCCTACGGTCTACCCGCTGCGGATACAGGAATATAAGGGAAGCAATATGTTAAGAAGGCGTATTTATGAGGTCAGTCAAAATACATTGATCCAATGCATGCATGAGCACTATGAAGACTGTCCCTGGAGGGAGCAGTCCTTCTATACGCTGGATTCACGGAATCAAATGCTGTGCGGCTATTATGCCTTTTCGGAATATGAATTCCCCCGGGCGGGGCTTCGGCTGATTGCAAAATCCGTGCGTAAGGATGGCACCCTGCCAATCTGTTATCCGACAGATATAAGTC
>CALWLN010000154.1 GCA_944381535.1 uncultured Lachnospiraceae bacterium
ATACTGGCGCTTCCGGCTGATGGCCATGATCTGCTCAAACAGTTCCCGGACACTTTTTTTCATAAAATCATTGTCCGCAAGAGCACTCAGATGAAGAAGCTTCTCCTCCTCCCGCTGCCTGTCCAGCACCGGTTTCCCGTTGGCGATCTTATACTCCGCTACCTGGGTGGTCAGTCCCAGGCGTTTTTCAAACAGGGCTGCGATTTTTTCGTCAATCCCGTCAATTTCTTCCCGAATCGATGTTAAATCTCTCATCTCACGAAACCTTTCCAAACAATCATAATAAGCATATGATACCTCATTGTAACACAAATCGCAAGGCTTACGCCCTGCAACTTTTGTAAAATTTCTATGTAATTTATGAAAATGGCAGCCATTTCTTCACAACCTGCGCCCTGTGGCGTATCCAAAAAAGATGTGCGCTGGCCTGTCACGGTTTCTCAGAGGCATTGCACTTTCCACAAAACAGTGTTAAAATATAGCAATTCCATGGATACCGTTCTCAACAACAGCCATGGCTCGTACATAAGGAGAATCGCATTATGAACACAGTAACAGAACCAAAGAAAGAACCCTTTTTCACCAAAGACCCGGCATTTTTCAAGACCTTATTTTCCATGATGCTGGTGGTGGCCCTGCAAAACCTGGTGGCCTACAGCGTCAACATGGCCGACAATATCATGCTGGGAAGCTACCGACAGGACGCCCTCTCCGGGGCCGCCACCGTGAACCAGATCTTCTTCATGGTTCAGCAAATTGCCATGGCCATCGGAAACTCCCTAGTGGTATTGTCCGCTCAATATTGGGGGGAGAAACGCGCCGCCCCCATCCGCGCCCTCACAGGCATCGCCCTAAAATTCGGAGTTCTCTGTAGCATCCTTATTCTGGCAGTCTGTACACTGTTTCCGGTTCCTCTGCTTCGCCTTTTTACCGACGATATGCAGATCATCGCCCAGGGACAGAGCTATCTTGCCCTGGTGCAGTGGACCTTCGCTTTGTATATTCTTTCCAACATCCTCATGTCGGTTCTGCGCAGCGTAGGCACGGTGAAGATTTCCTTCTACATCTCCATTGTCTCCCTCATTGTCAACGTGGCCATCAATTACGTTCTGATATTCGGTCAGTTCGGTTTTCCCGAGCTTGGCGTTGTGGGCGCCGCCGTGGGAACCCTTGTGGCCCGTATCCTGGAATTTGCGATCGTGGTGATCTATCTCGCAAAATTTGACAAAAAGCTTTCGCTTTTTTCCGGAGGACTGTTTGCAAAAAACAAAAGCCTCCGAAAGGATTACGCCAGGGTGGTAACCCCCACCATGGTTTCCCAGATACTTTGGGGCGTTTCCGTCCCCATGCAGACGGCGATTCTGGGACATCTGTCCACCGATGCCATCGCGGCCAACTCCGTGGCCTCCACCTTCTACCAATACTTAAAGGTGATTGTTGTGGCCATGTCCTCCGCCTCTGCCGTGATGATCGGCAATGCCATCGGCCAGGGGAACCGCCGGCGTGTCCGAAGCGACGCCCGGACCCTCTGCGTCATTGATGTGGCCGTTGGGCTTGTGCTGGGACTTGCGCTTTTCCTTCTTCGGGAGCCCCTTCTGTCCTTCTACAACCTCACCGACACCGCCACGGAGATGGCGCTGAATCTCATTGCGCTCATGAGCGTTATCATGGTGGGAATGTCCTACCAGATGCCGGTAAGCTCCGGAATTATCCAGGGCGGCGGGGATGTAACCTTTACCATGAAAATGAATCTTGTAAGCGTTTGGCTCATTGTTATGCCCTTATCCTTCGCGGCGGCTTTCTGGTGGAAGTGGCCCGTGGAAGCCGTGGTACTCTGCATCCAGTCAGACCAGATTTTTAAGGGGATTCCTACCTTCCTGCGGTTTCGGAGTTATAAGTGGATGAAGAAGCTGACGAACTAGCGTGAAAAACCATCGACGGACAATCTCCTTTCCTTGTCCATCGACGGTTTCTAATATGATTTTTGTCTACTCCATCCTATTTTTCCCTTATACGTACATTGCTGATAACCGTCTTCGTAGTTCCTGATTTTCCCTGATCGCACACAATCTCCGGCGCAAAGGGAAGATTGGAAAAATCACCGGACAGGCAGGTGCTCAGGCGAATATCTTTATAAAAATATGCGTCATTGACCTTGACCGATACGTCGTCCGGCCCCGTCTCTATGGCAATGTGGTATGTCTCGCCCGGATGACGCCCCGCAAAAAGCCATGTGGATTCCGCCGCTTCATCTGCGATTACGTTCCGGTCACCGTCTACCAGCCCGGTATAGTTCTCCCCGCAGTAGAGTCCGATCTTCTGAACCGCGTTTCTTCGGAAATATACGGTTGGGTAAGTATCGTCTGTCTCTGGATTTAAAACCGTAAGATCCATCTCCAGAACGTAGGCTTTGCCGTCTTCTTTTCCCGGCTCGATCTGATAGGCGGCCTGCCCCACAGCTTCCTCCGTATAGATATCCGAGGCTTGAATCCGCTCCCCGTTCCGGCAGATCATGTAGCTCTCCTCCGGGAAAACAGCCTCCTGCTCCGTCAAATCCCGGATATCCAAATGGTAGAATCCGGTTCTGGAATGTTCCGATACCAGGCTCAGGACGCCTCCATTATACTCCGTATCCTTCCACGTAAGCAGCGCCTCCTTCTTATCATAGAGATAGACCTGATAAAGCCCTTCTCTTACCACCACTGACAGATAGGCAGAAGGAATTTTTGTTCGCAAAGAAACCGACTGTTTTACCTGCCCCTCTTTGGACAGGTACAGAGTGCCCTCCTGATCCAGGGCAACCAGCACGCCTCCAAGCTCCGGCTCCACATCCTGAGAGGCTCCAAACAGGAAACCCGCACAGGCTTTTTTTTCTTTGTCCGCGGGCTTTAGCATCACCCGGGCGGACACCTGCACATCGGTATAGGCCTCCCCTTTCCGGTTCGCCATCACCAAACCGTCATCCTGCACTATCAGACCGCTGCCATCGCTCCGCATATTTTGTGCCCACGGGCTTACCGGCTCCAGCCAGGGTGAGAGGTAATCGCAGACCATATAGTTGTTGATGTGGCCACAGGCGTTCTCCATATAAAAGTCCACATAGCCTGACTGCTCCGCAACATCTAAAATACTGGCGAACAGTTCATTGTCCTCTCCCATATAGACATGAAGATTCTGCTCCTGACGGATAATATTCAGCTTCAGACCCCATGGACTGATTTCCTTCAGGCTGCGGGAGATCAGCTCCTCTTCCCCACGGGCAAGAGAGAGCGTACCGTCTGCCGCCAGCGAAAGATGATATCCGTCTCCTGTGGTTCCGTCCACGCTGCTCTCAAGCATCGCAACGCCCATGGTTCCTTCGCCGCCCTGTGAAAGGAGTGTACACTGTATCTTGAAATTGTGGTAGGT
>CALWLN010000155.1 GCA_944381535.1 uncultured Lachnospiraceae bacterium
TCATGGCGAAGGCCTCCGCCAGCATCCGCTTCCCGGATTTCTCCGGCCCGTTGAAAATGTAGGCGTGGGAAACCTTTCCGTATGAAATTGCTTTCTGTAAATGCCCGATGATCTGTCTGTGACCGACGATATCTGAAAATCTAGCCATGAGACACCTCCCTTTTTTGGCCTGTATTCCTTAAGAAGAAAATTCCTGTATATAAGCCGCAATCTCCGCAGTCGTTTCCCCAAGCTCCCGATTCTCAAAAATGCGCATAATTCCCGCGGCCTTTAATTTTTCCGGGGAAAAATCCTGTTCATCCGCCAGAAAACGCCGGCACATCTCCGCATACCTTGGCTCCTTCTGACTGCGCTCCCGGGCCAGGGCCCTCTCAAGGCGAACGCCATCATCCACGGCAAGGTAGATGGGAACCAGATTTTCCCTGCCAAAGTATGCCTGCATTTTCACATAAGATTCCAGGGTGCCGATGATCAGGTAGCTGTTGCCTGCCAGATCAATCTGGCCGTCGTCCGCCGTAAAATATTTCCACACCCCATGCACGGTATCGTAGGCTCGAAGCTCGATAATTTTTCCCTCCCGCTCCAGGCGGGCAAGTTCTTCTTCCGTATAAAAGAAGTATTCCACCCCGTGAGTCTCTCCGCTCCGAATGGGTCGGGTGGTGCAGGGGATGATAGTGTGCAGCCCTAAGTTTTTTCTGGCCAGCAGATTTTTATAGATCGTGTCCTTGCCGGTGGAGCTTTTGCCCATCAGACAAAATAATTTTCCCATGGCGGTCTCCTTATAGTATAATATAAAATTCATGATTTTACAATGTTTATCCACTTGTTTGTCAAATCGGACAGCCCTTCCAGGGCAAATCCCTCCGCCCGAAGCCGCAAAATGGTTTCAAGGAGGGTTTCGTCAATCCTCTCGCCGGGAGCCAGAAGGGGAATTCCCGGGGGATACGGACAGATATATTCCTGGCTGACGGCCCCGGCGGACTCTTCCAGAGGAATCGATTGACCGGGAAGTTCTATGGCCTGGGCTGGGGTCATGGCCAGCCGGGGAATCCGGTAGATATCACCGCCGCAAAGCCCTGTGGTGGCCGGGGCCGCCGGCGCACCCTGCCGCTCTGTTTGCCGCAAATCTCCTGGGGGCGCTGGAGCACACTGCCCCCTAAGCTGCGCGGCCGCCGGCGCATAGTCTCTCTCTATCTGAAACAGCGCCTCTGCCAGCCGTTTGAAGCCTTCGGGCCGGTCCATCAGACTGGTCAGTGCCAGCACATAGTGGCCGGAGGCCATCTCCAACTGCAAATGATACTTCTTCAGTAAAATCCGATACAGGTCCTGCCCGGACAGCCCAAGGTCTGAGGCTGAGATAAGAATTTTGGAGTGATCCCAGTCAAAGCAATTTGGCTCTCCGGCCCCGTCAAAAAGCCGGATATGGGAAAGGCCGCCGCATGTCTCATAAAATTGGTTCAGCAGTCTTTCAAAATCAGCGAACCGCCGGGAACCCTCCCGCCGGATAAGTTCCATACACTGCTCCATGGAAGCCATCAACAGATAGGAGGGGGAGCTGCTCTGATACATTCCCAGAAACCGCCGGAGGGCCGTCTCATCCACAAGCCCCGACTGCAAATGAAGAATGGCGGTCTGGGTGAAGGCGGGCAGCGTTTTATGGAGACTTTGAATCACCACGTCCGCCCTGCGGCAAAGGGCGGATTTGGGAAAGAGGTGTCCTTCTCCAAAGGGAAAATGAGCGCCATGGGCCTCGTCCACAATCAAGGGGACCCCGTGCCGGTGAGCGGCCGTTGCGATTTTCTCGATATCGGACACCACCCCGTCGTAGGTGGGAGACACCACCAGCACCGCCCGGATGTCCGGCTGGGTATCCAGGGTCCTCTCCACGTCCTCCGGGTCCAAAGAGCCCATAATTCCAAAATCCGTCGGCTTTGGCAGGACATACACCGGCGTAATGTCCCGAAGATATACGGCATGGTAGGCGGCTTTGTGGCAGTTCCGGGACATAAGCAGCTTCCCGCCCCGTTTTACGCAGGCGCTGACTGCGCTAAGCAGGCCGCAGGTGCTGCCGTTGACCAGGAGAAAGCTTTTTCCAGCGCCGAACAGGCGGGCCGCCGACTCCTGAAGCTCCTTTAAAATCCCTTCCGGGTGGTGCAGATTGTCAAAGCCCTCAATCTCCGTAATGTCCACCGACCAGGGATTTGGAAAATCCAGGTCCGCGCGTTTGTGCCCCGGCATATGAAAAGGATAGAAATCACTCTCACTGTAGGCCGTAAGCCGACCAAGAAGTGAGGAATTTTGATTGAAATACATCATAAACCTGTCCCTTTTCTACATATAATGGATGAGATTGTAACAGTTTAAGTATCTGAACTGTTACATGAGACCAGTTTACCACATTTCGGGAAAAAATCACAGATACTGTTTGAAAAAAGCAAGCCGGAGCCTCGCTGTTCGTCACTGCTTACAGATCTGGACTCCTTCGTTGTGGCAGATGTCACACATTTTAGAATTTCTTTATAATGTTTATAATAACTTTTCTTTCCAAACGGCCCAAAATTCGGTAAAATAAAGACAGAGAAAAGAATAGATGAATCGTGCGGAGGTGTACCATGGCCTTTATTGATGTGCAGAAAGTAAATAAAATATACCACTCCGGGGATGTGGAGGTTCACGCCTTAAAGGACGCCAGTTTCCAGGTGGAGAAAGGCGAGATCTGCGTTATCGTGGGTCAGTCCGGGGCAGGAAAAACGACCCTGTTAAATATTTTGGGCGGCATGGACACCGCGACCAGCGGGAAAATATTCCTGGACGGCGTGGAGGTGTCCGCTTTTCGCAAGAAGCAGCTGGCCGCTTATCGTAGAAATGACATTGGCTTTGTGTTTCAGTTTTACAATTTGATTCCCAATCTGACGGCACTGGAAAATGTGGAACTGGCCTCTCAGCTCTGCAAGGACCCGCTGGATCCGGAAGAGGTTCTTTCGGAGGTTGGACTTAAGGAGCGCAGAAACAATTTTCCGGCCCAGCTTTCCGGTGGAGAGCAGCAGCGGGTGGCTATCGCGAGGGCATTGGCCAAAAATCCCAAGCTTTTGCTGTGCGATGAGCCCACGGGAGCCCTGGATTATCAGACCGGAAAGGCTATCTTAAAGCTTTTACAGGACGCCAGCCGAGGGAGTGGTATGACTGTTTTGATCATCACCCACAACTCTGCCCTGACGGCCATGGCGGACCGGGTGATCCGGGTAAAGAGCGGCACCATCGCGGACCAGCGTCTCAACGAGAAAATCGTGCCGGTGGAACAAATAGAATGGTAGGTGGATACTGTGAAAAGAGCCTTTCGCAAAAATATTTTTCGGACAATAAAAAAGAGTCTGGGCAGATATATGGCCATTTTTGCCATTATCGCTCTGGGTGTGGGGTTCTTTTCCGGACTGAAATCCTCCAAACCGGCCATGATGAAGACCGGACAGGAGTATGTCCGGGAGCAGAACCTGTATGATTACCGGCTCATCTCTACCTGGGGGTTTGATGAGGATGAGGTGGAAGCGATAAAAGCGCTGTCCGGGGTTCAAGCCGCAGAGGGCGCTGTCTCGGAGGACTTTATCTATATCAATGAGGAGGGCGTTGAGAACTGTCTCAAGGCCCTTTCCATCACGGAGGACGTTAATTTCCTTACGGTGGAGGCCGGGCGGCTTCCGGAAGAAGCCAATGAGTGTGTGGTGGATGCCGCTCTTTTTTCGGAGAGCATCATCGGCCAGGAAATCGTCATTGCTTCGCAAAATGCGCAGGAGACCAGGGACAGCTTTGCCTATGAGAGTTATACAGTCACCGGCCTGGCGCGCTCTCCTCTGTATCTGAATATGGAGCGGGGCACCACCACCATCGGCAGCGGTAGGATAACGGCCTTTGTGTTTATTCCCCTGGAGGGCTTTTCCTATGAGTATTATGAAGAGGTCTACGTTGACGCGGATATCACGGAGGAGGCCTTTACCGACGCCTATGAGGAGATGATAGAAGCACGCGCTGACAGTCTCGAGGAGGAGAGCACCGCTATTGTGGAGGTCAGATATCAGCAGGAGATTGCCGACGCCCAGGAGGAAATTGCTCAGGGCCAGGAGGACCTTGACAGTGAGGAGGCCGACGCCCGGCAGGAGTTGGCTGACGCAAAAGCTGAGTTGGAGGACGGACAGCAGCAGCTTGCGGACGGACAGCAGGAGCTTGCGGATGGAGAACAGACCCTGGCGGAGAAAAAGCAGGAACTTGAGAATGGGGAACAGGAACTTTTAGAGGGCGAGGAAGCCCTGACCCAGGCTGAGTCGGATTTTGCCGCAGGGGAAGCAGAGCTTGAAGCCGCCGAAGCCGCCTTTGCGCAGGAGGAAGCCAATCTGACCCAGGCCGAAGCCCAGTATCAGCAGGGGCTTGCGGATTATGAGGCCGGCCTTTTGCGGTACCAGACGGGGAAGGATCAGTTGGAAGCGAACCGGGAGGGCTATAAGCAGGCCAAGGCTGCCATGGAGCAGATGGAGGAAGCCGGGAATACGGATAATTCCGATTATACTACAGCCAAGACGGTGGTGGAGACGTTTGAGGCCAACGAGGCGGAGCTTGCGGCGGCAAAGACACAACTTGACGGCACCAAAGCCGTGCTTGACAGTAGTTTTGCGCAGCTTACGGAGGGGCGACAGCAGCTGGAGGCAAGCCGTACCCTGCTTGCCCAAAGCCGCCAGGAATTAGAGAGCAACCGTGCTGTTCTTGCCGAAAACCGGGCGCAGCTTAACGCAAGCCGCGCCCAGATTGAGGAGGGTAAGAGTCAGCTTGCGGATGCCGAGGCGGAGCTTGCGGATGCCAGACAGGAAATTGCCGACAGCGAGCAGGAACTCAGTGACGGATGGACAGAATACGAGGATGGTCTGGCTGAACTGGATACGAAAATTGCCGATGCCAGGGAGGAGTTGAACAACGCCCGGCAGGAACTGGCTGATCTGGAAACGCCGGAGGTCTATGTGCTGGATCGGAGTACCAATGTGGGCTATGCCAGCTACGAGGGAGACGTCAGCATTGTGGAAGCTGTGGCAAAAATCTTTCCGGCATTCTTTTTCCTGATCGCGGCACTGGTGTGCTCCACCACCATGACCCGTATGGTGGATGATGAGCGGACCCAGATTGGTACACTGCGGGCTTTAGGCTACACCAAGAGTGCCATTCTCACGAAATATATGATTTATTCCGGCAGCGCGGCAGTTTTCGGAGCTTGCGTGGGCTATGTTCTTGGAACACGCCTGTTTCCGCTGGCCATTTGGACGGCCTATGGCATGTTGTACGGATTTTCCGATATCATCCTTGTAGATGATTTCCTACTGTTTTTGTTCTCGCTGCTGGTGTCCCTATTGTGTTCCGTGGGAACCACCTTTTTGTCCTGCCGGATGGAGCTCAGCCATGCTCCGGCACAGCTGATCCGCCCCAAGGCCCCGGCGGCGGGGAAACGGATTTTGCTGGAAAGGATAACATTTATATGGAAGCGCTTAAAATTCCTCCACAAGGTGTCTGCCCGGAATGTATTCCGTTATAAAAAACGTATGTTTATGATGATTCTGGGAATTGCCGGCTGTATGGCTTTGGTGATGGCGGGCTTTGGCATCAACGATTCCATCTCCAATATCGTCAATGACCAGTATGACAATATTCTGGTATATGATATCAGTGCCACTTATTCCCAGGCAGTGACAGAAGACGCGTTACAGGAGATCGAGGAACAATTTGGCCAGGAGATTACCCATCAGGCGGTATTGATGGAAACCTCCGTGGACGCGCCCTATGACGGAGGAGTCAAGACCGTCACCCTGATGGTGTCCGAAGACGAATCCATTCGGGAGTGTGTGAATTTCCAACTGAATGGGGAGACCGTGGATGTTCCGGAAACGGGAGAGATTCTCATTGACAAGCGGCTGGCGGAGATTTACGGAGTGGAAATCGGAGACGAGATTGTCTTAAGAACTGGGGAAGTTGAGACGGAGCCTTTAACGGTGGCCGGAATTTTTGAGAACTATACCTATTATTACGCTTACGTGACGGCGGAGACCTACGAGCAGTATTTTGGAGAGCCGTTTGAACCAAGAACCATATATATGGCCCTTTCCGAGGATGCGGACCACTATCAGGTGGCGTCCTATCTGTCGGATATGGACAATGCCTCCAACATCTCGGTGATAGAAGATATGCGGGTGCGGGTATCCAACACCATGGAGAGCATGAACTACATTGTGGCTCTGATTATCCTGTGCGCGGCGGCACTGGCCTTCATCGTGCTGTTTAACCTGGGAAATATCAATATTTCGGAGCGAATCCGTGAGATTGCTACTCTGAAGGTACTGGGATTTTATCCCAGGGAGGCCGGAGCTTATGTGTTCCGGGAGAGCATGGTGCTGTCGATAATGGGTATTGTAGTGGGTATCCCGCTGGGTATCCTGCTTCATCGGTTTGTAATGCTGCAAATCAAGATTGACATGGTATCTCCGGACATCAAGATACTGCCCTTAAGCTATCTGTATTCGGTATTGCTGGTATTGGCTTTCACTGTCTGCGTGGACCTTATCATGCGGCGGAAAATAAACCGGATTAATATGGCAGAGTCGCTGAAGTCCATAGAATAGGGAACCGGCTGCGAAGGCGCAGCCGGCACCGTGAGCTGTATTTTTGAGCGCCGCAGAGGAGCGGCGCAAACTGCTCAATAAAGTTTTTCAAATAATTTGACAAACGGAAAGCTTCGTGATATAGTAGTTAAAGACGGCGCGGGGTGGAGCAGTCTGGAAGCTCGTCGGGCTCATAACCCGAAGGTCGTAGGTTCAAATCCTACTCCCGCAACTACAGCATTGTCAAGGACAGAAATCTTTGGCAGTGCTTTTTTCATCCCACAGGATGATTTTCTAGTGGGCGGACAGCTTGGGCGTAGTATGTCACAGACAGAGAGAAATGTGCTGTAGTGAATGGAGGTATGGTTATGACAGAACAGGAAATTTTACAGAGCTGGATAGAAGATTCTGACAATATCGTATTTTTTGGAGGGGCCGGGGTGTCTACGGAGAGCGGAATTCCGGATTTTCGCAGTGTGGTCGGGTTGTTTTATCAGCAGTATGAATATCCGCCGGAGACCATTCTGAGCCATTCCTTTTATGTGCAGAACCCCAAAGAATTTTACCGGTTTTACAAGAATAAAATGATCTGTCTGGACGCAGAACCCAATGCGGCCCATCGAAAGCTGGCGGAGCTGGAGCAGGCCGGAAAGTTGAAGGCGGTGATTACCCAGAACATCGACGGCCTTCATCAGCAGGCCGGAAGCAGAGTGGTGCTGGAGCTTCACGGCAGCGTTCACCGCAATTACTGTCAGAAGTGCCTCCGCCTCTACGACGCTAAGTATATCCTGGACTCCGGGGAGATTCCGGTGTGTGAGAATTGCGGCGGCGTTATCAAGCCGGATGTGGTGCTCTATGAGGAGAGCCTTGATATGGACGTTATGGGGGCAGCCATCTCTTATATCCGCCAGGCCGAGATACTGATTGTGGGTGGAACATCCCTGGCGGTGTACCCGGCGGCGGGGCTCATTGATTATTATAATGGAGACAAGCTGGTGCTGATCAACCGGGACGCCACACCCATGGACCGGCGGGCTAATCTGCTGATACAGGGGAATATCGGCCAGGTGCTGGGCGCACTGGACATATAAGGGGGAGTGGCATGGAAAAGAATATTTCATATGAAATAGGAGATATCGTGCGCCTGAAAAAAAAGCACCCCTGCGGCAGCTTTGAGTGGGAGATTCTCCGGGTAGGAGCTGATTTCCGTTTGAAATGCGTCGGCTGCGGCCATCAAATTATGATTGCCCGGAAGCTAGTGGAAAAAAATACCAGGGAAATCAAGAAAAAATAAAGCCAGAACGATAGAAGAACGGAGTCCTTGTGGGCTCCGTTTTTCTATGTGATGAAAAGGGAAGAAGTAGGCTTAAGAATCCCCCTCAGCGGATTCCGTTCGATACTGGGTGGGAGTAATCCCCATAGCCTGTTTGAACTTGCGGCGGAAGCTGGAGGGATTCAGATACCCTACTTTGAGACTGATCTCATCCACAGATAAGTCGGAATTTTTCAAAAGCTCCTGGGCGTATTTCAAACGCAGTTCCCAGAGATAATCCACAAAGTTCATCCCCAGTTCTTTTTTTGTCAGATAGCTCATATAGGCAATACTCACATGAAAATGTTCGGCCAGGACCGAGATGGAAAAGTCCGGTTGGCAGAAGGAAGCCTTCAGCATTTCACGCAAATAATCAGGGTTGACGATTTTGCTGGGAGCGGATTTTTCTTCATAAAAAGCAAGAAGCCGATAAAGGTTATTCGTGATAATCTGATTCTCCGTTGTATAGGCACGGCTTCTACAGGAGTATAAAGCTTCAAAATATAAGTCAGAATAATCTTTAAATTTGAGATTTGACTCTTCCATGGATTTGCCAATCTCCGTCAGAATATCCACAAGTACGCAGCGGATAAAGAAGTCCGGAAGCGCACTCTGCATGGACGAAGGGGAATCGATGATGGCGAAGAGGTCGGCAAGAACGGCTTTCGCAGCAATAAAATTTTTTGCATTCAAGTACGTGGACAACTGCCCTAGTTTCTCATTGGGATAAGCCAGAGTAGACGGGGTAAGGTTCAGAGTGGCGTAATCTATAATTATGTGGGAATCATCCCAGTAATTTGCAGCGGTTTTGGCATTTTCGTAAAGGGAGGGAATATCCAGTGGGGAATTGCTGCCATTACTGATGGCAGCCAGGTATCCCTTGTCGTCAAGGTAATCTGTCAGTACATCTATCAGAATGTCTGCTTTATTGGGCTCCTGGCCGGTGTAGTTCAGCAAAAAAACGGCGTCACAGGAAGATTTTTCCATGAGGATACAGGGATTTTCCCCTGGGAAAAACTGAAGAAAATGTTCCAGAATTTCCGAATGGGGAAGCGGTTTCCTGGCGGAATGGATGCGTATCACATAGATTTCGTTTCCCGCGTCTGTCTCGAAGAACTGGTCAATATCGGCGGTATTTGAACCAATACTGGAATCAAGCAGGGCTTTTTGCATGGAATGGCGGTAATTGTCCAGTTTGGAACGGAGCGCGATGTTCTCTGCCTTAGATTTCGTAAAGGACTGGTCCAACTGCTCTAAAGCGCTTTGATTAAAATTTGCCTCCGGCGCAATTTTTTTGGTCAGCTTATGCAGCGGAAACCAGGTAAGCTTTAGAGCAAACAAGATGAGGACAAAGCCAATCATGCTTAAGGGCAGGAACAGCCGGTAATATTTTAAGAGCGCAGTGTCTATCTGATTGAGCAGGGAACTGTTGGACAATAGCGCTACCAGCGTAAAATCATTGCTGATGCCGGTTTGAATGCATAGGGAGTCAGAGGAGTCCAGCTCATAAAAGCCGTCCTTTAATTCAACGTCGTTCAGATAAGGGGAGAGCAGATCCTCGTTGACACCAACGGCTATCTGACGCTCAGAGTCTACCAAGGCAATAGCGAGGGTTTCGGAAGAAATGAGATTCCCCAGAGTCTGCCGGATTTCCTCGGTGTCTAATATATAGAAGATGATATAGGGCTGCGAGGAACTGGTTGCAGGAAGATAAATCAGCATGGATTGGGTGTTGCCGGAAACACAGATAAGCTGATTCTGCCGGCTGTCCAGATAAGGGGCAGGATCAAATTGCAGGCTGGGCTGTTCATTATAATAAAATTGATAGACGCCGTTTACCTCGGTCAAGGCTACACCCGTAGAAAGGACGGTATCAGAGGTGTTTTTCTGGTACACAATAGCATTGATTAAAACAGAGGAACTGTCGTACTTTTTCAATTCATTGACAAGCTGATAGTTATTCCAGTCTTCCCTTCTATATATGGAAAGAATGACGTTTACATTGGAATTAACGGAGGTATCAACCTGAGACAGGTATAGGATATCCTCATTGAACTGCTGCATGAGACGGTTAAGCTGCGTCTGTATCTGTTCTTTTCGCTGTTCCTGATATTGTGTGGTCAGTTGGTTTTTGAGGATTACGGTAAAACCTGCAAGTAGCATAATAAGGATAAAAAAATAGGAAAAGAAATAACGGAGTAACGTGTGATTCCATATTTTTTGAAAAAATGTTCTCATCATCAAATTCCTTTCAACGTGTGTTACTGATTTTTATTCTACCATGGGCAAAAGAATTTATGCAAGGCCAGCGTCTGTGGCAATTTTTTAACGCTGCCTGCAGTTTGGAAAAATTGTATCCCGCCTTGGCGTCTTTTCCCAATAAAATGGGTTCTTATGAGACGTATCGCATTTTTTTGGACCCGCGGAAAATATGAAATTTGTGTTTCTTGCCTGTGCACGTCAGAGAACATACAATAATAACAGCAGCCGGGAAGAACCTGCTGCAAGACTACAGATGATTTCTTTACAAATGGCGCCAATAGGGGGAATCATGAAACAAAATCTCATGAAGAAAGAGAAGGAGGAAATGAACGTATGAAATTAAAAAGAGTAGTAGCGCTTGGTCTGGCAATGTTGATATCAGCTACTGTATTATTTGGCTGTGGGGATACGTCAAATGAACCGGATGATACGGGAAACGAACAACCGACGCAACAGGAGCCGGGGACGGACGAACCGGATGAATCGGAAACGGCTGATATTGTGTTTCCGCTGGAGGAGCCGGTGTCCTTTACGGGGATGGCGGTTATGAATCAGAGCTATAAACTATCTGAAAGCCTGGCATGGAAGACAATGAATGAGATAACAAATGTGGATATTGAATTGATTGGTGAGTTTCAAAATTCGGAAGCAGGCGAAAAGATGAGTTTGATTATGAATGGCGGCGATTACCCGGATATGATAATTAAGCCGGCCGGGATAAATTTTTATGAGTTGGGCCAGCAGGGAATCCTTATTCCGCTGGAGGACTTAATCCGGGAGTATGCGCCGAATCTTACAGCTATGCTGGATGAGATGGATGGCTGGGATTTGATCAGAGAGTCTGACGGGGAAATTTATGGGCTCCCCTATTTATCAGGTATATCGACTTACAACGGTGGAGCGCCGCTGTGGATTAATAAGCGCTGGATGGACAACCTGGGGCTGGAAGAGCCAACGAACCTGGAGGAATTGTATCAGGTGCTGAAAGCATTTAAGGAAGAGGATGCAAATGGAAATGGAGATCCGGATGATGAAGTTCCGTTTACTTTTGCCACGGATCTGTTTACGCCGAACCGGTTCCTTGCCTATATGGAGGAGGGACTGTTTTATTGCAATATTTACTGTGGAATCCTTGACGAAGGAGAAGAGTTTGTATTCTATCCGTTAACAGATGGATTTAAGGATAATTATCTGACGTATTTAAAGAGGCTGTACGACGAGGGGATTATCGATCAAAATGCCTTTACCCAGACCTATGACCAGATGTCTGTAAACGGCAAAGCGGCGGATATTCACGGTATGTTTTTCCGGTCAGGTCCCAATGGCCAGGTGGCGGACGCTTATATCCAGGATTATATTACCTTAAAACCCTGGAGTGACGGACATCTGCCGATGAGCCAGGGTGTGAGTCTGGGTATGGGAATTACGGATAAATGTGAACATCCGGAAATTCTCGTTGCCTGGGCGGACTATTTTTACACGGAAGAGGGCGCGATTCTGGCAGATATGGGTGTGGAAGGAGAAACTTACAAAGTGTATGACGACGGCACCTATAGTTGGATTGTGGACGGTACCTACGGAGAGACCCAGACGGAAGTAAAGAACAGCCAGTGTATGCAGGGAACGACTCCATTCCCCATGTATTTCCCGGATTTCAGATATAACGTAAATGCAGAGGAAGATCCCATTAACGCATGGATGCAAAAAGAACGTAATTTAACGCTGTATAAAATGGGAACGGTTATGCCGGTGCTGAAGTATACGGAGGAAGAGGCGGAAATCAGGAGCGAAGTGTATACGCAGGTGCAATCCTATATTGAAACTTACACAGCGCAGGTGGTTACCGGACAGGTGGATCTGGAGAGTACTTATGGTGAGTTCCAGGATACTTTGAGAGAAATGGGCGCAGAGAGACTGTTTGAAGTGGAAAAGGCCGCTTATGAGAGGGCGATAGCCAAGTAAACGCGCCGGTTACCGGACAGGGGCTGTCATGGGAAACCAGTTTCTTTAGTTCTCTGAATTACGGAAAAGAAACAGAGGCTGCCAGACGAGCAAATTGGTATGGCAGCCTCCGTTGTGAAATGGAAGGTGTGATCATATTCGTGGCAATGATTGGTGTTAAGAAAAAATCACTGGGCAGAAGCTCCATGACTAGCGTTAAACGAGAAACGCTGGGCAGAAAATTCGCGAAAGATTTTAAACGAAATTGGATTAAATATATAATGATTCTGCCTGTACTGGTTTATTTTATTATTTTTCATTACGTGCCAATGTATGGCATATTACTGGCTTTTAAGGATTATAAAATCAAACTTGGGATTTTGGGCAGTCCCTGGGTGGGTTTGAAATATTTTGAGCGGTTTTTTAGTACCTACAACTTTTGGAACCTGATACAAAATACCCTGACTCTCAGCGTGTATTCTCTGTTGGTGGGCTTTCCGATTCCCATTATTTTTGCGCTGTGTTTGAATTATTTGAGAAAGCGGCGGTTAAAGAAAACCGTTCAAATGATTTCTTATGCGCCCCATTTTATATCGACCGTAGTAATCTGCAGTATGATAACCATGTTTACTACCCAGAATACCGGCGTTTTCAACGTGCTGCGGGGACTGGTAGGCCTGGAATCCATAGACTTTATGGCGGTCCCGAAGCTGTTCAAGCATATTTATGTATGGTCCGGCGTATGGCAGGGGATGGGCTGGAGCGCCATTATTTATGTATCGGCTCTGGCTGGCGTGGACCCGGAACTGCATGAGGCGGCTATCATGGATGGAGCCACGAAGATTCAGAGAATGCGTCACATCGACATACCTTCGATTAAATCCACGATTATTATGCTTTTCATTCTGCGTATGGGCTCTCTGATGAGCGTTGGATTTGAAAAGGTATATTTGCTGCAGAACAGTCTGAACAGACCAGCCTCTGAGATTATATCCACCTATGTATATAAGGTTGGTCTGATTGACAACGACTATGGCTATTCTACGGCGGTGGGCCTGTTTAATACCCTCATAAATGTCATTTTGCTGGTGGGGGCAAATGTGATCAGCAAAAAAGTGGCTGATGAAAGTCTGTTTTAAGAGGTGATTGCCATGAGAAAACAACGTGTAAACAGAGTGAAAGGTTTTAAGTCGGATAAAATATTTGACGGCGTAAATGTGGTTGTCATGCTCGCATTGCTGGTGGTATTCGCCTGGCCTCTGTGGTTTGTCTTGATTGCGTCTATCAGCGATCCCATTCTGGTAATGTCCGGTAAGGTGTTGCTGATTCCAAAACAGCTTACACTGGAAGGCTATGAGCAGATGTTGAAATACAAGGAACTGTGGACTGGATACGCAAATACCATTTTCGTTACGGTGGTGGGTACGGTGCTGAATTTGATTACGTCAGTATGTTTTGCTTATCCGCTTGCTGACAAAAATTTCAAGCCCAGACGGGTTCTGCTGCTGATATTTATGTTTACCATGTATTTCAGCGGAGGTCTGATTCCTGGTTATCTGGTGGTAAAGAACGTCGGACTTCTGAATACCCGCTGGGCGATGATTATCCCGTCGCTGGTGTCTGTGTATAACAGTCTGGTAATCCGTTCTTATTTTATAAACAGCATTCCGGCGGAACTGGAGGAAGCCTCCTTGCTGGATGGCGCCAACTCTGCCCAGTATTTGTGGCGGGTAGTACTGCCGTTGTCCAAACCGGTACTGGCGGTGGTGGGACTTTACTATGCGGTCAGCCACTGGAATGATTATTATACCGCATTGATTTATGTGTACAAAGATGAACTGTATCCGTTGCAGACTGTGCTAAGGAATCTTTTGCTTTCAACCCAGGCGCTGATGAACGATACGGCGGGAATTGTGGACGCGGCCGCAATGGAGGAAGCCTTTAACCGGGCCATGACAATGAAGTACAGCGTCATTATTGTGGCGGCGGCTCCTATGTTGTGCCTCTATCCATTTGTTCAGAAATTTTTCGTAAAGGGCGTCATGGTCGGCGCTGTCAAAGGCTAGTTTTCGGAGTACCAGGGGAGGTGATTGCATGCCAGGCATTTTTATTACGGGAGCCGTCAAAAATACAGGCTACGCCATTGCGGAGAAATTTGCGTCCCGGGGTTATGACGTTGCCATTTCCAGCAGAACGCAGGAACCACTGGAAAAGGCCGTGGGTATGCTGCGTTCAAAGTACCGGGTGAAAGTAAAGGGATATGTATTAGATTTATCGGATTTGTCTGATATTAAGTCCGTGTTTGAGCAGATCGAACGGGATTTTGGCGGACTTGATGTTTTCGTTCCAAATGCGGCAAATCTTGGGGTAAATCTCGACATGATGCATGTGACCGAACAGGACTATACGAATGTTATGGATGTGAATTTGAAAGGAACTTTCTTTTGTTGCCAGCAGGCTGCGCAGATTATGCGAAAGAAAGGAAAGGGTTCTATTGTAATAATAAGCTCCGTACATGCAAAGTCCTGTATTTGGGGGAGGAGCCTTTACACCGCTTCCAAGGGGGCGCTGAACGCCCTTATGCGGTCCATGGCCATTGAACTTGCACCCTATGGAATCCGCACAAACTGCATTATAGCGGGAGCAATCAAAACGGACCGATGGGATAACCTTACGCCGGAACAGATAGAGGAGAAACGTAAAAACTGGCCTGTGGGGCTGGAATCCACCGGAGAAGATATTGCGAATGGCGTTTATTACCTGGGAACGGATTTATCGAAAACGGTATCCGGCACGGAACTTACCATAGATTCTGGCGTGCTGATCTCTCTGCTGCCGTATAACGGCGGACGGCATTGAGAATTTTGCGCAACAGAAAGTGGAGAGAGCAATGAAAATAACAGATGTAAAAATTTATACGCTGGATGCATACAGAACAAACTGGGCATTCATAAAAGTGGAAACGGATGAAGAAATTTACGGCTGGGGCGAGGCGTCTCTTGGAACCAATGAGCAGGCTCTTGAGGGGATGGTAGCAGATTTGAAACGGCTGATTACCGGCAGAAATCCCCTTGAAATTGAAAAAATGTGTTTTGAGGTCTACCGGGATATTTACTGGAAAGGCGGCCCGGTTCTGATGTCTGCCATCAGCGGAATAGAAATCGCTATGTGGGATATTGTCGGAAAATATTTTAATACGCCCACCTACAATTTGTTTGGCGGGAAAATGCGCGATAAGGTCAAAATGTACGCAAATGCCTGGTTCATAGGGGCAAAAACGCCGGAGGAATTTGCAAGAAAAGCGAAGCGGACGGCAGAACTTGGGATTAAAGCGCTGAAATGGGACCCCTTTGGCGCATCCCATATGACAATCAGCCGCGAGCAGCTTCATAAAAGCGTGGACATCGTAGGCGCAGTCCGCCAGGCGGTGGGAGATAACGTGGAGCTTTTGATAGAGTGTCACGGACGTTTTAACCCCACAACCGCCATTGAGATTTCCCGTGAACTGGAGCAATTTAAGCCTATGTTTCTGGAGGAACCCTGTGTTCCCGACAATATGGATTCTACAGCCTATGTACGGGCACGTTCCAATATTCCTATTGCGGCAGGGGAGCGGGGCTATACCAAATACGCGTTTCAAGAAATGTTTTCAAAGAATGCGGTGGATTATGCTCAGCCTGACGTGTTCCATACGGGAGGACTGATGGAGGGCAAGAAGATTGCGGCGATGGCTGAGGCGAAACACATTATGGTATCCTACCACAATCCTTCCGGGCCTGTCTCCAACGCTGCGATTCTGCAGCTTGCGGCGACGGTTCCGAACTTTGTCATACATGAGATTATGCTGACGGACGGCGCTTTCCGAAAAAAGATAACCAATGAAGAAGTGGGATATGAGGATGGATATATCCTGATTCCCGATAAGCCAGGACTTGGAATCGATGTAAATGTGGAGGAAGTATTGAAGCGTCCATATACTCCCAGAAATCTGCGTCATTATACTGGCGCAGTGACTGACATCAGACAGAAAAACGATACGTTCTATTATTTTAAAGGATTAGAGGATAAGATATATGAATAACTTGATAAAGGAGCATGGCTTGATTGTGATTTTCAGAGGAGTTCCCCTCCACAAAATGGAGGCGTGCGCCAGGGCGTTGTATGACGGTGGGGCAAGAGTTATTGAAATCGCCTTTAATCCCAGCCATAAGGACACGATTGCCCATACAACGGCGTTGATTCGGCGTGTTGTGGAAACGATGGGGAATAAGCTCATGGTGGGAGCGGGAACGGTCATCAGCCCACAGTACGCTGTGGCGGCCTGTAAGGCGGGGGCGCAGTTCCTTTTTTCTCCCAACACCAATGTGGAAGTCATAAAACTGACGAAGCAGTTGGGCCTTGTGTCTGTCCCGGGCGCCTTTACGCCCTCCGAGGTCATGGATGCATACGACGCGGGGGCGGACCTGATAAAGTTGTTTCCCATTACGAAAAACGATATAGATTATGTGGTAGGCATTACGCGTCCTCTCTCTCACATTCCCTTTATCTGTGTGGGTGGGGTCAATGAAGATACCATAGGACCGTTTATAAAAGCCGGCGCTGTGGGAGTGGGCACCGGAATTTCCATTCTGAAGCCGGAACTGATTGAAACGGAAGACTATCAGGAGATTACAAGACTTACAAAATTACATCTGGAAAAAATAAATGAGGCAAAAATGGAGAAGGGTGAGGAAGCGTATGAAAATTACATGGCTCGGTCAGGCGGGACTTCTGTTTGAAACAAATGGGATAAAAATCATCGTTGACCCTTATTTGTCGGATAGCTGCCACAAGGTCAACCAAAAGCTGGTAAGACGTTACCCGGTGGAGGAGCGCTTTTTGCATGTGGTTCCTGATGTGATAGTTTTAACTCATAATCATCTGGACCATACCGACCCGGAAAGTCTGGGATATTATCTGAAAGGTTCTCCGGTTACGGTGCTGGCAAGCCGGAATGCCTGGGAAAATGTAAGAAAAATGGGCGGAGACCACAATTATGTTATGTTTAATTGCGGAACGGAATTTACCATCCGTGGGATTACGTTTCGGGCGGTTTATGCAGAGCACTCAGATGAATATGCCGTGGGCGTAGTTTTCCGGGCAAATGGAACGTGCTATTATGTCACCGGAGATACGCTGTATAATCAGAAAGTGTTTGATTCCCTAAAGGAACAGGTGGACGTTGTGTTTCTTCCCATCAATGGAAAAGGGAACAACATGAATGCCGCAGACGCTGTTCGTTTTGCAAAAAAAACCGGGGCAAAAAAAGCGGTAGCGCTGCATTTTGGTCTGTTTGATGACATGGACGGCAGCGAATTTCATTATGACGGAAAGGTCATCCCGGCGCCTTTTCAGGAAATACGTTAAGGAAACGGAGGCAAAGAAACGTGGACAGATATTTAAAGGATTATTTATATTGTGGGGACAACGGTCTTGCGGTGTCGGAAGCGCTGCGTGATTGCAGGAACGGAGATACCTTACATCTGGGCGGTGGAAAGCTGGAGTTTGACGGTACTTATGCAACTCCGGTAAATTACTATCTGCCGAGGTATAGTGACAGAAGCAAGTATTATGCCATTTATGGAGAGGGTTTGAAAAATATCGTGATTGACGGGGATGGCGCCAGCTTAATTCTGAAGGGGGATATTTCAGGATTTGGCTTCGACCGGTGTGAAAACCTGACATTGCGAAACTTTAGCATGGATTATGAACTGCCCTATTACTGGCAGGCAATGATTACAGAGGCAAACGAGAAGTATTTTGAAGTGGAATTTGATGAGACAGAGTATCCCTGTGAATATGATCCGGTCAAGAAGGTGTATCAATTTAAAAGTAAGAACTCTGATCTTTTCTGGGAGGACGGTGCGCTTCTCGCAAATGAATTTGACCCTTTGGAGAAAAGACCAACCGCAACGACGCCGGATTATTTTCTTTGCGCCGGATTGCCCCATCCTGTTTATAGTTTTATGTCTGTATTGGTGGATACGGAATATTTGGATTCCAGTCATTTCCGCTTTCATTATAAGGACAAGTCTGTTTCGCATACGGCAGGAAATTATCTGGTGGTGGCAAACCATGACAGAAGAAATAACAATATTCATTTTCATAAGTGTAAAAACGTCACATTGGAGAACATTGACATGTATAGTTCCGCCTCTTTTGGCGTGATCTCGCTTCTGGTGGAAAATTTAAAAATAAAAAACGTCAATTCGTTACTGCGTCCGGGTTCAGATAGAATGCTTGCGGTGATAGCAGATATGTTTCACTGTGTAAATTGTAGTGGAAATATCGAAATATCACAGTGCAGAATTGAAAACATGAAAGACGACGGGATCAATATCCACAGTCTGCTGTGCGAGGTTAAAAAGATATTGAATCCGCATACAATGATCGTAGAATTTCCCTACTTTGCCAAAAGAGCAATCAATTTGTTCCAGACCGGCGAGAAGCTGCATTGCTTGAAAGGGGAAAGCTTTCAAAGAGGCGGGGAGTTGACAGTGCGATCCTCGGAATTTGCCGGCCAGTATCATCTCCGCATAGAGACTGAGGAGGAAATTTCACCGGAGTTGAAAGGCTATTTCCTGGAATCCTCAGACGCTATGCCCAAGATACATATCCACGATTGTAGGACGGGAAATAACCGGGGGAGAGGATTCCTTGTTTCCAGCAACAAACCCGCCGTTATTGAAAATAATACTTTTTATAATATGTCCGCCGGTATTTCTGTCAACGGGGCTTCTGTAAATTATATGGAAGGCGGTGCGGTGGATGGCCTGGTTATCAGAAAGAATTTTTTCGCAGGCTGTGCATACAGGAGGGGCAGCGCCGTAAATATAAATCCTGCCGCGATAAAAGAGGAATATGCAAAACCCTATCATAAAAATGTGAGTATTGTGGACAATCTGTTTAAATTAACCGGGAATCCCTTGATTTATGCGCGGTTGGTAAAAGGGTTGTTGATTGAAAATAATCAATATGATAGGGAGGACGGGCAGCAGCCCTTTGAAAAAGCCGGTTTTGCAGGCGTTGAGGCGCAGCAGTGTGTTGACGTAAGGATGGACCATGCGTTTGTATTTCCAAACGGGATTACATGTAAGGAGTGAAAAAGAAGAGGCTTCGCAGGGCAGCCTCACATTAACCGTAACGATATTGTAGCGAAAGGAATTTACTGGACAGATGAGAAGATCAATCGTACTGGAAGACGGGGAAATGGAGCGGTATGATTTTTATAAATATCCGCTTTTGCCGGCGTGGGGACACGAATATCTGTATTCCTGGTATGAAAAAATCTATGATTCCCGGGATCTTACCATATGCGCAGAGGGAGATTCCACCACTTATGAGGGTTTCTGGAATCAGGGCGGAGAGCGCAGGACAATGATTGCGAAGCTGCTTGACAGAGCCGGGATTACAAATTGTACAATAAAAAACTGCGGATATGGGAGCGCCACAACAGGCCATTGGGTAGGTTCCTGGTCGGAGGACAGACTGCAGGAACTGAAAAATCCAGAATGTACGAAGGAGCGGTACCCCTGGGGAACGCTGGATTCGGATATGGCATATCAGCCCGATTTGCTGATTTGGTGTTATGGAATCAATGACGCCAGCACAAATCTGTATCCCGGAGAGACGGTTTCACAGAAGCTGAACCGGTTTGAAAAAAATTTAAGAGAAGGCCTATCCAGGATTCGGGGCGTAGAACCGGTAAACGGAAAGCCGTGCTATCACAAAAGTGCGGAGGACCTGGCGATTATTCTTTGTACGCCTGTTATGACACATACGGTTTCTCTTGGAAAAACAAGAGATCTGTGGACAAAATATACGCGGCGAGTTATTCAGAAAGCCTGCAGGGATTACCAATGCGCTTTCTATGATATAGCCATGCGCCACTACGACCATGCGTTTTCTTTGAAGTGGAGCGTGTCCACAGACGGATCGACGTGCGACGGAACACACCCGAGACCGGCATGTAACGCCGATTTTATGAGCGGTATGCAGGATTTGCTTGTCCCAATCTGTCTGTGGAAGTAGATTCTGCGGTTTTTACACACGCTGCTGGAGAAGTGCTTCGAAGGTGAAAGTGATATATCAAGGAGGTTTACATGAGTATTTTTGTTCATGAACAACAGCACCATATGTTCTGCATCCAGATGAAAACAACAACATATGCGTTTGCTGTCAATGCAGAGGGGAAGCTGGTTCATTTGTATTGGGGAAAAAAGCTGAATGGGATCGAAGACCTTGCGTTGTTCCAGGATTTACTGGAAGCAGAAACAACAGGGGAGATTCCTGTCCGTATTCTCTCGAATACACAGTATGAGTATCAGGCAGGTGAATTTTTCTCTTACCAGGAAAAGGCCATGGAGGTACGGTTTGCGGATGGTGTGACGGGAGCACAGCTGGTATATGAGAATTTCGTGATTTCCGAAGACCAGAGTCATCTGGAGGTGGTGTTAAAGGAGGAACATTATCCACTGATTGTAACACTACATTATCAGATATATACGGAGCAGGATATTCTCGTAAGGCATGCGACGGTTCATAATGTGGGAGAGGAGCCGGTCTTTCTGCGGAAAGTACAGTCCGCAACCTTTCACTTTCCAAGGGAAATACCGTATCGTCTGACCCATTACGCCGGAAACTGTGCGGCAGAATACCAGAGAAAGGAGCAGGTTCTGGATGTATGCCGTACCGTGATACAGAATAACCACGGTAATACATCGGGGCCACAGGCGGTTCCTTTTGTCATGCTGGACCCGTGGGCACGGGCATATGAACAGGAGGGTGAAGTTTATGCGATTGCCCTTCAGTGGAGTGGAAATTTTAAGATCACATGTGAAAGAAATGTGCTTGGTGAGGTCAGTCTGACTGCCGGAATCAATGAAGAGGGGTTTGGAATGATCCTTCATGGGGGTTCCGTTTATGACACACCAGAGGTTACGGCAGGCTATAGCTGTAACGGATTCGGGGGAATAAGAGAGCGGCTGTATGATTACCAGCTGGATCATCTGCTGCCACGGCGGTGTGCCCATACTCCTTTTCCGGTACTGTATAATTCCTGGTATCCTTACCAATTTTCAATAGATGAAGAAAAGATCGCAGGCCTGATCGACCGTGCGGCCGGGATTGGTGTGGAACTTTTTGTAGTAGATGATGGATGGATGCCCGGGCGCATGGATGAAAGGGCAGGACTGGGAGACTGGTATGCGTGTGAAAAACGGTTCCCCAATGGCTTAAAACCGTTAGCGGATCGTGCCCATGAAAAGGGAATGAAATTCGGGCTCTGGATCGAACCGGAAATGGTAAATCCGGACAGCCGGCTTTTCAGGGAACATCCGGACTGGGTCCTGCAGAGTCCTACCCGCAGACAGACACTCAGCCGTAACCAGCTTCCGCTGAATCTTGCAAGGGAGGATGTGCTGGAGTATCTGATTGCCACCATCGACCGTGTGATCGAAGAATATGGACTGGACTATCTGAAATGGGACATGAACCGGTATATTTCCGATTCCGGATGGAAGGATGCCTCACAGGAACAACGGGACAGGCTTCCTGTAACACTGATAGAAAATGTATACCGCATCTGGCAGCATTTAAATGAGAAATATCCGTTTCTTTTACTGGAAAATTGCGCACATGGAGGCGCACGTGCGGATTATGGCATGCTGCGGTATGCAGACCGCATAAACCGGAGCGATAATGCCCTGCCGCTGGATGTACTGCTCTTACATGAAGGGTTTACGGATATGATCGTGCCAAAATGCGCGGGCGGAGCCGGAACATTCAGCGGCGCAGGGGAAATTCCCTATACATTCAGGGAAAATCTGGGTTTTACCGGTTCTCTGAGTATAGGCGCCAATCTGCTTACCTGTACGGAGGAAGAGCTGGAGCGCTATCGTAAGAGCATAGAACAGTTTAAAAAAGAGAGAGAGGCTCTGCAGGATTCTTATGTGTATCATCTGCTCTCAGCCAGGGAGACACCGTATGCGGTATGGCAGTATGTAAAGCGTGACAGGACGGCATTTATGATATTTGGATTCTGTCATGGCAGACATTATCCGGATACACTGATACAGCGGGTAAGACTCATGGGGCTGCCTGCGGGAGCATGCTATGAGTGTGTGTCAGATGAGCAGTATCCGGAGGAAACAGGAAAGATCTATTCGGCAGAGGCTCTGATGCAGATTGGGATACAACTGCCGTTGAAAAGTAATTTTTCATCGGTGCGCAGAGTGTTCCGGAGGGTAGGGAATTGAATCTACAGGTATGGTATGTATGAAGTAATGCATTTGTATCCTTAAGGGATATTTTAAGAAACAGACAGTAGAAAAATGACAGTTATGGAGGAAACGCTATGAAAAAAGATGCGACAAAAATTTTAACCAGATACGAAGCAAATCCGATCATAAAGCCGGAGGATTATCCCGGAGTGGCCCAGTTTTATAATCCCTCGCCGGTGATGTATGGGGAAGAGACAATTCTCCTGGTGTCAGTAACGGAATACGCAAGTAAGGCGAGGAATACCGGACGCTGTGGAGATATCCATGGACAGACAAGGATTGCGCGCAGCAGGGATGGCATACATTTTACGGTTGAAGAAGAGAATTTCATTAAAATACCGGAGGATTTCTGCTATTCCGAGAGATTCAACCACTATATTGATAATCGGGTTACGAAGATTGAAGATACCTATTACATCGTAACCCCGGCAATGATTATGGGGTTTACAAGTCCATGCGCCATGCTGGGGAAGACCATGGATTTTAAAGCTTATGAGTTTATAGATATCATTGGTGGTCCTATCACCCGCGGCACATCCCTGTTTCCCGAGAAGATCAACGGCAGTTACTATAAGCTGGACAGGCCCGGAGCGGGGCGGAATCTTGCGGATATATGGATTTCAGCCAGTCCGGATCTGCTTCACTGGGGTGAGTTTAAACCGGTGCAGAGCGCGGATTACAGCATGTGGAATTGGAAAAAGATCGGCCCTACGCCTCCGGTTAAGACCCCGGAGGGGTGGCTTGTGATCGTTCACGGTGTAACAGAAACGCTGGCGAGGCGTTATTCGCTGGGAGCCATACTTCTTGATCTGGAAGAGCCCTGGAAAGTGATCGGAAAAACGATGAGTCCTCTTCTGAGTCCGGAGAAAGAATATGAGCTTTTTGGCAACGCGCCCAATTGTGTATTCGCATGCGGTGTGATAGACGATGTGGAAAAGGATGAGTTAAGGCTTTATTATGGCGCGGCGGACGAACGCATCTGCCTGGCAACGGGAAGCCTTTCGGAAATTGTCGATGCCTGTATAGAAGGGATCTAGAGCATATGTGTAAAAGACAGATGAGAAAATCGATCATATCGGAGGGCAGTGAAATGGAGTGGGATTCTACCACCTATGAGGGTTATTGGAACCAGGGCGGGGGCGCCGGATCATTCAGAGGGCCTGCAGGGATTACCCTTAGATACTATCCCCGGCATTGCCCGGGAGCACACTCATAAATCATATAAGAATAAAGAGGTATAGCGATGTCAGAAGTAAGCGTTAAAAAGCAAAAACAAATGATACCCACGTATATTCCTAAAAAGGCCCACGAGCTGCCTATGTTCTTTGAGAACAAGCCCTATCAGGGTGCGTCGGGCAGGGTGTACCCGATACCCTATTGCGATGGGATTTCGGATGAAAAAACAGATGTTGAATATGAGGTATATACCATTGAAAACGAGTATGTGAAAACGCAGGTTGTGCCGTCTCTCGGCGGCAAGATACTGCGCGGACTTGACAAGATAGGTAATTACGATTTTATCTATTATAACGAGGTAGTAAAGCCTGCGCTTGTCGGCCTTGCGGGACCGTGGATTTCGGGTGGCATTGAGTTTAACTGGCCCCAGCACCACAGACCCACCACTTTTATGCCCCTCGAAGCGGTAAAAGAGGATAATCCTGACGGCGGCAAGACCGTCTGGACGGGCGAGGTAGAGCCCTTCGGCAGAATGAAGGGCATGGCGGGTATCACCGTCGATAAGGGCAGAAGCTACATAAAAGCAAAGGTGCGTATTTACAACCGTACTGCTTTCCCACAGGTGTTTATGTGGTGGGCAAACCTTGCTGTTCCGGTAAATGACGATTACTGTACGGTCTTTCCGCCCGACTGTGAATGGGTAAATGACCATGACCGCCGCGCCGTGCTTGAATGGCCGATTGCAAAGGGAGTTTATAAAACCGCGCGCCCCTATGATTTCGGCAAAGGTACGGACCTCTCCCATTACAGCGCGGTAAAGGTTCCGTCCTCCTATCTTATTTCGCAGGGGCAGTCGGATATGGACTTTATTTCGGGTTATGATACAGGAATAAATAAGGGTATCGCAACAGTGGCTAATCACTATATCTCACCTGGCAAAAAGATGTGGCATTGGGGAATCGGAGATTTCGGCGATATGTGGTGTTCCAATCTGACTGATGAAAACGGTCCGTATATTGAGCTTATGACGGGTGTTTATACCGATAATCAGCCTGATTTTACATGGATTGCCCCCTATGAAACAAGAGAATTTGAACAGTATTGGTATCCCGTCCGTGAAATAGGCGAAATAAAGAACGCTACAATCGACGCGGCGGTAAACGTTGAGAAGCGCAAGGACGGACTCTATTTCGGCTTTAATGCTACGGGCGTGTTTCATAACAGTACCGTCACGGTAACCGATAACGGCAAGGAAATTTACAGCGAAAAAATCAATATAGCTCCCGATAAGGTTTACCAAAAAACTCTTGGCACGGAAATATCTGATATACATCATATTAAAGTATCGCTTACCGATGAAAACGGTAAGGTGCTTGTTTCCTACACGCCATATAAGCGCGGTCAGAAACAGCCTGTAAAGGTCAGGAAGCCCGTAAAGCGTCCCTCGGAGTACAAAACGGTTGAGGAGCTCTACATAAACGGGTTCCATTTGGAGCAGTATAAGCAGCACAATTACAAGCCTGAGGATTATTATCTTGAAGGCTTGCGCCGTGACCCGGGCGATATTCGCTGTAATACCTCTATGGCAAGAGTCGCTCTTAAAAACGGATTGTTTGAAGATTGCGTAAAATACTGCGACAAGGCGATTGAGCGGCTTTGCGATCGCAATGAGCACCCGTCCGACACCGAAGCCTTTTATTTAAAGGGCGTTGCGCTTGAGTACCTCGGCGAATACGACAAGGCCTATGACATTTTATACCGCGCCGCATGGAACTATCCGCACAGGAGTGCGGCTATGTTCGAGCTTGCCTGCATTGACTGCCGCAGGGGTGACTTTGACGCAGCGCTCGAAAAGCTTGACGAGTCTATCGGTTTAAATAAGGGACACAATAAGGCGCATAACCTTATGACGGCGATTCGCCGAAAATCAGGCTGTGCATGTGCAAAGCAGAGTGCAACCGACGGTATAAACGACGATAAGTTGGATTTGTTTGCGCTTATAGAGTATTCACATTTTGCAGATGTGAAAGATAAAATCACGCAATTTGCCCTAAAGCCCGAAAATATGCTTGACGTCGCCCGCGACTATATGAAGGCGGGACTTTACGAGGATGCGGTTTATACCTTAAAGCTGGTCGGTGATAATTCACCTCTTGTAAATTACTATTTAGGCTTCATTACAAAGGATAATTCGTATATCGAAAAGGCAGAAAAAGCGGATATGGGCTATTGTTTCCCCTCAAATGTTGAGGATATTGCGGTGCTTAAATACGCTTGTGAAGCGGTCGAAAACACGGCAAACGCCGATTATTACCTCGGCTGTCTCTATTATGACCGTTTCCGTTATACCGAGGCGGCGGAATGCTTTGAAAGCTGCGTCCGCAAAAATCCCGAACACGGCAGAGCGTGGCGCAACCTCTCGCTTTACCGGTTCGACAAGGCGCATGACGGCAAAAAAGCGCTTTACTGTATGGAAAAGGCGCTTAAATACAGACCGGACGACCCAAGACTTTTGCTTGAATACCAGCAGTTACTCAAAAACACCAATGCAAGCATTGAAGAAAGGCTTGCGGTTTACGACAAATATCCCGAGCTTTTAAAGGAACGCGATGACTGCTATCTTGATAAGCTCATCTTACTGTCACAGCAGGGCAAATATGAGGAAGCTATAAATATGGCGGCGGTAAAGCACTTCCATATCTACGAGGGCGGCGAAGGCAAGCTTACCAAACAGCATGCCTGGATGCATGTACTCTATGGCAACGAGCTTGCGGCAAGCGGTAAGACCGAAAATGCAGAGCAGATTTATATGAACGGCATTAATATGCCTAAGTCCTACGGCGAGGCAAAGACCTTCTTCAATCAGGAGGCGCATATTTACTACTATTTAAGCAAGCTTTATACAGGTGATAAGCGTACTGCGGCGCTTGAAAAGGCGGCGGAGTACAAAGCGGCGGTTTCGGAAATATCTCTTTTCCGCGCGTTGGCGCTCAAAGAACTGGGCAGAGATGACGAGGCAAAGGCTGTGCTTGATGAAATGCTTAATAAGGCGCAGAGCCTTATTGATAACAAGGATATGCGTACCTATTATGGCGTAGGCTCGCCGAGTCCTATGCCCTTCGAGCTTGATATTGAAAAGCAGAATCTGCTTACGGGCAACACGCTGAAAGCGTTTGCGCTGTACGGGCTTGGTCGGTACAGCGAAGCGGAGGTTTGCATCCGCCGTGCAGCGGAACTTGACCCGAACGACTTTGCGGTTTACGCATACAGACAGGTGACAAGATAAGGTGGTGTAAAGTTAAAATGAAGAAATAGCTCTGAAAATCAAAGAAAAGCAATCACGCGACGAGTAAAAACTTACGTTGCATTTCGGGCATGTAATGATTTAAGTTTACAATACAGCAGTAATTACTGGGAGAGGATTATTATGGAAAAAATATGGTTGGACGCGATGGATTTTGAGACGAAGGGCGGTTGGCAGACTGAGACGCAGTTTGTAAGGGACGTGGGGCAATCCTATCTTATTGCCTGCGATGTTCCGGGAGAGCCCGTGAGCGATGCGTCTGCGTCCTTCAGCATCGGTGAGGGCGGCAAATACAGAATATTTGCAAGAACAAAGAATTGGAAATACCCTGAGGCTCCGGGCAGGTTTAATATAATGGTTGACGGAATTGCACTGCCTAACGTATGCGGAAAAATGCCGAGCCAAAAGTGGTATTGGGAAATAGCAGGAGATATTGACTTAAAGAGCGGAGAACACAAGCTTTCACTTCATGATCGCACCGGTTGGCTCACACGCTGTGCCGCAGTTGTAATAACAAACGATATGGATTTTATGCCGTCTCCGGAGGTTGAAATGCTGCAAAGACAACGGCGTGAAATGAAAGGTCTTACGAATGAAATAAAAGACTGCGGTGAATGGGATTTCGTTGTTGTGGGAGCAGGTCCGGGCGGTGTTCCGGCAGCTATTGCAGCGGCAAGGCACGGACTCAAAACAGCCCTTATAACCGGTAGACCTACTGTGGGCGGCAATGCAAGCCGCGAAGGAACTATAGGCTTGGACGGTGCCGCTTCACATCATCTCGGCTATCATGAAACAGGTATTGTAAATGAAATAAAGCGGATAAGGGAATACAAAAAATGTAGCTGGCAGGAGGCAATGGAGACACTTATCGCAAGCGAGAAAAATATTACTGTTTTTTGTAATGAATTGTGCATTTCGGCAGATACGCAGGACAGCGTCATTAAATCTGTCACAACGATAAACGCGTTGACTCTTGAGAAAAGCTTGTTCAGCGGAAATATGTTTGCTGACTGCTCGGGCGATGCATGGCTTGGATATTACGCCGGAGCTAATTACCGCATAGGCAGAGAGGCAAAATGGCAATATGACGAAGCATTTGCTCCGGAAGCTCCGGATACGCTTACAATGAGCGGCTGTGTTTGCGCACAGCCTGATCCAAATGAAAATAAATACAGGGGCTTTAAAGCTATTGTTACCGATAAGCCGCAGCCGTTTACGGCGCCTGATTGGGCGGTTAAGCTGCCTGAGGGCAGTGAACTTGGCAGAACCCCGTTTGGTTGCGGTCTCGACGCGCCATGGTGGGTGGAGAACTCAACCGACTATGATGATTTGTGGGATGATGAATTTTGTCGTGACCAATTGATAAGAATCGTAATAGGATATTTTGACTGGTTAAAAAATTCATGGGAAGGCAGGAATAAGTGCGTAAACTATAAGCTTGTCAGACTGGCTCTGCACAATTCAAAAAGAGAAAACCGAAGACTTGTAGGCGATTATGTGTTAAATCAGAATGATTTTGACGGAATGACTGATTTTGATGATGCAGTTACATACGGCGGATGGTCTATAGATCTGCATAATCTTAAAGGTATTTTTTCAGGGAAGGAAGGTCCGTTTTATGCGAATCAATTTGTTCCTCTCACGCCGATTCCGTTCAGGTGTCTTTATTCAAAAAACATTAAAAATCTTTTGATGGCGGGACGCTGTATTTCTGTTTCTCACATTGCGCTTGGCTGTACCAGAGTAGAAAGTACTATCGCCACGGAAGGGCAGGTTATCGGTACAGCGGCGGCAATATGTGTGAACAAAGGTATCACGCCGCGCGATATATATATAAACGAAATGCAGGAATTCAGACAGTTGCTGTTAAAAGATGATATTACGATTTTAGGCTTGAAAAATGAAGATAAAGCCGACTTGGCACGCACAGCCTTTGTTACCGCCGACTCTGTCTCAAAGAATGAAACGGTATCTGTAATGCCGGGCACATACGATGAATGGCTGACGCTTGAAAATCCGAGAATTTGCGGTCCGAAAAATAAATTTGCGGAGTATATACCCGAATTTTATAGGGTGGAACTTAAAAATGAAACCGGCAGGGAACAAAAAGCTTATGTTAAGCTTATTTTATTAGACTGTTCCTGCGAACCGGCGGAATATAAGGTATTACAATCCTCGGAATTTTCCGTCGCACCGGGGGAAGGTTGGGTAACGCTTCCGATTAGGATCATTCCGGAAAACAAGAATTGGGGAATATATATTTCTTCCGTAAAAGGGGTTTATTGGAGAAGTCGGGTACCGATAAATAATAAAATGTATCATTATACAGTGGAAAATAACAGCTTGGTCCTGCAGTCCGGCGGATGTCAGCTTTCGTTCAGCGATAAGGTTGACATTCCTGCTGACGCGTCTCCCGATAATGTTATAAACGGAATAACACGTTCGGCAAACGGGGTTTTGAACGCATGGGTTTCCGACAGAACAAAAGGATTACCGCAGAGCTTGACCTTAAAACTTAAAAATGAAGAGGAAATATCCTTTGTACAGGTTGTAGCCGATGTCGATCTTGCATATCCTATGTATGCCTTTCAGTATGTGCCGTTAGCTGACAGAACAATTAAGGATCTGAGTGTTTCAGTTCATAACGAAAACGGATGGACAAAGGTTGCCGATGTGACGGGAAACTTTAACAGATTGATACGCATAAATTTTCCGAAAATAAAGGCCGATGAAGTGAAACTTACAGTGATCGATACACTTGGTGCGAACTATGCTAAAATCTATGAAGTGAGAATTTATAAATAAAACTCTTTCAGCTTAAAAAAGTCTGAGAAGACAGCTTTTAATATCTGCGGTTTTGAAATCAGAGCGGACATCCTGAGTCACAATTATTTGTATCTTACATACTCCGATATAATGCTTGATGATATAGCATTGCTTGTGTATGAATCCGCTCTGTCTCCCGCAAATGCAAATATTACTATTTTTATTTCCTGGACAAAAATTTTCGCTTCATGCATGTAAAACTACAGACCTGGTTCCCTTTTTTGATCCAGGGCTATATCAATGGCCGGGAAATGATGAAGCACAAGTTTGATGAAAACCATATCTCTTACAAGATGTAAGATAAATTCATCTGCCTCCGTATCGAGAAGACCATTAATGACCCGAAGGATTTTAAGATCCTCAAAGAAGTAAAGTTATGATGATACAATAACATAAGTGGCAAACTCGGGTTATAACATGAAAAATTAACGATGTCTTAACGCAGCGATTTCTGCCTCAAGTTTAGAAATCAGAGCATCTTTCTGCGCAATGGCTTTGTCTTTTTGAGCAATGGTATCGTCCATCTGCGCAATGGCATTGTCTTTCTGCGCAATAGTATCATCCATTTGTGCGATAGCGCTATCTTTCTGTGCAATAATGTCATCCTTCCTGGCAGCAGCCTCCTGAAGCTGCGCAATCGTCGCCTGCATATCCTCTATCATCAGTTGCGAGGTGTTCCGGTCTAAAATCAGTAATGCTTCTGAATACATGGAAATCAACTCCTTGGGGTTTGCACGGAATTTCACAATGTCCTGATAGCAGTCCAGAAATTCCGGGTAAGCATTGACCAGCCGCACAATCTGCTCCGGGTCGTCCGAGCTTAAGAATGTCAGCCAGGCCTCCAGCGGGTTACTTATATTGTGAACTACCTTGTGAAAAAGTGCAATACAAAAAACAAAAATCAAGAAAAAGCTTGAAATGCCCAAAAAATTGTGGTATCATAGAACTCCGTGATATATTATAGAAATTCCTTGCTCCCTGCCAGACAGGGGGCCAGAGACCACAAGGAGGTACTGAGCATGAACAAATATGAATTAGCACTTGTTGTTAATGCGAAGGTCGAAGATGAAGTAAGGCTTGCCACCGTTGAGAAAGCGAAAGAGTACATTACACGGTATGGCGGCACAGTAACCAACGTTGATGATTGGGGTAAGAAAAGACTTGCCTACGAGATTCAGAAAATGCGTGAAGGTTTCTATTACTTTATCCAGTTCGACGCAGAGTCAGATTGTCCCGTGCAGCTGGAAAGCCATGTTCGCATTATGGACAACGTGATTCGGTTCTTATGCGTTAGACAAGACGAGGCGTAGATAGAAAAGAGGAGAACGTATGAATAAAGTAATACTTATGGGACGTTTAACCAGAGACCCCGAGGTCCGTTATTCTCAGGGGGAGAATTCCACAGCAGTGGCACGTTATACATTGGCGGTTGACAGAAGATTCACGAGGCGGGACAGCGGCGACCAGCAGACAGCTGATTTCATTCAGTGCGTTGCTTTTGGTCGCTCCGGCGAATTTGCCGAGAAATATTTCCGCAAGGGCCTTAAGGTGGTGGTGACCGGAAGAATTCAGACCGGCAGCTACACCAATCAGGAGGGTCAGAAAGTTTATACCACCGACGTTGTTGTGGAGGACCAGGAGTTTGCTGAGAGCAAGGCAGCCAGCGAAGGCGGATATCAGCAGAGCGGTGGATACCAGCAAAGCGGAGGATTTGCGCCTTCAGACCGGCCGGCGCCCAGCGCGGCAGTTGGGGATGGTTTCATGAATATTCCGGACGGTATCGATGAGGAATTGCCGTTCAATTAATTGAACAGGAGGAAACAAACATGCCTTACAATAAGAGTGAGAAAAGCGACGCGCCCATGAAACGCAGAGGCGGCATTCGCAGAAGAAAGAAAGTTTGCGTGTTCTGTGGTAAGGATAACACCATTGATTACAAGGACACCAACAAATTAAAGAGATATATCTCTGAGAGAGGTAAGATTCTTCCCAGAAGAATTACCGGCAACTGCGCAAAGCACCAGAGAGCTTTGACCGTGGCGATCAAGAGAGCAAGACATATCGCTTTAATGCCCTATGTGACAGACTAATAAGAAGTGCCAAAGAGACCATGGAGAGATTCTGTGGTCTCTTTTTTTTCGGAAAATCCTTTGGACTTCCCGAGAGAATAAAAGCCCTCGGGAAATTTCACACTTTTTTAAGAAAAATTTAGCTGTACGGTAATAATTGTCCGTTATACTACTGTAAAAGCGTCCTATGCGGGGCCATATTTCACACAAATATTTTTAACGGACAATACTAAAGGAACGAATCATGAATAATATTTTAAAAAATCTGAAAAACACCAAGGAGGACGATGAACTCATACTGGAGGTGCACATCGAGGAGGAGGACGATAGATTGCTTCCTCGTTCTGCCGATTATCTGGATATGGAAAAGCAGTATGATCAGATCATGTTTTTCTATGAGTCGGGCATACGTCAGCTGACGGCCAAGCTGGACATTTTAAACAGAGAATTTCAGTTCTGCAACGACCGGAATCCCATCGAGTATGTCAAGAGTCGGATCAAGACCTCGGAGAGTATCCTGAGGAAGATGCGAAAACAGGGGCTGCCCCTGACCTTCAGCTGTATGATGAACAACATCCGGGATATTGCTGGGGTGCGGGTGGTATGTCCTTTTATCACCGACGTATACCAGGTGGCCCGGCTGCTGATTGGGCAGCCGGACATCGAGCTGGCGCAGATAAAGGATTACATCCGGGAGCCAAAGGAAAACGGTTACCGGAGCCTCCATTTGATCGTCACAGTGGAGGTATATTTTTCAGAACGGAAACGGAAGGTTCCGGTGGAGGTGCAGCTTCGGACCATCGCCATGAACTTCTGGGCCAGCACGGAACATCAGCTTCGTTACAAGAAGGACAGAACCTTAACGGAGGATACCCACCGCCAGCTTAGGGAGTGCGCGGAGTTGATGGCCCAGGCGGACCAGATTATGCAGAAGTTGGCGGAGAATCTGAACGTCTCTGATGTGGACGATTTATTTTGGTAAGAAAGACTTGCATTTTCCCCAAAAAGCTGTTATGTTATCAAATGTATTTTACATAAGGACGTTTGTATGACTGATAAAGACATATTGAAAAATGCGTCAATTCTATTTATAATATAAAGAAAAAATTGGAGTGAAGGAAGATGAAAAAGGTTGTAAAATTCGGCGGAAGTTCACTGGCCAGCGCGGAGCAGTTTAAGAAGGTGGCTGCGATTATTAAGGAGGAGGAATCCAGGCGGTATGTGGTGCCTTCCGCGCCGGGGAAACGCTTTGCGGATGATACTAAAGTGACGGATATGCTCTACCAGTGCTATGATCTGGCGGAGCAGGGCAAGGATACCAAAGCCCTTCTTGACAGGATTGAGGGCCGTTACAATGAGATTATCAGGGGATTGGGCTTAAAGCTGTCCCTGGATGAGGAATTTAAAGTGATTGCGGAGCAATTTGCCGCCGGGGCGGGCAGGGACTATGCGGCTTCCCGGGGCGAGTATTTGAACGGCATTGTGCTGGCGGACTATCTGGGCTTTGAATTTGTGGACGCCGCAGAGGTGATCTTTTTCCAGCCCAATGGGATGTTGAATGTGGATAAGACCAATAAAATGCTCCACGACTGTTTAAAGACAAAGGAATACGCGGTAATTCCCGGATTCTACGGGAGCCTGGATGACGGCACCATCCGTACCTTTTCCAGGGGAGGCTCCGATGTCACCGGTTCCCTGGTGGCACGGGCCATCCATGCGGATATGTATGAGAACTGGACGGATGTGTCGGGCTTTTTGGTGGCGGATCCCAGAATTGTCAGCAATCCGGAGGTCATTGAGTCCATCACCTACCGGGAGCTGCGGGAGCTTTCCTATATGGGTGCCGGTGTGCTCCATGAGGAGGCGATCTTCCCGGTGCGGAAGGAAGGGATTCCCATCAACATCCGCAATACCAACGCGCCGGAGGAAAAGGGAACTCTGATTGTGGAGAGCACCTGCAGGAAGCCCCGGTTTACTATCACCGGGATTGCCGGCAAGAAGGGCTTTGCGGCCATCAACGTGGATAAGGATATGATGAATTCGGAAATCGGCTTCGGCCGAAAGGTGCTGAGCGTCTTTGAGGAAAATGGTCTGTCCTTCGAGCACATGCCCTCCGGCATTGATACCATGACCATCGTGGTGCAGCAGGCGGAATTTGTGGAGAAAGAACAGCAGGTCATTGCGGGCATTCACCGGGCGGTACAGCCGGATATCATCGAGATGGAGTCGGATCTGGCTTTGATCGCGGTGGTGGGCCGCGGGATGAAGGCCACCAGAGGAACTGTTGGAAGGATCTTCTCCGCCCTGGCCCACGCCCGGGTGAATGTTAAGATGATTGACCAGGGCTCCAGTGAGCTTAACGTTATCGTGGGCGTGAAGAGCTGTGATTTTGAGACGGCAATCCGGGCCATCTATGATATTTTTGTGACGTCGCAGTTGTAATTTCTGCCCGGAAGGAGTTTTGTGGCGTTTCCCCGAATCCTGTTCGGAGGAGGGACTTGAAAAGGGATAATAAGAGAAGGAGAGAAGATAATGGAAAAAAGAAAAATGGAAAAACTGGGGATTGAAACCAGCCTGCTGGGGTTTGGCTGCATGCGGTTCCCCACACTTGCGGACGGCGGTATTGACCAGGCTGCCACAGAGGGTATGCTGGACGAGGCTTATCGGGCTGGGGTCAATTATTTTGACACTGCTTACGGTTACCACGACGGTGCCAGTGAAGGCACCGTGGGAAGGATTTTGAAAAAGTATGACCGGGATTCCTTTTTCCTGGCCACCAAGCTGCCCATGTGGCTGGTGGAAAAAGAGGAGGATGTGCCCCGTATTTTTGAGGAGCAGCTTTCAAGGCTATCTATGGATCATGTGGACTTCTATCTGCTGCACGCCCTGAACAAAGACAGCTGGGAAAAGGTGAAAAAGCTCCACGTCATCGAAGCCTGCGAGGAATTCCGCAGGCAGGGCCGTATTAAATACCTGGGCTTCTCCTTCCATGACTCCTATGAGGTCTTTGAGGAGATTCTTACATACTATCACTGGGATTTTTGCCAGATTCAGTACAACTATATGGATACCGAAGCGCAGGCCGGCGATAAGGGCTATGCCTTGACGGAAAAGCTGGGGATTCCTATGGTAGTCATGGAACCGGTGCGGGGCGGCAGTCTGGCCGGATACGCTCCTGAGATCAACGAAAAATTTAAAGCTATGGACCCGGAGGCTTCTATTGCCTCCTATGCTCTGCGGTGGGTGGGAAGCCATCCCAACGTGAAGGTGGTCCTAAGCGGCATGTCCAATCTGGAGCAGACCAGAGACAACCTTAAGACCTTTGGGGACTTTAAGCCGCTGACGGTGGGGGAGAGCGCCGGGATTGAGGATGTGGTGAAGTCCATACGGGAGCGGGTGCAGAATGGTTGCACCGGCTGCCGGTACTGTATGCCCTGTCCTGCGGGCGTCAATATTCCGGGAAGCTTCAGGGCCTGGAATGAGTATCATATGTACGGCAATTACGCGGTGTCCAAAGGCGCATGGGAGGGCGGTATCAAGGAGGAAGAAAAGCCCAAAAACTGTGTGGAGTGCGGAAAGTGCGAGACTGTCTGCCCCCAGCACATTCATATCCGGGAGGATTTAAAGAAGGTTCAGAAGGATCTGGATGAGGCCGCCGGTAAGCAGGCATAATGGAATGAAATATATCGGCAGATGAAAAGAAGTCATGGCGCAGGCAGGCGCGGACATTAAGGAGGAGAACCATGATCAAAGGCTTTAAGATGAAGCTCCATCCGGGGCAGGAACAGGAGTATGAGAAGCGGCACAATGAGCTGTGGCCGGAAATGCAGGATATGATTCACGAGTACGGTGGCAGGAATTACACCATTTTTCTGGACAAGGAGACCCTCACGCTCTTCGGGTACATTGAGATTGAGGACGAGGAGCTGTGGGCAAAGAGCGCGGATACGCCCATCAACCGGAAGTGGTGGGATTTCATGGCGGATATCATGGAGGTGAACCCGGACAACAGCCCGGTTTCGGTGGATTTGCAGAAGGTGTTCCATCTGGATTAAAGGAGATTGCGGATGAGAGAAGAAGAAAAAATTTTTGCGGGAGTTTTATTTGCGCCGGGAAAGGAAGAGCTACAGGCAAAAAAGAGAAGGACCCACAACTTGAACAGGGACTACAATCAGACCCGTGAGGAGGAGACGGAGAAGCGGAATGCTATCATCCGGGAAATCGTGGGCGAAATCGGCGAGGGTTTCTTTTTTCAGGGACCCATCTATTTTCACTATGGGTGCCACACAAAAATCGGAAAGAATCTTTTTGCGAACTTTAATTTTACCGTACAGGACGATACCTGGGTCACCATCGGGGACCGCTGCAACTTCGGCCCCAATGTGACTATCGTTACGCCCATTCATCCCATGATTGCAGAGGAGCGCAGGGAGATGATGGACAAGGACGGCAATGTACTGCGCATGTGCTATGCCAAGCCGGTCACCATTGGAAATGACTGCTGGTTCGGAGCCAATGTGACGGTCTGTCCCGGCGTGACCATCGGCAACGGCTGTGTCATCGGCGCCGGAAGCGTCGTCACTCGGGACATTCCCGACAATTCCTTTGCCGCGGGAGTTCCCTGCAGGGTTATCCGGGAGATCACGGAGGCGGACAGCATGAAGTACAAGCCGGAGATCCTTGGGGATAACCGGGTGATCTAGGGCAGCGATGGAGGACTTCATATGTATTCCTTGTTACTGATAATTATCTACCTGGCATTTATCAGCCTGGGATTGCCGGATTCCCTTCTGGGGTCCGGCTGGCCGGTGATGTATGGGGAGCTGGGGGTGCCCATGTCCTATGCGGGGATCATCACCATGATCATTTCCGGGGGGACCATTGTATCAAGCCTGTTGTCCGATAAGATGACCCGCAGGCTTGGGGCTGGGCTTGTGACGGCTGTCAGCGTACTTATGACGGCGGTGGCGCTGTTTGGATTTTCCATATCCAATTCCTTCATACTGCTCTGTCTCTGGGCGATTCCCTATGGCCTGGGGGCCGGAGGCGTGGACGCGGCGCTGAATAATTATGTTGCGCTGCATTACACCTCCCGGCATATGAGCTGGCTTCACTGCTTCTGGGGCGTGGGCACGGTCATCAGCCCCTATATTATGAGCTTTTCCCTGACGAGAGGCTTCGGATGGGGTATGGGCTACCGGTCCGTGGCTGTGGTACAGATGGTATTGACGGTCTGCCTGTTCTTAAGCCTTCCTCTTTGGAGCCGGAGGAAAACGGATTCTCCGGAGGAGGGAAATGCCAGGGGACTGTCGCTGCCCCAGGTGCTGAAAATCGGCGGGGTGAAATTCGTGCTCCTGACGTTCTTCGGGTATTGCGCGCTGGAAGGAACGGCAGGGATATGGGCCAGCAGCTATCTGGTGCAGTACCGGGGCATTGATTCGGAGACGGCGGCCATGTTTGCCTCTCTGTTTTATATCGGCATTACCGCGGGACGGTTTCTTGGCGGCTTCATTTCGGAAAGGCTTGGGGATAAGCGGTTGATCCGATACGGGATCGTAATTATCATCGCGGGCGTTCTGCTGGTGGGAATTCCCTTTGACGCTGATTGGCCGGGGTTATTTGGGCTGATTGTCATCGGTCTGGGCTGCGCTCCGGTGTATCCTTCTATTATCCATGCCACGCCGGACAATTTCGGAAAGGAAAATTCCCAGGCGGTCATCGGCATGCAGATGGCCAGCGCTTATGTGGGGTCTACCTTTATGCCGCCGCTGTTCGGGCTGATCGCAGGGAACATTTCCATCGGGTTCTATCCACTGTTTCTGCTGGTGTTTGCGGTTTTGATGCTGGTGATGTCGGAGAGTCTGAACCGGTATAAGGCTCGGAGGAAGGCGGCATAACACAGTTTGGCTGAGTGCCGATGCCAGTCAACGGGCGCTGTAATCTTAGAAAATTTTAGAAAATAGAGTAATGGCCTTGACATAAGAGGTTTATTGTTATAGACTAGGTTTATAATAATAAACCACTTTTGTGTACAGAAAAAGTACCTGGAAATAATAAAACTGCCGGACGATAGTTTACATAAGATGTATTACCTGACAGAAGCTCAAATTTTTTATTAGGAAAGAAGGGAGTCGTACTTATGGAGATACAGAAAATTGCTGACGGAGAATACCGTTTTGCTCAGCTTGTGTGGGAGCAGGAGCCTATCAATTCCACGGCGCTGGTAAAGCTGTCCCAGGAGCGCCTGGGTTGGAAGAAGGCCACCACCTACACGGTGCTTCGCAAACTCTGTGAAAAGGGTATTTTACAGAATGAGAATGCCACGGTTACCTCCCTGGTAAAAAAGGAGGAGGTACAGAGACGGGAGAGCGAGGCGTTGCTGGAAAGGAGTTTCGGCAATTCTCTTCCGGCGTTTCTGGCGGCCTTTTTGAAGGACAAGAAGCTGACGGAGGCGGAAGCGGAGGAATTGAAGCAGATGATTGAGGCGGCCAGCGAGAGGCGTGCGAAATAGAGGAAGTGGACCGGCGGGGAGACTTTAACCTGTGCAGCATATTGTTCTGCTAAAGATTAGAATATAGGGAGGTATTTTATGGGTGCTGTTTTTTCGAAAATTCTGAGTATGAGTTTAAGCGCCAGCTTTGTGATTGGGGCGGTGCTTGTGCTTCGGCTGCTGCTTTGGCGGGCGCCGAAAAAGTATTCTTATATTTTATGGCTGCTGGTGTTCTTCCGGCTGTTGTGTCCTTTCACCATAGAGTCGCCCTTAAGTCTGGTTCCGGTGAAGGAGGACGCCATTGCCTATCAGGGCGGCGCCGGCGGGGAAAGCATGAAAATCGACACGGGTATCGGCGTTGTGGACAGGCTGGCGGTGGAGGGGATTACAAAGGCCGGGGATAAAATTTTTCAGTTGAATGGGAACGTGAATGGCGCCGTATCCGGAATCGGTGACCATACTGCGGGAATGGCTGCGGCAGGGGGAGAGCACAGGAGTCTTACCGGCGTGTTTGTTACAGCGGCAGGATGGATCTGGGTATTTGGCATGGCGGTACTGCTGGCTTATGGTGTGGCCCAGATACTGCGGCTCCGGTACCGGCTGCGGACAGCGGTCCGGGTCAGCGGAGCGGAGATTGGCCCTTGTCCCATACCGGTCTATGAGAGCGACTCTCTCAAAACCGCTTTTTTGCTGGGTTTGTTCCGGCCGCGGATTTATCTGCCTCTGGGAATTGAAGAGGAGCAGGGGTATGTGATTGCCCATGAGTGGATGCACAGGAAGCGGTTGGACCACATTGTGAAGCCCATCTGTTATCTGGCAGTGGTGCTGCACTGGTTCAATCCACTGGTATGGCTGGCGTTTTGTTTTATGACCAGGGATATGGAGATGGCCTGTGATGAACAGGTGCTGGGAGAAGCCATCCGGGATATTCGCAGTGATTACTCCAAAAGCCTTCTGAAGCTGTCGGTGAAGGGCAGCGGCCTGACGGTGCCCCTGGCTTTTGGGGAGACCAACACGAAGGAGCGTATCAAGCATGCGCTAAACTATAGGAGGCCTTCTGTCTGGATTGGCATAGGGGCGATTCTGGTGATAATCATTGCGGCTGTCACCCTGCTGACGGCCGGCCGTGGCGGAAACCGCCTTTTCGGCGGCGGGGACGACGGGAGCGGCTTGTCAGGGATTTGGCAGGAACCCTTATCGGAGGAAGAATTTTACAGGCAGCTTTCCGAAAACCGGAACCCTTATATCGGGGACGCCAGCGCCAATGGCCGTATCATCGGGCTTTTGCCGGGGCTTGCCGGTTATGCGTACGCCGGAACGGAACTTCAGACAAGCACGGAGCCTTATGAATTAACGATTTTCTATCAACAGACGGAACCCATCTCCGTGGAACAGGAGCTTGAAAACGCGGACATTATGGCCCGCAATGCCATGTATTTGTTTGCCGCCATTGAAAATATGGGCCGGTGTCAATTTGAACTGGAGCCGGGCGCATGGGCGGATCATACAGGAAGTATCTGCGGTTATGGCCGGGAGGAGATGGAGGCAATTTACGGCCCCCTCTATGAAAAATCCGAGACGCCCGAAAGTCTTAGGCAGCTGGCGGAGGATTATGATGCTTATCAGGAGGAGATGAGGGAACTTTTGTCCAGCACGCCTGTGGAAGTGCGTGAGGAGTATCGGACGGAGGGGGCTGGTTCCGCCGGATCCGGGGAGGAATCAGAGAATCCCGGGCAGGATGCTTCTGCGGAAGAGCAGGATTTAGGGAATACGGATGCCGTGCTGGAAGCGTTATTTTCGGAGGCGATTCTCAATGCAACTGCGGATTCGTCTCCGGAGGGGAAACACGTGGAGGTGCATACCATACTGGGCGGTGAAAGTGCCGTTTTTCGGGAATTGACGCGATCCGACAGGGAGATGGTGTTTTATCTTCTGGTGCGGGAGTTAACCTATGATGACAGCCCCCTGACCATTGAGGAAGCCAATGCCGCTTCTTTGGAAGGTGCGGAAGGAGGGCAGACGGGCACGGCGGTTTTGGATTCCCGGGTTATCGCGAACCGGGTGCTGGCGGGCAGCAGCTTTCCTGCCAGGGTCACCATTTCCAGGGATGAGAGCGGCGCTATGTCGGTGTCGGAGTTCTGGGTTCCCGGAGCTGGTACATGGGAGGAAGATATCCGGGCGGAATTTCCGGAGGAATATTGGAATGCGGCCATCACCATGGAAGGGTATCAGGAAAGCCTGGAGGAGGCAATGCTTCAAAAGATTTCCTCGTATTTTATCGCGGAGATGGGGGACTTGTAATGATTGCGGGGAAAAGGGTATTTTGGATAGGTTTGACATCCGTATGCCTTATTTTGCTGTGTGCGGCATGTGAGAAAACGGACGGGAAAAAGACACAGCCTGCGGGACGGCTTGCCGGAGGAGCTGTGGGAGGAATCGCGGGGGAAATCCTGGAAAAGACGCCGGTAGATACCTGGGAGGAGTTGAGGGAGGAAGTTCTGGGAGAGAGGCCGGAGGAATCGCCGGAGGGGGAGGAAAGTTCCTCATTGGACTGGCCGGAAATTACGGATGAGGGTGTTGATGAGGCGCTGTTTTTGGAACATTTGGATATAGAGATGCTGGAAGCTGTTGCTTTTGAGCTTCAGACGCTGGTGGATGAGGAGATGGAAGCGGAGCGGGAGAACCCGGAGATTGTGATTACCGAAGGCTGGGTGAGGGTGTTTGACAGCGACCGGTACAAAAAGGTACTGGGCATGGGAGAGGCGGCTATGAAGCCCCTGTACTGGATTATTTACAAAAGCCCTGAGGCAGGAATGTATGAATATATCTGCGCTGCGGCTTTGGCAGAGTTGTCCGGGTATCCGCTTGAAAATGATGACGGCACGCAGACCTGGACAAATTCCAAAGAATTTTTGGAGAGATTTGATGAGATGGTGCTGGAGCTGCACAGCAGCGAATAGCCTTCGGAGAAGGCGGTCTGTGGCTTGCTGTCTGAACTGTTACAACGTGCCGTGTGAGATTTTAGGCAAGGGATAAATTCGCTTGAATGTCAGCCGTAAATATGAGAAAATATAACCCAGAGGATATATTCTAGAGGATAGAATCCGGAGGGATGTGATAAAATGACCGATTACGAGAAAGTCGTTACCTGGTGGCGAGAAAAAGGGATAACCACAGACGCTGAGCTTGCGGAAGCGCTGAACGGACACAGCATCGCTTTTGCATATCATTCCGGCAAAATTGAAAATGATAATATTACCTATCATGATACCAGAGAAATTTTTGAGCATGACGGGGTAACATCTTATACCGGGGATTTGCGGACATTGTTTGAGATTCGTAACGAGAAGGATGCCTATGAACTGTTTTTGATAGCATTTCGTGAAAAATGGCCTTTCGATGAAGCGCTCATCAAGAAAATGCAAAAGCGTTTGACCCGGAATACCTATGATATACGCAGATGGCAGTTGGGGGAACGACCCGGAGAATATAAGCATCACGATTATATGACCGGAAAAGAGGAAATCGGAGCCCCGCCGGAGGACGTGCAGGAAGAAATGGCCGAACTGCTGACAGAGTTAAAGGAAGTCTCGGACAAAGATGCTTTCACAGCTGCGGCGTGTTTTCAGGCAAAATTTGAAAATATTCATCCCTTGGCGGATGGCAACGGGCGCACGGGCCGGTTGGCAATGAATTACTTTCTGGTGACGCACAATCACCCGCCTGTGACGATCCATGAGGAGGATCGAAAATTTTACTACGACGCGCTGGAAGCCTGGGATGTCAGGCAGGAGCTTCGTCCTCTTCTTGATTTTCTGAGGGAACAGACGGAAAAGACATGGAAAAAGCAGGTTTGCAGGAAAGCCGGTTATCGTGACGGCACCGGAAGCTGGAGAATCATTCGATGATGGGTCGGTCTGGGTGTAATGTTATTTTGAAATTATTTTATTTGGCTCTTATGCAAGGGGTGATTTTAGAAATGACTCTGACATAGACGTCATGATACTGGTTGACCTGGATGAGACGCAAATGGAGCTGTATCAAAATAAGGTATCCGATATCACCTATGATTTTAACTGGGAGAACCAGACGGAGATTATGCCTGTGGTTCTGAACGTTGACCATTTTAATTACTGGAAAAATGCGTATATGTTTTATAAAAATGTAGAAGAAGAAGGTGTGGAGTTATAGTGGAAAAAGAACGGACAGGGAATTATCAGGATGTTGCTAAATATAAGCTGGAGCAGGCTATAGATGATTTTGAGTCAGAAAATATAAAGCAGGAAATAACAGAAAAATTATGTTCACACGAATATTTTTTCCAAAGATATTGGCCGTAAGCTGGCAAGATTAGAGGTGATACGCCATAAAAGCGATTATGATGATTTTTATATTGCCAGTAAAGAGGAAGTAGTAGAACAGGTGGCAACGGCCGAAGAAGTAATTGGAGAGGTGAAGAAGTATATTAAAGGTAGGATAAGTCGTTCTGTTTGATTACTTACAAAAGAAGATGTATTCTATAACTGGGGTATGTGATATGCTCCCTTGTAAGTAGCAAGTTTTTATTATTTCACTTGTTTACTTAGAAGGGAGCATATCAATTTGTGCAGTGGTTCTTTTTTTATCAATTCTATTTTTGGGACATTACAGAAATGTATCACAAAAAAGAACAGCGTCATGACTATCTGCTTGAAAACCCAAATACCATATAGGTAGATATTTTCCCGTATCCCATTTAATACCCGCCAGCAGTATCTACGGAGAAAAATACGTCAGATTTGAAGCCAATGACACAAAACAGGATAATCTATTGAAACTGCCAAGGCAATAGGGCAGAAAGTCATAGCGCATTGAAACCGGACCGTTTCTGTGTGTACTCTTTGCTTGACATTGTAATATGCCGGCGTATAATAAAAATAAAAAAAGAGATTGTAATAGATATTTTTATACACAACAATGCGATACAATGTTCTGTTTTGGAGAGGAGAGGCGATATGTTCATTAATTCTTTTGGAGAAAAGATTATAAGTGACGACGTATACATTAATAATATCCTCGAAATCAATCTTGCGGGGGTGACCAATCCAAATCCGGACTATAGGATGATGCAAAATGTCATCCCTTCCAAGATGAATTACCGTTATTACGTATTCGAGTATGTGCTGGAAGGGAAAGGATATATCGAGACGCCGGAGAAGAATTATACCGTTTATGCAGGCGATATGTATTTCTTGAATAAGGGACAGTACCATATCTACTATGCCGATCATAAGAATCCTTTCAAAAAAGAGTTTATTGTGCTGCGCGGGGAATTGGCGGACCGGTTGGCAGCGCTGTATCAGGTGGAGGACAGCGTGATTGTTCGGCAGATGGATATCCATCCGATTTTCGAACGGATTTTTGCGAATATAGAGAGGGAAGATGTCATTCCCAACGATGAGCTTGAATTGCTTATAGTTCAGCTCTTTCAACAGGTGAAGAAGCAGGAGCCTGGAAGGAAAAAAGAGAAAGATCTGGCTGTTCAGATCAAGGATTATCTGTATGACCATATTCGTGAGAATCTGACGGTTGCGAAGATGATCTCGGATTTGCATATCAGCAAATCGGTGGCACACCGTTTTTTTGCGGAACGGTATGGCATTTCTGTGATGAAATACTATATGACCATCAAGCTGGATTACGCGAAACAGCTGATCCGACAGACGGATGAGTCCATCGCGGAGATTGCTCATTACCTGTCTTTTGAGGATGAAAAATATTTTTCGAAGTGCTTCAAAAAAGAATACGGAATGACACCCAGCCAGTTCCGAAAGTATCCGAAGCGGGATAGTACCAGAGAGTATAAGGAATGACGAAGAGAGGGATGCCCCGGATGCTTTTTGACTGGAAATTATGATATAGGATAAAGGACAGAAAAAAAGAATTTGTCAGCTTTGATAACGGCAGGTTCTTTTTTTGTGCTTTTTTTGGGGGGATACCGTTGAGAACAAGGACGATTTTCCACCTTTTTCGTAAAAAATTCCGTTTTTCACAGGTAAGAAAGATTATATAATTTATGTAAAGCTAAGACACTGGAAAGGAATGAGGATTGATATGAAAACACAATGGCCTGTAGAACAGGTCAACGAATGGTATGCAAAATTGCCGTGGCTGCGCGGGTGTAATTTTATCGGGAGCGATTGCGCCAACCGTTTTGATATGTGGCAGAGCTACCGGGCAGAAGAGAAGCTTGCAACGGCGAGACGGGAGCTTGCATTGTGCGAAGAACTTGGGTTTAACACGGTGCGGCTATGGATCATATTTGAAGCATGGCTGAATGAACCGGAGTTTTTTATGAATATGCTGGAGGAATATATTACCACGTGCGCAGAACATCATCTCTATGTTATGATTTGTCTTACCCATGAGGAAGATCTTCCGCGTGGATCCTTCCAGGATTTTAAGCCCATTTCCATCGGCGAGCAGAAGTACGCGCTGGGGTATCATCAGGGGCGTTTTCCGTTAGAACCGGAGGAAGAGGCTCTGCCAAGATGGCATTATGCACAATCTCCATTTCTAGCGCCGAAGTTCTGGCAGATGATTGAGGACATCGTAACGAAGTATGCCAATGACAGCAGAGTGCTGTGCTGGAACATTTATAACGAGCCGGGGGCAGCGCTTCATGAGGCGTGTGTTCCTATATTGGAGAAGCTGTTCGACGTGGTGCGCTCCTGTGATCCAAGCCAGCCTGTGACAGCAGATATATGGAGAGGTGTGGGAGAAGATGACGCTCCGGGGACGAAGGAGGAACAGATTGCGTTGGATCATTCGGATGTGATCAGCTTTCACTGCTATTCTTCTTTTGTAAATCTCTGCCGGGAGGTAGATCAACTGCGCGTCCATCACCGTCCCTTGTTCTGCACGGAATGGCTGCACCGCATCAATCACAACGAGGTACATAATGTCTATCCGCTGTTCTATATGACGAAGGTTGCCAATTATTGCTGGGGCTTTGTTGTGGGGAAGACTCAGACCAACGAGCCGTGGGAAGACTTCTGGAAACAGTACTATGATCCCAATCTGCATGTGGATTATGATTTTACAAAATGGCAGCATGACTTGTATCGTCCAAACCTTCGTCCTTATGATCCGAAGGAGACGGAATTGATCCGGAAGTATAACGATATTGCAGATAAACGATTTGCACAGAGGCAATTATAAATATACAAATCAAGGAAGGAGGAAAAAAAGTGGAAAATCGTTTGAAGAACAAGAAAAAGCTGATTCTGGCTGGCACGGGTGTACTGCTATTGATTCTGGCGCTGGCGTTCGGGCTGTGGTTTGCACTGGCAAGAAACGCTGCTGGAGGCAGAAAAGAAATATACAAATTCAGTCTGAATGAGCGGGATGTAGCGCTGAATGTGGGAAATACGCTGAAGCTTGATGTGATACCGGATCGCGGCAGCAGGGGCCTTAAGCCGGAGTTTTCCTGGATTAGCGCAGAGGAAGGGGTTGCCACGGTGGCTGAAGACGGCACCGTGACGGCTGTCGCCGGCGGAGAGACCAGGGTGACTGCAGTCGCAAGGTATGCCGGGAGCGAATACAGCGTTTCCTGTATGGTGACGGTGAAGGCAGCAGGAATGGAATATTCCGACTACAAGATTCGCTGGTATACACAGAAAAGGGATCGGAGTGGATATGAGGTCACCGAGGAAAGGTTTGAACGGCTGGTCGGAAGTAAAGTGGAACTGACTGAGGAAGAAGCGCTAAAGCAAGTTCCTGAAAATTATACTCTGAACCGGGAGAAAGGTGTGTGGAGCGGAACGGTGAAGGAAGCGCTGGGGCAATGTATCCTGGAAGTGTACTTTGATGTGGCAGAGATCGACTACTATGTGGATTTCTATTATGAATCCGCAGAGAAACTTGGAAGCTACTCGGAAAAAGAGACAAAGAAATTCCAGGCATATGCGTTTTCCGAGGTGCAGGCACCGGAGAATCATAAGGATGGCTTTACGATGAATCAGGAAATTGGCGACCAAAAGAAGGTTGTGGAGGCCGGATCAAGATTGAAGGTTTATTACGACCGGGTGCGCACTGAGATCACCGTTACCTATGAAAGCGGGAAAGAGTCTGCGGTTTATACCAACGTTTATGGCGTGGGACCGGTCGATGCTCCGGCAGACGCATTTGTGGATTCGTTGGACGAGTATTTTACAACCTCCGGTTGTTACATTAACGGACAACGTTCTTCGGATGTCCTGGAGGATCTGAAACAAATAGCTTACGACGTCCTGGTTGAGGTGAAGCTGGAGAATATATCAGGGTGGTTCTACAATTCCGAGGAAGACTGCCTGGAGAATTTGGGAGAAAAAAATTCCACTACATATGCCTATCTGAAGGGGAAAGGCAGTACGGTCTACCTGTCCGCGACCTATGACATCACCGGCTCTGAGTCAAACATGTTTGGAATCACGCTGCGCAGCGGCGATACCAACCGGCAATTCTGGTTTGCGGATCGGGGCGTCTATGTACGAAAGGATCATTGGTATGATTCCGGCGTCATCGGGGATGCGCAGTTTAAATATAACAACGGAGGTTCCTGGGAAGGCGGAGCCTTTGTCTGGGCTCAGAATAACGAGGGCGCCTGGGGAACAGAGGTCTCATCTGTGGTAGCGGATATGCTACAGAACAGAAGCGCCTCCAGCCATGATATGGTATGGGCGGTTTATGAAGGCATTCTCTATGGCAGTGTGGACGGGGAGACCGTGCTTCGGCTCCCGCTGAATCATTTTGACGAGACATGGACTGCAGAGAAACAATACGAGATTGGATTTTCTACCTTTGACGGACCAAAGGGATATGATGAATTAAAAATCAGAAATGTGACCGTCTGCTTCGACGAGGAAGCAGAGAAGAAGCTGCATCTGGAGCAGGAGGTACAGGGAGCGCAGCTTGACGGCGTGGCATATGATGTGCTTACCGGCGTATATCTGCCGGCCACCAGCTTTGGCTTCTCTACGCTGAGCAATGAAGCAACGGTGAAAAATACAGGTATTTCTGCAGATATCAAGATGCTGGATATGGAGAATTCCGCCTCCGGGTACGGCGTGACAGTGCGCGTGGGGGATCGTTCCGTACAGTATCTTATGCAGGGCAACGATCAGGCGCGCCGCCAGGACAATTATGGATGGGATTCCGTGGCATACCTGCGGACGCTGGATTTGGTAACGCCTTTTGACAGCAATGGGAATTGTCATGTGGAAGCATTTGTGAAGGATGGATATTTCTATATCCTGTACAATGGAATACAGACTCAGTGTGTCAATATGCTTTCCATGTTCCCGGAATATGACCGGGAGACTTCAGAAGTAGAGGTGGGATTGTGTACCTGTGACGCGAATCTGGGGCTTGCCCAATTCCGCAATGTGAAGCTGTTGTCTGAGAAAGAGGTTGACGCGGCTGAATCGGCGCCATGGAGATACTATTCCGAGACGCCGGATGCTGACAGCTATGATTTTGCGGAGGGTTCCTTTACGTCAGTCACCCAGTCAAACAAAAAAGTGTCGTTGTATGGCAAGAGCAAGACCTGGCAGGTGACGGGAACCATGGAGCGCACCAACGATGCGGAGATCGGAATGGGATTTGAGATTCGATCCGGTGAGAAAGTATCGAAGTTTCTAGGCTTTAAGAATGGAATTCTGG
>CALWLN010000156.1 GCA_944381535.1 uncultured Lachnospiraceae bacterium
TGGTCATCCGGGAAATGGGGTATGAAGCGGGCGGCTATGGAGAGCAGTTAAGACTGAGAAAATTGAAGCGCAGAGAAGAAAAAAGCCTCAAATCGGGAGACGAATTTTTGTCCGGTATCAAAAAGGATGAGCGGTTCGTACCCATTGTAAACTTCGTATTTTACTACGGGGAAAGGGAATGGGATGGCAGCACACGGCTACTTGAACTGTTGGATATACCGGACGGGGAAGAATGGATTTACGATTACATATCCGATTACAGAATGAATCTGGTGCATGCGGGAAATGTTCAGCCCGGAAATTTCCGCACCGGACTTAAGCAGGTGTTTGAACTTCTGCCCTTTTCCGGGAATGAAAAGAAAATGGAGCAGTATGTGGAACAGAACAGCCGGGAATTTTCCAATGTAAGCGAGGAAACCTTTGAATTGTTATCCACATTTTTTGATAATAAGGAAATGGATCTCGTGAAGAAAAAGGAGCAGTTTCGAAATAAAGAAGGAGGCGGATATAACGTGAGTACGGTATTTCAAAGGGTAAGAGAAGATGGAATCCAGATTGGTGAAAAAAAAGGCGAAGAACGGGTAAACCTTCTGATTCAGCGGTTAATTCAAGACTCCCGCATGGATGACATTGAGCGGGCCGTATCGGACAGAGCCTATCAGCAGGAATTGTTTTTAAAATATAAAATCTAAGTTCAGGTACAGAATCTGAGTTCTTTTGACTGGACGGGGGGATTTTCGCACATATAGAGGAAATCCCCCTCCTTCTTGCTAAATTATCTTACCCCGATTCCCTCCAACACTTCATTGGTGGTTATGCCGCCGTACCCATAGGCGAGCTCCTCCATGGAAAATGGCAGTGTCTGCAAACCGCCTAGCTTGATCAACTTATAATTTGTTCGAAGTCTGTCCGCATTTCTGAAAATTGACTCCCTGACAGACGGCCTTTTTATTTTCTCAGCATATAAAAGTACCTTCTCAAGATTTCCAAACTCTTCTAATAGCAGAGACGCTGTCTTCGGGCCAATCTTATCGGCACCTTTGATATTATCGGAAGCGTCGCCGGTAAGGGATTTAAAATCCGCATACTGCCCCGGTTCAATACCGAATCTTTCCTTTATGTAAGACGGTGTACAGATTACGGTGTTTTTTCCGCGATATCTGAGCACCGACACCTTATCGGTTATGAGTTGAAAAAAATCGCTGTCAAATGATGAAATGATGATTTCCGTTTCCTGCCCATAGGCATAAGCGTAACCGGCAATCCAATCATCCGCTTCACAGGTGGTAGTTTCCGCATGCCGGATTCCAAGATAATCCAGCGCAGCATACACATCCGGCAACTGTGAAAACGGCGTCTCCTCCTCCGCCATCTGACTGTAATCCATGCGGTTTGCCTTGTAATCGGCATTCAGTGCGGAACGCTCATTCTCATGCTCTCCGTCAAACAGCACGACAGCATGCGTCGGCTCGGTTATGCGGATGATCTTGAGCAGCGCACCCACAAATCCAAGGGTTCCCTGGATTGCTTTTCCGGCCGAGTTTGTAATTCTCGCCGGCATTCCAAAAAACATCTGGAACAACAGGTTGCTGCCGTCAACGATAAGCAGTCGCTTCATAAGCCGCCTCCCATTCCTCTCGAAACTGCCGGATGGACTGCTGCCGGAAAGCCCTGTCACCGCTTACAGCCCTTGCCGCGACTGCAAAAAGCTTGTCGCCAAGCTGCCACTTATCCGTGGTCCGCTGATGGGCTCGCACATGGGAACGCCGAGGGCCGCCACCTGCTTCATCCCATTGAATTCAGCCTTTTTGGCGTCATACTCCGCAATGTCAGACACACGCAGAAGATATTTTGTGCCCGTCTCATCGGTGACACAGTATTTTTTATCTCCGGACCAGCCTTTGTTTATCGGTTCTTTTGTCCTAAAATCCAGCTTCATCCCCTTTTCCTTTCCTTCACAAACTGCGCAATTTTTACAAACTTCTCATATTCCACGCCCGGAGGGCAGCTGTCACTATTGGCCAGCACAAATCCACGCCCTTTCATTCTATGGCACACGTTATCCACATATCCCAGTAATTCCTCCACCGAAGCATTTAAGAACTGCACCGGTTCGATTCCTCCGATCAGGCTCACCTGGGGCGGCAGTATGTTATTGGCCTCCTCCAGGGTCACATTTCCGGTGGGCGGCGGAGAAATGGATTCCACCGCCGTCACCCCCTGCTCAGCCATGGGCAGCAGCAGATCCTTGATATGGCCGCAGGCATGCTGGACGTAAATCTTCCCTGCGTCTCTCAGCATACGATTCCAGGCGGTAATTTCCGGCTGGATGTATTCCCGATATAAAGCCGGGCTTAAATTGGTGGTGGAGCTGTCCTCCCAGGACAGGCAGGCTTCTATCCTGCTTTCTGCCGTGTACTCCACAGTTTTTAAATTCTTTGCGGCAATCGTATCCGCCAGTTCCCTAACTTCATCGGGATAATCCATGGTCAGATAAATCAGATTTTCCGTTCCGATCAGGTGCTCCAGCATATGCTGATACGCGGATTTCATATCCGCCCCCAGCAACGCAATATGCAGTCCCTCTTCTCCCAGCAAATCTATCTGCCGGTTTGCCTCCTTGATGTTCTCCACCACTTCCATATCCTGATACAAGGCCATCGCCGCCGGAAAGTCCTCGATATCTTTTACCGGATGCTCCGTCAGAAACCAGGAATTGGATTCCGGCACATAAGTGTAAGTAGAGTACAAATCTCCCTTGGGCGTATGGGTTGTGATATAGCGCTTGTTCCCTTCACTCTTTTCCGAAACAGAACATTCCCTGCGCCGGATGGTATAGGCGGATATAGATCCCCAAAGCAGCGGATCCGCCCCCATGGCTTTTAAATATTCCAGCTGCCCTTTTTCCTGAACCTCCCGGGGCAGGAAATCAAAATAATAGGCAAGGAAGGGAGAAAATGGGATATGGTCCACTTCCTCCCCGCGGATTGCCGCCAGCAGTCTCCTCTTTGATGTAAATTCCACGGCTAAAACCTCCTTTTATTCCCGCGCAAACACAGGAATCACGGAAAGAGGCGCTTCGGCCCGGACTGTCTGGCCGCCCCGGTACTTCTTCCCGGTACTCCGTTCTGTCCAGTCCGCGCCCGCAGGCAGATAAACCTCCCGCTCCCTCTGTAAATATTCCGTCACCGGCGCCACTAAAACCTTATCGCCGTACAGGAATTGGTCCTGAATCTCCCAGGCCCCGGCGTCCTCCGGGAACTGATAGAACAACGGGCGCATGACGGGCGCTCCCGTCTCGCTGGCCTCCTGCATCAGCCGCCGGGTATAGGGACGCATTTTCTCACGGATTTCGATATACTTCTTCATAATCTCATAGTTCTCTTCCCCATAGGACCAGATCTCGTTCTCCGCGCCGCTGCCACACCTCCCGCCGCCGATTGTGCTTAAGGGCTCCTTATAGGGGCTTCTGTTGCCATGGAGCCGCATTACCGGGCAGAAGGTACCGTACTGGAACCAGCGGATCAAGAGCTCCTGGAATTTCGGATCATGGATATCGCCGTCATGAAAGCCCCCGATATCCGTGGTCCACCAGGGAATTCCCGACATGGCCATCTGTAGGCCGCAGATGATCTGGATTTTAAAGGACTCAAAGGTGGAGGGAATATCCCCGGACCACACCAGCGCCCCGTACCGCTGACTGCCTGCCCAAGCGCAGCGGATAAGGCTGACCACATCCTGTTCGCCGGCCTGTATCAGTCCATCGTATATCATCTTTGCGTACCACATGGGATACTGGTTTCCCACCTCCAGCACGGAGCCCTGATGATATCTGTAATTTTCAAAATCATAGCTGGAATACTCCGGCTCCGCCACATCCAGCCAGAAGGTCTTAATCCCGCTGTCATAATAATTTTTCTTAATCTTATCCCATACAAAGCTACGGGCCTCCGGGTTGGTCATATCCACAAAGGAGGTGGGGTCTATCATCAGCATATTGATGTTCACTCCGGATTCGGAGCGGACCAGAAATCCCTTTTCCCTCATAACGCCGTAATCCGGCGCATAGACCGATACGGTGGGCCAGATGGACACCATCAACTTTGTGCCCATCTCCTCCAGCTCCCGGACCATGGCCTTGGGATCCGGCCAGTATTGCGGATCAAAAGCCCAGGTGCCCTCCAGGGTCCAGTGGAAGAAATCCGCCACGATCACATCCAGGGGTACGCCACGGCGGTGGTATTCCCTGGCAACGGTAAGCAGTTCCTCCTGGGTCTGATACCGCAGCTTGCACTGCCAGAAGCCCAGTCCGTACTCCGGCATCATGGGCGGCCGGCCGGTAACAGTCATATATTGCTTCAAAATTTCTTCGGGACTGTCCCCTGCCGTGATCCAGAAATCCATCTGACCGGTGCTCTCAGCCTCCCACTCCGTCATATTCGTTCCGAAAGTGGCTCTGCCTATGGCGGGATTGTTCCAGAAGAAGCCGTAGCCCAAGCTGGAGCAAACGAAGGGAACGGAGGCCTGGGAATTTCGCTGGGCCAGCTCCAGAACACTGCCCTTCAGATTAAAAATCCCGTTCTGGTACTGTCCCATACCGAACAGCTTCTCCTTTGGGTCGGCCTCAAATTTCAGGCTGGCCCTGAAATTTCCGCCGGCAAGACTTTTCAGTTCCCGGGAGCGGATTCCCAAACTGCTGTGCCGGTCACATTCCAGTTCTTTTAAGAGGATGTCTCCCATGCTGTTTTCAAAAATCAGTTTCCCTGCTTTTGTAATGATAACCTTCAGCTTTCCATTTACCATAACGGCTCCGTCGCCGACAATCCGTTCCTCGGAATTTACCTTGGGGTCATCCCCCTCCTTCTTGTTTTGTACGATGGAAATTTCTGCCTTCCGCGCTTCCTGGGGAAGCAATGCCCAGTCATTCTCCGAAAACGCGTCCCGCCGGGTCACCCGAACCCGGAGACTGTTCTCTCCGTATGCCTCAATCTGCAGCTTTTCCCCGTCATATTCCCGCATTAATTTGTTTTCTACTGTGTAGACCATATGTAGCCCTCCCGGTTCTTATTTTGGCGGTTCCTGGTGTCGTGTCCTTTGCGCAGACATAACACATGTAACTCTCGCTCCTGGTGTCATAATAGCATATGTCACCGGAAACTGTTAGAACAAAATCTGCTTTTTTTAGCACAAAATCGATCTGTTTTTTATTGGTTTTCCCGCCTGGGGTATTTTCAGATGGTCATAAATCTGGTACAATAAGATATATTTGAAAAGTTAAGGTGCCGCTATGTCTAAGATCATCTCAAAAGAAATTTATACCCACGGGAGCAGGGAATTTAACTATGCCTTTTATCCCCACAACCGTTTTGACTATTCGCTCTTTTTTGACGCCCACTGGCATGACGAATGGGAAATTATCTACGTCCGGGACGGAAGATTTCAGTTTTACGTTGACGGGCAGCTATTTACAATCAGGAAACACCAGGCCCTTTTGATTGACCGCTACGCCATCCACACGACCTCCAACTGTGAAGCCGGAAAAGGCTCCGGCTACAGCTGCTTTGTTTTTGGTCTGAAGTTTTTGTGTCCCGATTCGGAGAGTTATATCTACCGCCAATATTTTTCCAGATTTCATTCCGACTCCATAAGCCTGACACAGCATATCACCGGAGAGAAAGCGTATGAGCAGGAGATATTAAAGCAGCTTCAACTGCTGGAACAATATAGCGCCAGTCCCAGATCAAACGCTCTGTCCATCCAGATTGCGCTGCTTTCCATTTTTGATGTACTGCTGCGGGAGCAGGCTTACACGGCAAAGCCCCATCCCTTTCCCGTACAGAACGAGCGGTTCAAAACGGCACTGCTCTATATGAACCAGAACTACCAGAGCCCTCTGCAGATTAGCAAGCTGGCAGCTTCCCTCAACATCAGCACCGATTATTTTATCCGCTTATTCAAAGCAATGATGGGGCTTACGCCGAAACAGTATCTCCAAAATCTGCGCATACAGGAGGCCGTTTCCATGATGTACCGGGAGCCCGATCTGCCTGTTTCGGAGATTGCGCATCGGGCGGGCTTTGACGACATCAACTATTTTTCAAGATGCTTCAAAAAGGCAACGGGGCTTACGCCTACCCAGTATGTAAAAAACCGCATGGCTCAATAAGACCTACCTCTCCGCTTCCTCCCTGGCAATCTGGTTCCACACAATCAGGTTCTTCAGGTTATAGCCTGCCGTACTGATATCCTTCAGCAGTATCTCGCAGGGCGTCCCGTTTTTCCTACATGCCTCCACCAGCCCTCTGATCTCCTGACGAATCAGATCGGGATTTTCCTCCGCAAAGGGCAGGTTGGCCGGATTGGGCTTTGCCGAGATCACATAGTTTCCCCCCACAGCCTCCGCGGCCCGGTTGATATCCGCCCAGGGCGTGATGGAAATTTTCCGTAGGTTGGGAATCTTTTTCACAATCTCGATTTTGTTGTCCAGCGGTTCACAGCAGCCATAGTAAACCAGTCCGAACGGTTTTAAGGCTTTTATGGCATATTGTATCTCAAACTCCTCGTGCATGGCCGGAGATACCGAGGCAAAAATCTGTGCCAGCCCCCGTCCCCACACATTTTCCGGCTTCACATGCTGGTAATCTATGGGCTTCTTTAACAAATCCCGGGAGGCGGCGCTGGAGCTGTGACAGTAGGCGCTGTCCGCGTCCAGCAGGTTCAATTCCTCGTACTGTCTCACCGTATCCACGAAAATATCCGTCAGCTTCCCTGCCAAGGCATGCATCATCTCCTGCTCATCCACCAGGCCATAGAGAAGATTATCCACATTCATAACCGACGCGATAATATCCCATGGCTTATGCCCCAGTCCGTAACCTGTGGCCTCCCCCACCAGCTTTACGGGCAGAATGTCCCCGATTGCCTCACAGATTTTGCTATACTGATACAGGGAAGCTTCCGCATCATAGGTTATCACTTGATTGCGCAGCTTTTCCACATCTTCTATGGAATGGAACTGATTTTCATACTTGTGTGAGACCACTGCGTTTGCGGAATCCGTAGCCAGCGTTTCCTCCCGTACCTCCACACCGATTCCGGTGGTATGTATGACCTTCCAAACCGGGAAATAAGGTTTTACCAGCATATCTCCCGGAAAATAGGTGTGTCTGAAAATGGTTTTTCGCAGGAAATCCTCCGCCCAGCGAAAGAGCGGATCCTGACATTGCAGTGTAAGGAATCCATCCACATTCAGTTCATGCCAGGGCAGCTCATCGATGAGCACAATGGGTCTTTTGGGACACTATCGTTACACTTATTTTAAGACGCCGTCCCCATGGGCGGAAAAATGCCTGCTGGTGTCCGATGCCATGGGCTACACGGCCGAACCCGATTTTCGGATTGACCGGAAAAGCTTCTACAATTACCTAGCTTTTTATGTGCACCGGGGAACTTTTCATGTAGAACAGTATGGCACATCCCATGCGCTTCACCAGGGAGATGTAGGCATTCTCAATCTGATGGATTCCCATGTGTATTATTCTGATTCCAAAGACGTCCTCCATCTCCTGTGGTTTCATTTCCGGGGCGCAGGCACGGAGCATCTGATAGAAAGCCTTAAACAGAACGACGCGCTACCCTGCCTGCTTCATATGCCTGAACTGGAGCAGAATTTCCTGGAGGCCTTTTCCCTTTCTCGCTCCCATTGCATGGAATCCGAACTGGCGGGACATCTGTATGGCGTTTTGATGAAAATCCTGGTGAAAACTTCTCCGAACACCCGTGAGAATCCCAATATCCCGCCGCAATTACAACAGGCCGCCCGTTTTATGGCCGAGCAGACCCACACCAGCCTGACCCTGGAGCAACTCAGCGCCCAGGCCGGCATGGGAAAATACCACTTCAGCCACATGTTCAAGAAGTGGTACGGTATTTCGCCCATGCAGTATTCCATCAGCAAAAAAATGGAACGGGCCTGTTCCCTTCTGGTGGAAAGCAGCCTCAGCATTGATGAAATCGCCGAACGCCTGGGCTATCTGGAAACCGGATATTTCCGGAAGACTTTTAAGAATTATTTTGGAATTACGCCTTCCACTTATCGGAGATACTATGGATAACCTGGCGTTTTTTATCCCGCAAAAAGGAATCCTACAAGACTGCAAGAAAATCATTTCTTATAAATTATTTTTCAAAATCAATGGTAGTGCGTCACATAGCAAATCGTACTTCTTCATGCACAAGGAATCCATCCCGCTCTTGCGGATATTTCCACCATTGATACCCACTGCCGCAAACCCGGCCAGGCGGATGGACATGATTCCGGCAGAGGAGTCCTCAAACCCCAGCACATGACACTTCTCCTCTTCCAGGATGCCAAGACCTACCTTGGCCGTCTCAGCGTACAGCCAGGGATGGGGCTTGGGCGCCAGCTCACCGATGGTTCCCGACTGCCCCTTCTTGAAGGTTGTTCCCGCCGTAATAACCGCATCGTAAAATTCCAGTGGATCACCCATCTTAAGAGTCTGGAAGGCGGAGATGATTTCCGGCATGGCCTTGTTGTAGAGGCCGGAGGTCACAAGGCCGATACGGATACCGTTCCCTTTCACCTCTTCCAGAAATTCCTTTAAGCCGGGGGCCGGCGTGAAGGCTCCCTCCTTTCCTCTCCCCTCCAGAATTTCCTGCATTTCATATTCCGTGGTGCCAAAGTAAATCCGTCTTGCATCAGCGAGACTTTTTCCGGGGCAGTACTTGTCAATACAGTACTGTAAATGCTCCGACACAGAATGACCGGACACGTGGGACTCGTCCGCCTCCTCCAGTGTAAAACGGGGATTTCCCATGAGTTTTGCAATGGTCTGCTCGATGATCCACATCCAGAACTCCTCGCTGCGGACGCTGGTGCCGTCCAGATCCATCAGGATGGCCGTGGCCTTCCCCTCATAGCGCACCTCAGGCACCTTGTACCAGGCAGGATAGCCCATGGCGGACTTCACATGGCACATGGTCTTGTCCGCAAAAGAGACAAACTCCACCTTCTGATCCAGAGGGGTGTAGATTGCCTTCACTCCCTCCTTTCCAACAGTGAAGCTTCCATCAGAGGTCTGAGGAAGCTCTACCATATTTTCTACTTGCCCGATTCCCGGATAACTTTTCTTCATTTCATTTTCCTCTACCTTTAAACTTCAAAATAACAGGTATGTATTTCGTATGGTTCGGATTCAAAAGCTATGCTGTTCTCCTTCGATAGTTTCAACACTTCCTTCTTTTCTTCCATAAGAGTACATAGCGCAACATTTTTTACCGGTACGGCAAAATGGATCGTTTTTACTTGTCGTTCGCCGCTAATGTCGCTGACTCTGAGAACATAACCCTTTCCGTCCTCCGATTGCTTTAATGTTTGAATCCGTAAACCTTCCAGTTCCCCTTTGACGATATTTCTTTTTGTCTCAACAGTTCCCTTCGTGATAAACGGTACATATCTAAATTCTTCCGCCTTCTGCCAAATATGGTTTTCACGCCAACTGCCTGTATAGGGAATCAGACGGTAGGAGAAGGTCATATTTCCCTCTGTCCATTGTGGGAAATTCGTCCCCCATGCATTGTTAAATCCCTGCATCAGCAGCGTGGATTCCTGGATTTCCGGTTTTCGGTCAAACCGGAGAATTCCTGGATTTTCGTAGGACATCAGCGGCGCTTCCTTTACCGCGATGGCCATACCGCAGCCATTCTCTTCCACCGCTGTCCAGCCTTCCAGACAGTAAAGGTCCATATTGCAGCCGTCCAGAACATCCTTCTGGGGGTCTAGCACACAGCCGAGCTTGTTCAGCAGATACTGCGGCTTTTCCGTTTGTAACGGAAATACAAAATGTCCGGATTCAATAAAAGGCGTAGGCTGTTTATCCAACAAATGATAAGTAAAATCCAGGCAGCTTCCCTTTTCCCGCAATATGATTTCTGTTTTCAGGTATCTTGCATTTCCGTAATTCGTAATGCTTCGCCCGCAAATCTCTGCCGTTAATTCCACGCCTCCCCATCCTGGTCCGTTTTTGATCTGGCAGTTGAAGCTTGATGGAACAAAACTCTCGTGGCCCTGCTCTTTTGGATAACCTGCTTTTCCAGTATCATTCACGCCCCAATCCCGAAGTATGTAGAGATAATCTTTCAGATAATCATCCAGTTCCTGGCTGGAATAGATGTCATATTGATACTGTCCGAAACCGAATGCCGCATCCCTATTTACCCATTCCCGCTGCGCAGGCTTATAGAACAGCGAGACTACCACTCCGTGTTCCGGATCGATAACGGCCCGAATCCATTGATTTTCCAATACCGCCATTCCTTCTTCCATCCGGGCAATTTCCACGATGGTTTCTTCCGCATTCCCGGTGGCAACGATGCGATAGCTCTCCGCGCCCAGTGCCGGAAGAACGATATCGGCCACAGGCCTGCCCTGCATATTCCGGTAAATCGGCACAACATTTCCACGGTTATCCTCCAGCCCCCAGGGTGTTTCATAATCTTTTACCCAATCATCAAGGTCTAGTGTGTGCCGTATTTCAAATCCCAAAGTGCCCAAAACCGTCAAATCTGCAGTATGGCTCTTTTGCAGCAGTTCTTCCGCTTTCTTAAGACTGTTTCTCGCATCCGAAAGATAATCCAACTGCTCTTTCCAGGATTCCTGAAGCTTTAGATACCCCGCATCAGATGTGCGCAAACGTTCAAAAAGATTTTTATCGTAAGTTCCGGTCTCCCAAAAACGAAAGCCAATCCAGGGTGCGCCATAATAACGCTCCGGCAGAATGGTCACCTTGGTATCCATGCTCCAGGTATGTTCCGCAAACAGCAGAAGCTTTTCGTAAGCCTCGTCACACAATGCTTCCATTTTATCCTGCTCCATCGCCTGTGCTAAGACCAGGGCAGACTGACAGCCTTCTGCCTGGGAGCGGAGCCGTCTCAGTTCTGCAACCCCCTGGGGAGCGGAGCCCACACCGCGAATCCAACTGTCAGAAAGATCCCCACGGATGACAGGAATCTCCACGCCGCTCTGAATCATGGCTTCGCCAAAGTCTTCCAGGGTTCCGATAGAAATTTCCACCCCAGGCAGTTCCCGCTGCGCCCGTTCAAACATCTCCTGAAGATAATCGGTATTTTGGGCCCCCAGGTTATCCAATGTCTGAAGCATGGCCAGCCAATAAGGATATTCCCAATCCTCAGGCGGAATCAAATCTGAACCGTAACCGCCTTTGGAGTAATAAGTCAGCAGACGGCTTCCGTCCGGCCCTTCCCACCAGAACAATCTGGGAACGTTAGGCGGCGTAGCGCAGAAATTACTGCCCAAATGCAAAAACCGAATACCGGCTTTATGAAGTAACGTTGGCAAAATCCATGGGTGTCCCGGAACGTCCGTCATTTTCGCGTCCCGTACCCTGCGGCCATAGGTTTCCCCCAGCCGCATACCGGTGAGCATTCCTCGTACAAAATCCTCCATACCGCAAACCTCCGTATGGGTCGTAAACGGAAGTCCATGCCACACCAACTGTCCGCTCCGGAGATATTCTTCTGTTTCCCTTAACACCTCCGGATTCTCAATGGTTTCCAGTGTTTTTTTCATAGGCCAGGAGGGAACCGTCCACACATACCGATGTCCCTCCGGTTCGTTTTTGGTGGCCCTGCAAACCTGCAGCACATCTTCAATCATTTCTTTGCCATACCAGGAAACCACATCTTTTGCTAAATGGGTGAACCCGATATCGAAGTGGGTTTTGAACACCACAAAAACTTTTTTCAATGGCTGTTTCATCCGTTTTCCTCTTTCTATTCCAGTTCAATGGAAATAATCTTACCCTTAGGCACTGCTAGTGAAATGGCGCCATTTATGAAAGCAAGTTCCTCTTCGCGCGTCTCGTCAAGCTGTATCCGGTATGCTTTCTCACAGGGCAAAGCCGTTTTCAGCGTTCCTTGAATACTGTGATCCGTGGGGTTGTAGATACGGATTACCAGGCTGTCACGCTCCTCTGCCTTTTTTATACAACTGAGAACCAGGTTATCCCCTGAAATCTCCATGAAGCTGTGAACGGCCGGGAACTGTCCCTGCTGACGTCCAAACTGACAGGCGTGAAGGGTAACATTAAAGGCCATTCCCTCCTGATACAGCTTCGCCTGTTCCCAATTTCCGCAGTAAGGCATCAGCGCATATCGGTAAGTAAATTTCCGCAAAGACTGGGAGCTTTCATCGCCGGGATATTCCATCCACAGACGGTTATCGCAGGCAATACGGAGACGAGTCCCCCGAACCAATCCCACAGCAATGGTCTGCCGGTCATCATGTTCCATTATTTCGTAATCTTTGGTGGCATCTGAAAGGATGGCAAATCCTTGTCCGTTGCTCTCCAGATTCATCCATAACTGCATAGGATGCCTTGCGAGCTCGTTGCCCCGAAGTTCACCGTTTTCAGACGGCAACACGGGATATTCCGTAACCATAAAGGAACCATCCGCGCTGGTGATTGCCGCATTGAGATTCGTCGGAAAGCACAGTTTCAAATAATGATCCTTTGCGGTATTTTCAATAGTAGTGCCGCACTCCAGATACCGGCTTCCCTTTCTCAAAATAATTTCCGTACATACCGGAATTTCTACCATTTCCTCGGAACGGCACATTTTACTCCAGTTGTACTCTTTTGGTACTACGATACGGTTCTTTATCATAAAACGAACAGCCAGAGGACCGTTTTCCCGGACAGAGACCATCGCGTTTTCCCCTAAATTATTCAGAATCTGGTCTCCCGCCGGTGTATCGTACATCCACATATTCCCTTTATCCCCCATATCCATCAAATAACCCATACCTTTGTAGGTATAACCTGTCTCCTTATTTAACAGATCAATGGTTCCATTGGGCTGGATTTTGACCCGCAGATATTCATTCTCCGCCTCGTTGACGCCGCAAAGCAGATTCTTGGCATAAATTCTGGGCGCATCCCAATCCTCATGGGGATACGGATATTCGTTTTTGGAAACCCATTTCAATTTAAAAGTCTTATACCCGCAGGCCGGAACCTCTTCCGCATAGAAATACAAATGCACTTTCACGCAGTAAAACGGCATATTGCGGCTCCTCGGATGATAGATTCCTGCACGGGTTTCCTTCTGGGATACTTCCTGTACCTCCACAAGATTACCGTCCAAATCTTCTATACGGACGTAATGAAGTCTGGCATCTCTTGGAACATCCACATAACACTCCACCACCTCACTGCGTGGGAAAGCGGCCTCATTATGAACGGAAATAAAATATTCGGTGTCGGATATCTTCGAAGTATCGATTTCTTTATTGATTCGCTCCAATCCCCGGCGTTCCAGACCTTTTGCGATAATGCCCGCCTGCTTTAGCCGGGACATCTCTCCTTCCGCCAGTGTCTGCGGTCCTAAGCCATGCATAGAATCATGGGCATGACTCTGGAATAACAGCTTCCAGGTTTTTTCCAGATAAGTGGACGGATACGGCTCTATCCCATGTTTCCACGCGAAAGCAGAAAGGGGCTCCGCAAAACGAACCAATGTATTTTCCGTATGGCTGTTTTCAATCATAATTTCAGGATGGGTAGAAAAAACATCCGTATGGATAGAGCCCACCGGACCATCCCGCATTGGCCCCGAAACCACATCCAGTTCTTTATCCTTCAGGCTCTCCTTCAAATCCGCCAGGTAGTCCGTCAGGGTGCTGTGTACAATTTCCAATTCATCGCCATACGCATCCTGAATATCTTTCAGAATATCCGGCAGAAGGGGGTGCGGTTCGGTAAAATCTGTTCCCTCGAACATAAGTACCGTTTCCGGCGCGGCGGTTCCCTCTACGGTGGAAAGCGCTCGCTCCATAGCCATACGGATATTCTCCTTATGATAACCGGTTTCGGGATCTAAAATCTCATAAAACCAGGAATAGTTATCCGGGTCGGCCGTATGGAATGTCTTTCCCAATTCGCCCCAGTGATACTGCCATTCCTTATCCCATGCATCTTTGTCGTAAACAATTGGAATGTGGGCGGCAAAGAAGAAATTCCAGCGTGCTTCCCTGCCAAGCCGTGAAGCAAGGGCTCTGGTACCATCGGGAGATTCCCATAAGAACTCATGGTATTTCGATTTTTTGGGGTCCATATATTTGTAAAATATTGCCGTATCAATGCCAAACTGACTGTAAATCTGAGGCAGTTGGCCAATCTGTCCAAAAGAAAACACGTTATAACCGCACTTTAACGGGCCGCCATATTCCTCGCATTTCCGGGTGCCATAAAGCAGATTCCGCACCACGCTTTCACCCTGAACCGGCGCGCAGTCCGCCAAAGTATACCAGGGGCCCACCTCAAGCCTGCCTTCTTTTGCCAGTTTTTGAATGATGGCTCTTCTCTCCGGACGGATTTCCAGATAATCATCAATGAGTGTCAACTGACCATCCAATAAAAAGGAGCGGTAATCTTTTCTTTGCTCCATAATCTCCAATAAATGATCGATACAGTCCACCAGGCGCATCCTGGTTCGCTCAAACTCCCAGCGAAATTCTCTGTCCCAGTGGGTATAGGTCACGATATGTACCTTACGCTTTGCCATAAAAAAACCTCCTCTTTCATTTTCACATCAACATCCGGCGGCACCGCAGCATTTTCTCTGCCGTAAACCTCAATTTCGTCTACAGCCAGCCAACCGCCTCCCACATTTTCAGAAAACAGTCGGACATAGCGAGCTTCCTGAGGACTATCCGGTGTGAAATACACATCTTTATCGCTGGCTGCTCCTTCTTCCTCTGCGACTCCAAGCTGCGTCCACTGTTCTCCATCCTGAGATATCTGGAATTGATACCTGGTCAGATTACTTGCAACCTGACCATTCAAATTCAATTTCCGCAGAACGATGGTATCAAACATCTGTGCCTTACCCAAATCCACCGTAAGATACCAATCCTCGCCATTACAGGCATCAAGCTGGGAAAAACTTCCTCCTCCCTCATTGGCATTGTAATCGTATTCTCCATCGGTTACCTCTGATGCGGGGTGATATATATAGCACGCCAGATTGCTGGTAACACTACATCCCAAAGCAATATTTTCCATCATATCAAGATTTTCCGGTGCCTCAAAAGAAATCTGAGTATCCACAATTTCCACATTGTCTTCCAAGGTGGAAACATTTTCCCCAGATAAAGTATTCACTTGAGCAATTGTTGATGTCGGAAACATACCACTTAAAATTGCGATTGCGCACACAATCGATAAAATCTTTCGTTTTATCATAGTACTTCTCCTATTCAAATAACCTCCCGAAAACTCCAGTCCGGATTAATAAGACCATGAGCTCCCAGACTACTCCATTATCATTTTGACAGAAAACGATAAAAAATAAATGAAGCCCTCTAAAGGGCTAATATTGCTGTTCGCCCTGCGAAGCGGTGTCGCAAGCATGGTTACTGAGCTACCTCCTATGATTATGAAAATGGTTTGTAATGCCATCTTCAAATATCATAGGAGGTTTTCATTGATATCTACATCGTTCCGCCTACCTCATTCTCCCCAGTATTTTTCAGGTATTGGAATCTGTATTTATCAATTCTGTTCTGCTACATAAGCATCTATCTGTTCCTGAAGTGCCGCCATCACCTTGTCGATACCGGCAGCCTCCAGCTCCTTGATTACGGTATCCCTGTCAAAAGCAGCCGTACCTTCCGCCACAACCGGTGCGATATACGTATCATACACAGTAGCAATGTTCGCCACCTCAGTCTGGACAGATGAGGGGTCAAAAGCAAAACCAATCAGCTTCGTCTCAACCGCATCATCATCCCAGGTATTGATAAAATCTACATAGGAGGGATCCAAATGCTTGGAATAACGGTTGTAGCGAAGATCCGTCCACACCCAGGAAATAGGCTGGTACAGATTCTCCTGCTCAATGCCCTCAATGCTGACGGACTCGCCGTCCAGATTGTAGTTGACTCCCTCGATACCGTAGGTGATCAGGTCATAGTTCTCCTGACTTTCATGAATCCAGTTGATAAACGCAACGGCTGCATCTATGTTCTTGCTGTGCTCAAATACGGCAAACAGATTATCAGAGGTAGCCGTCATATACTTCGGCAACTCCGGATTCACGAATACGGTTTCAATCTCAGCACCAGGTACATTTGTCACCAATGTATCAATACGTTCCGTGGGCCACATGGTATTGCCAAAGCAGGCTGCACAAAGACCGGCCATAAACCCAGTCTCGTGGGCATACTGGGTACCATAATCCGGATAGTAAAATCCCTTCTGACGGAATTCTTCAGATTTTGCCGCCATCTCGGCGAATTCATCCGACGCAAAGAAGTTGATTACCTTAAGTTCCGGATCCTCCAGGTCAACCGCAACACTCTGAGTAGGAAGATACCAGGAAGGGATATACTCTCTGTAAAAGACCTCCCGAAATGGAATATAACCAGTGGGAGCTATGTCCGGCTCATTGTCCTTGATGGTCTGGAAATAAGTCTCCACATCATCTATGGTCTTAAGCTCCGGCAGACCATATTTTTTCCGAAGATCGCCGCGAATACTCAGCACCCAGTCATACTGTGCGTTGGGCACCACACGGGGAATCGCATAGTAATTTCCGTCTAACGCAGACCCCGACCAAGCATAATCTGGTATATAGCTTAATAGTCCCTGCCCGTATTTCTCCAGCGAAGGAGAAAGATTGGCTACCAGACCCTCGGCGATTGCCGACCGGATATATTCGGAATGCTGCCACATAATATCGTAATCTTCCTCTCCGGCACGTATCATACTCAATCTGTTCCAATATTGGTCCCAGGGAATGAAGGTATACTCAAACTTAAAGTTACCAAGCCCGTCCTCCGCCATCTTCTTGCTGACAGCCTCGTTTACCGCATCCTGACCAGGCGGCTCATCACCGGGGAAGACAATTTTCAGGGTTACATCGAACTGGCCTTCCGCCGAATCCTCTCCGGCAGGTTCCTCTCCGCCGGGTTCCTCGCTCCCTTGCTCCGTCGGTTCCTCGTCACTGTTTTCTGTTCCACCACAGCCAACCAGGGACCCCGCAAACATGGACGCTGCCAGCGCCAGTGCCAGCCACTTGAATTTCTTTGCATTTCTCATAGATTTTCTCCTCTCGTTTATTTATTTTTTATATGATACGTCTTAAAACGTATATCATATCATCCTTTGACAGCCCCAACGACGATCCCCTTGACAAAATATTTCTGAACAAAGGGATACACTAAAACAATGGGACCCATGGCCACAACGAACACCACCATAATAAAGGATTCGTTGGGTACTACCGTGTTGATACCGCCCAGGCTCGCGGCGCCTCCCTTGGTGAGAAAAGTAATAAGGGAGTTTATCTTATAAAGCATATACTGCAAGGGCCACAACTCCTGCTTGTCCACCAGCCACAGAGCCGTAACATAATCGTTCCAATACATCAGCGCCGCAAACAGCGCTACCGTGGCAACAATGGGTTTGGAGATAGGGAGTACAATTTTAAAAAATGTATACACCTTACCAGCTCCGTCAATCTCCGCCGCCTCCGTCAGTGCAGGTGGGATTGTCTTAAAGTAATTCCGAAGCAAGAACACCCAGAAGGGCTGTACGATAATCGGAAATATCAAAGCAAATATCGTATTTTTCAAGTGCAGTGTTCTCGTCACTATCAGATACCAGGGTACCACCCCCGCATTAAACACCACGGGAATGAACAGGAAAAGAGCTAACACATTCCGGTATTTCAAGGTGGGCTGGGCAATGGCATAAGCACACAAAGAGGAAAATACCACACACAGGAACGTCCCGGCCACCGTCACAAATATCGTGACTCCATAAGCCCGAAAAACCCAGTCCTGGTCCATAACCAATTGATATGCCATAGTGCTCCATTTCTCCGGAAAGAAGCTGTAGCCATTCCGCATAATTGCCCGCTCATCGGTAAAAGAAACAATAATGGTCAGTATCATTGGCAGTACAGTGGAGATACTGAACAGAAGAAACACCAGGTTCGTTACTCCGCTAAACACATGATAGGAAGCGCTCTCCTTGATTTTATTGTTTTTTGATGCATTTATTTTTCTTGCTGCATGTTTCATCTCGCATACCTCCCATCAAAACAACGCATAATCCGGGTCGTATTTCTTCACCAGCAGGTTGCTGCCCAGAACCAGCACAAATCCGATAAAAGATTGGTAGAGGCACACCGCAGTGGAGAAGCCATAATCCGGCAAACCTCCGGAGCTTGCCATAACAGACCGGTAAACAAAGCTTTCAATAATATCGGTGGTGGGAATCAGTTGTCCATGTCCGCCGGTAATGGCATAGATAAGCTGGAAATCTCCGTAAAAAATCCTACCAATAGCCATTAATGTCATGATAATGATGGTAGGCACCAGGTTGGGCAGAAGAATGTGCCAGACCTTCTGCAGCCGATTGGCCCCGTCGATACAGGCCGCCTCCATCATCTCCTCGTCAATTCCCGAGATAGCCGCTATGTAAATAATCATGTTATAACCCACATTCTTCCACAGATTTGTTCCCACCAGGATTTTCACCCAGTATTGCGGGCTACTGAACCATTCGATTTCCTGGCCTCCCATCGCCCCAATCACCTGGTTAATTATTCCGGTATTAGTAGAGAACAACAAATCCACAAAACGCCCTACAATAACCGCCGAAAAGAAATAGGGGATAAACATAAATATCTGATATATCCTCTTACGCCTTGCCCCCTTAATCTCATTGAAGCAGATGGCAAACACCACAGCCAGCACCGTCCCCCAGAGAATATTATTAAAATTAATCCAGATGGTATTAAAAGTTACTCTGGTAAAGGAAGTACTCTCAAAAAAACGTTTGAAATTTTCAATTCCGTTCCAGGAGCTCCCCCAAATTCCTTCGCGCAGGTCAAAGTCCTTAAAAGCCATTACGATACCGGGCATGGGCAGATACGAAAACAAAAAGCACAGTAACAATATCGGAACTGTCATCAGATAGAGCACCTTATTCTTCCAAAGCTCTTTTCCGACGTTTATAAACGGAACCGCTATCCTATAGGTTCTATGCTCCTGGTTCTTTTTCTTCACTTTCTTCATCCTGTTTTCTCTCCTTCTATTTCGTGAAGTCTTCCTCTTTCTGTTATTTATTTTACTATATTTTTGGCCCCAAAAAAATATCGTAATCCTTCAATTCCTGTTCAAATCCTATGAAATAAATCGTTAAAAAAAGTGTTTTTGGATGATTTTTACAAAATCATAGGATTGTGATATTTCAATGCCGACACTTTTCCGCTATAATAAAAATAAAAGAAGCTTCGCTGCTTCCTTTTATTTGCAGACTTGACGGTTATTTTTATCCATGTTACACTAAAAATAATATCCGGGGGATTATATATATGAAATTGTTGCGGCGTCATGCCTTTTCCATCAACACGATTTTATTGACCATCTTTTCATTAGTAGTTGCCGCCATGGTGATTCTGGTCAGCATCGCCGTCAACCACGTAGTGAAAAACACCCTAATTCGCGCATCTGTCGATTCTTCCGACCAATTGGTGTCGCAATCCCAATATACACTGAATCGATTTTTCTTCCGCATCAACTCCTCCCTGTACAGCCAGGCCAGGTCCTCCTCACTTGTGGCATTATGCAAGCAGGCCGAAAACGGCGCCATCGACAATTCTGGGCTTTTTGATAATGTTTCGCAACAGATTGACACTCTACTTCGTAACCAGGAGGATATCTCCAATATATTTGTTTTGAGCAACAATGCCTGCATCTATCAGTATAAATTTGCCAACCGCCCATTTCTGGATGCTCCTTTGATTCAGGAGCTTTTTGACAAGCAGAAAATCCCCACGGATCGGATTATTACTTACCACCCCGTTGATTATCCCACCTATTACAGCACTTCATACCTAGATAAAGAACTTGAGATTCCCATCTCTCTGCTGATACAGGATTCCGCCTCTCCCCTTAAAACCAACCACGGTATCTTGCTGTCCACACTGCGGCTAACATTTCTGGATGAATTCTTTGTCAAGATAAATTCCTCCAACGGACTAATCGCTTTTATTCTAGAAGAAAATGGCGATATCTTCTACAGCAGCGAACATGACTGGATTGGTAAAACATATGAAGAATATCTGTCCGACTGCGGGGCAATCTCACAGGACGGCACTTTTCTATTGAATTCTTCCGGACAGCAGATTCTTCTGGAGGATTCCTTGTCCTTAAACTTCAATGACTGGGACCTTGTCCTCACCACGGATTTATCCGTTCTGAACAACCGCATTAAAAATATGCAGATGGTTATTTTTGCATCTGCAGCCCTTGTCCTTATCATTGCTTTCGGGCTGATCTGTTTTTTTACCCGCCGTATCACCGCTCCCCTGGCGTCCTTGTCTCAGCAGATGGAGCACCTGGATTACAATTCCCTGTCGCAAAAGATGTCTTCCCGGTATTCCTACCGGGAAATCAAACAACTCTACAACGGATACAACCGTATGCTGGACCGGATTGAAGAGTTGATCGACAAGGTCTATTATGAGCAACTCCGGCAGAAGGAAGCACAGTACGAGGCACTGCAGGCAAAGATTAACCCCCATTTTCTGTACAACACCCTGCAATCCATCTCTGCCCTGGCTATTCTGAACCGGAACGAGGATATTGAAACCGTCACCAATGCCCTGGGCAACATGCTAGAATATCTGACCTACGAAAAAAGCAGTGAGGTACTCCTCTCCAAGGATTTGGATTATATTAAGAATTACATACAAATCCAGCAACTGCGCTATAACAACCGCTTTATTGCCGGCTACGAAATTGATTCGCGCACCCTTACCTGCCGCATCCAGAAACTATTGTTACAGCCTATGGTAGAGAACGCCATCAAACACGGCCTGGAGCAAAAGGAATCCGGCGGCCGGCTGTTTCTGCGTACCTTTCTGAACAATGAGTCGCTTATCATAGAAGTGCAGGACAACGGCATCGGAATGAACGAAGAAACCTTACAGCAATTACTCCGATGCACAAACTCCTCGGATAAAAACAGTTCCAGGAAAAGTATTGGTCTTTCCAATGTCCAGGAACGGATTCATTTAAAATACGGCACCGGATACGGAATCACCATTCAAAGCGCTTTAAATCAGGGAACTACCGTCACAGTGACGATTCCCGCAATTTTTACTGATTCGGAGGTATCATATGAAAAAGATTTTTCTCGTTGACGACGAACCATTGATTACCCTCTCCATCGCAAGGATGATTGAACGTTCCGGGGAGGATTATGAAGTTGTTGGCACGGCTTCCAACGGGCGGGAGGCTCTGGATTTCCTGGAACGGAATGATGTGGATATTGCCATCATTGACATCCGTATGCCCATTCTTGACGGAATCGCCCTGCTGGAAAAGGTACGCCAGAATAGAATTCCCGTCCGCATCATCATTCTAAGCGCCTACCGGGATTTCCGATATGCGCAGGAGGCAATCCACTATGGGGCCAGCTCCTATCTCTTGAAGCCTTTATCCCAGGAGGCTTTGATGGATACCCTAGCCGACGTTTCCAAAATGGTAGAACGTGACAAAACCGTAAAAACAGCCACCAGCCTCTTCTCCCTGCAAAAAAGGCAACACGCCGTGTACCGGCTATTGGAAACCGGAGAGTTTACCCCAAAGGAACTCCCCCCTTCCCTGCAGACAGAAGAAACCGGTTGTCTTTTGATGCTCACTTCTCCTGTGGAATATCCTCAGCCCTTTGTGGAAGATTGCCTGGAACTAGGCTGGGAGCCCTACCGCAGCGCTTCCCAGATTTGTTTCCTCCCTGATTCCCAGGCCTCCCCGGAGAGGATTTTCCGGTTGGCAAAGGAAACAAAGGCACTGACCAGGGATTACTTCCTCCCTTCCCTCGCCATCGCCCAAAGCAATGGCGGCTTTCGGGTCACCGACCTTAAGGAAACTGTGGTCCAGTGCAAGGTGGCCTCCATATATTCCTTTTATTTCCCGGAGACGCCTGTCATTGCTTATTCCGATATCCAGCTGTTCGGTCTTACTTCCATACGGCCCATTGTCTCCGCTTTTGAAGAACTGCACGGTTATATCCGCCTGTCCAGCGTCAATAACATTTTTCAGAAGCTGAAGGAGATTTACGATACACTCAAAGTGGAAATGAGCGTTAATCCCCAGACCCTGTACCAGCTTGTTTATGAAATTTTTATGGAGTTTGCGCTGCTTGAGCGAAAACAATCCGGCACAAAGGTTTTCTCTGATATTACTCTTCTGCACCTACAGAATTTTACTACGCTGGATGCCCTCTATGAATATACCTATACCTTAATACGGGACTATTTTGACGGCAAGAAAACCGTGGAGACAGACCGGGACGAGCAGATTGTGAACGCTGTCCGCAGGTTCTGCCAGGAGAATTACGCTCTTGACTGTACCCTGGAGGATATCGCCGCCAGCGTCTATATTTCCAAAAGCTATCTCTCACAGATTTTCAAAGAAAAATGCGGCGTCAGTATCTGGAATTATTTTACGGATATCCGAATTGAAAAGGCCAAGGAATTGCTGGCCTCTAATGAGATAAAGGTCAATAAGATAGGCGAGATGGTAGGTTACCCAAATCCCAGCCATTTCGGGCATATTTTCCGGAGCCATGTAGGGGTCTCACCGAAGGAATATAGGGATAAAATACGGGAAAGATTAGAACGTTAGAGTATGGGACATCGGAATTTTCAGACAAACAAATTTTCGAAAAGTCCCCTGGACGCAGCATTTGCTCCAGGGGGCTTTCCAATAGCTGCCTTCCCCACGGGAAAGCTCTGCTCTATGTATTATTCTTCTTTTTTATCCTTTCAGTTTCCCGGCAAAATCCGCCATGGCCTCCGAAATCTTAATCTGCTGGGGACAGACTGCCTCACAGCTGCGGCAGCCAATGCAGGCGTCCGGACGTTTATCCTCGGGAATGGCCATCATGGCCATGGGCGCGATAAAGCCGCCCTCGGTAAAGCAGTGCTCATTGTACAGGGCCAGCAGGGAGGGGATGTCAAGCCCCTGGGGGCAATGGCTGACACAATAGTGGCAGGCCGTACAGGGCAGTGCGATCTTCCCCACCATTCCGTCCGCAATGGCCAGCAGAGTCTCCATCTCCTGTCCGTCCAGCGGTTTTTCCTCCTCATAGGTGCGGATATTTGCTTTCAGCTGCTCCATATCGGACATCCCGGAAAGGGTGACGGTTACCCCGGGAATACTCTGCAGGAACCGAAAGGCCCAGGCCGGGATTTCCTCCTGGGGACGAAGCTTTTTAAGCGTTTCCTCATCCGCCGGTGCCAGGGAAGCCAGCTTCCCGCCCCGCAGGGGCTCCATCACCCAGACAGGAAGCTCATATTCCTTCAGCAGCTCCACCTTCGCCTTTGCGTCCTGGAAGTTCCAGTCCAGATAATTTAACTGAATCTGGCAGAATTCCATGCCCTTGCCGTAGGCCTCCAGGAACCGCTTCATCACCTCATAACTGCCATGGGCGGAAAAGCCCAGATGACGGATACGGCCGTTCTTTTTCTGCTTCATGAGATAGTCATAAATGCCGTATTTGGGGTCTAAATACGCATCGATGTTCATCTCACATACATTGTGGAACAGGTAAAAATCAAAATAGGAGACGCCGCATTTTTCAAGCTGCTTTTCAAAGATTGCTTCCACCTTGTCCATGTTGGAAAGGTCGTAACCCGGGAATTTGGTGGCCAGATAATAGCTGTCCCTGGGATATTTTCCCAGCGCTTTTCCAATGACCAGCTCCGAATTCCCGTCATGATAGCCCCAGGCGGTGTCGTAATAGTTCACGCCCTGCTCCATGGCGTAATCCACCATGTCCATGGCCGCTTTCTCATCAACTCGGGCGTCGTTTCCGTCCACCACAGGCAGGCGCATGGTGCCCATGCC
>CALWLN010000157.1 GCA_944381535.1 uncultured Lachnospiraceae bacterium
TGGGGAGAATCCCACGGGCCGGGAATCGGCGTGGTCATCGACGGCTGTCCCGCAGGCCTTCCCTTAAACGAAACGGACATACAGACCTACTTAAACCGCAGAAAACCGGGGCAGTCCCGCTACACCACCTCCCGCAGGGAGGAGGACAGGGTCGAGCTTCTCTCCGGCGTCTTTGAGGGCAGAACCACCGGCACGCCCATCAGCCTTATGGTCCGCAACGAAGACCAGCGCTCCAGAGATTACGGCGATATTGCCGGCTATTACCGTCCCGGACACGCCGACTACACCTTTGACCAGAAATATGGCTTTCGGGATTACCGGGGAGGCGGCCGTTCCTCCGGCCGGGAGACCATCGGAAGGGTGGCTGCAGGGGCCGTTGCCGCCCGCCTGCTCCAGGAAATTGGCATCTCCTTTATTACTTACAGCAGATCCATCGGTCCGGTTTCCATCCAGGCACCCCCGAAGCAGCTTCTATCCTGGGACAGAACAACGCTTCTTGCCGCTATCAACAGCAACCCGCTCTACATGCCGGAGAAGGAAGCCGCAAAAAAAGCCCAGGCTTACCTGGAGCAATGTATGGCGGACTTAAACTCCGCCGGAGGCGTCATTGAAGCCATCATCACCGGCGTACCCGCAGGAATCGGAGACCCGGTCTTTGACAAGCTGGACGCAAACCTGGCAAAGGCAATCTTCTCCATCGGAGCCGTCAAGGGCTTTGAGATCGGCGACGGCTTTGAAGCCGCCAGAAGCACCGGACAGCTTAATAACGACAGCTTCCGCTACGATGAAACCGGGGCCGTCGTCAAAGAAACTAACCACGCCGGAGGAATCCTGGGCGGGATCAGCGATGGCAGCCCCATTATCTTCCGGGCCGCTTTCAAGCCCACCCCCTCCATCGCCGCCCCCCAGAAAACCATTCACAAGGACGGCACCAACATCGACATCACCATCAAGGGCCGCCACGACCCCATCATCGTTCCGCGAGCCGTTGTCGTAGTGGAGGCCATGGCTGCTCTGACCCTGGCGGATCTGTTGCTTTCCAATATGGGAGCCAGAGTAACCAGCGTAAAACAGCTTTATCAAAACCTCCATGAGGAAAAATAAGCCTTTGGAGAAACAAAAGTTTTGGCTGCTACATGGGGTATATTCAAAAAATGAATATATCCCATGGAACGTTTTTACTCCGTCGCCACATTTCATAAGATTCTTTCTCTTAATTTAACCGGCATAAAGCCTCTAATGAAAGATAAAACAACTTCTCTCTTGCAGTCAGATTTTGATACCATCCTCGATCATCATAATCCTCATTTTCTGCCAGGATATCCCCGCTGTATAGCAGCTGGCCAAATGTTTTTCCGCGAAATTCGGCAATGGCAGCCATAGTTGCACACTCCATTTCCACAACCCTACAGCCTCCTTCCCTTCGATACGCGACCATATCTCTTGTTTCACGGTAAAAACCAGCCGTAGACCAGGTGGCACACTCAACGAACGGAATCTTATGCTTGTTTAACACATATCGAAAAGCCTCGATTGGTGCAGCCTGTAGTTCTATAAACCGGGAAGGCGGTAAATATTTATAGGAAGCTCCCTCATCTCGTAGCGCACGGATGGGAATAATATCCCCCGCCGGAATATCATCAAGGACACCGCAGCCGCCACAGCACACGATCACCTCAACCCCCAGACCATACAAAAAATCTGTCATCATGGCGATAGACCCGGAAGCTACCACAGCCTGAACAGCACATACTTCCACTTCATGATAGGTAAACTGGTATATGTGAAACTCTTTCATTTCCGAATGATATGTACCTATAATGACGCCATTATATTTTTTACCACTTCTTCCAGTACTTCCTCAAAAAAGTAACCAGACAAAGACGCGGCACCTTATTCGGACCGCTTTTCGAATTAATAACAGCCGTTTTTTCGGTACTATACTCTAAAATAGGATATGGATTTTTCACGATCATTGGGATACCTCTCACTACTTTTGTTTTATCAGATTCCGTACTTTTGAAATAATTCCTTCTGATAGGCTCTGTCCGACACGACCCGCTCAATCTCATCCATGCGGCAATCTTTTATCAGGCACTGAATCAGCCGGTTCACCCGTTCCTCTCCCTTTTTCTCACCAATCTGAATCCCCTGGTTCTTACCATCCTCTCTTACCCGTTGAAATACCGTACTCATGTTATATCCGCCTCCTTCTTGGTTCCGAAACTGCTCCTTACGCTTCATAAGATTCATTTCCTTACTGTCAAAAAATGTGGATAACAGATCAAAGGTCTCCCCACTCACATCGGAAAATTCCCGGCTGTTTCGTTCCACATACTGCTCCATTTTCTTTTCATTTCCGGAAAAGGGCAGCAGTTCAAATACCTGCTTAAGTCCGGTGCGGAAATTTCCGGGCTGAACATTTCCCGCATGCACCAGATTCATTCTGTAATCGGATATGTAATCGTAAATCCATTCTTCTCCGTCCGGTATATCCAACAGTTCGAGTAGCCGGGTGCTTCCGTCCCATTCCCTTTCTCCGTAGTAAAATACGAAGTTTACAATGGGTACAAACCGTTCGTCCTTTTTGATACCGGACAAAAATTCGTCTCCCGATTTGAGGCTTTTTTCTTCTCTGCGCTTCAATTTTCTCAGTCTTAACTGCTCTCCATAGCCGCCCGCTTCATACCCCATTTCCCGGATGACCA
>CALWLN010000158.1 GCA_944381535.1 uncultured Lachnospiraceae bacterium
TATCGGTTCGCTTCGTTCAGGACGCTTTCCTCTATGTCAATATTTCATGGATGCGCTTCACCGGATACTTTATCAATATAGCTGCCGTTTTCATACCGCTGTTCGGTCTTTACGGCGCATTCTATCTCGGCAGGTCGGAGGATTACCGGATCAGTAAAAAGTGGTATCTGCTCCTGATCCCGGCTTGTTTTTTGAGTGTGATGGCGCTGACCAACGATTTGCATCATTTTTTCTATTACATTATGCCTGAGGAATCCCAGCCGAATTTGTATTTTCACCCATATATCGGTACCTACATCATCTATCTCTGGGGATTGTGGATGATTGGGCATCAGGTATATGTGATTTATCGGAGAAATGGTACGACAAAGTCAGATCCGCTTTACCGGAAGCTGATTCCCTTTTACGAGCCTATCCTACTGTTTCTATTTAGTATTCCTTATGCTGCGACGGCCTACGTGGTGCGATTTGAGCTTGTGGAATATTCAGCGGGACTGATCTTCATTCTTGTGCTTTGCTGGGAGCTTTATATTCTGACCGGACTGATTCCGGTAAACACGCAGTACGAGGAAGTGTTCCGGCGGTCTACGGTGGCGATGCAAATTTTTTCATCAAGCGGGGAGACGATTGCAGTATCAGAAAACGCGGCGGAGATTACACCGGCTATACTGGAAGCCCTGAAGCAGAATCAGCATTTTTCTGTTACGGAAGATATTATCATGCATCTGCACCAAATCCCGGGCGGGTATATGGTCTGGCAGACCGATCTCTCGCAGATCAATCAGGCTTTGCGGGAGCTTCAGAGACTGAATGCGGAGCTGGAAGAAGAACAAGATCTGCTGGCGCAGGAAATCCGCATCCAAGCAGATGAGGCAAGCATTCGGGCACGCAATGATATTTACGACAGCCTGTCCTCGGAGGTGGCCGGGCAGCTTGTTCTGCTGACAGCGCTTTTATCTAAGGAACCCCTTTCGACGGACGACTGGAACCGCATTTGCCTCATTGGCACCTACATCAAGCGATTTTGCAATCTGCAGCTTACTTATCAGGAACAACAGATGATTCCGTTGGGTGACTTAGCCCTCAGCTTGCAGGATGTGGCGAAATGCATGGAGAATCTTGGAATCCGGACGAGCCTTGATTTTTGCCCCACATCGAATTTAAAACCGGAGCTGATTCTCCTCATTATGAAAGCCTTGGAAGCGCTTCTGGAGGAGGCAGATTTTTGCCTGACCTCTATGACAATCCAAATCAGCGATACGGTTTGCTTTGAGATTACCGGTGCAGATCACGAGTTTGTTCCTCATTTCTTAGATGGCAGTTACAGGCTCCAGACAGAAAAGATTCCGGCAGGTTATCGGCTTCTGCTTTTAAAAGAAGGAGAGGTGGTGCAGTCATGAAAAAGAATACGTCAGCGAAAATGATTAAAAAAGCCATCGACTCTTATCCCGGCGGCATCTGCTTCTCTGCATTGGATGGTCGAGTCATTCTCGCTAATGAGAAGATGAATCAGCTGATACTGGAACTGACCGGACATACGATTTTGAACGCAAAAGTGGCATGGGAGGAGCTCACAAACTTTGCCAATAACGGTAAGGCGGAAAAGCTAGACCAATCCTGGCTGCCGAAAAACCCAGACAATGGCAACGAAAGCACCCAACAACAGCTGTTCTTCCGCTTCTCCGATAGCTTGATCTGGCGTTTTGAGATGAGATTTCTGGATTCCAATACCGTTCAGATCGAGGCCGCAGAAATTACAGAACTCTACCGGATCAGCGAAGAACTGTATGAGAACACCATCCGGCTACAGGAAATGCAAAAGCGGCAGAAAGCCTTACTGGACAGCATTGTGGAAGTCAATTTGAATAAAGAGATTCTCGCTGCGAAAATGCATATCCATGATGAGCTGGGGCATTGTCTGTTGGCTACCACCAAAGCACTCACGGAAGACAGTTTGACTGAAAATGCCGACACGCTGCGGAAAAGCTGGAACAGCACCATTCACGATTTCTCCAATATTTCTACTGTATGGACGGTTCCCGATTCCTCCTTGCAGGCTGAATTGATGCAGGTGGCGGAGCTGATTGGATGTAAGGTTATATTCCTTGGGGAACAGCCCACCCAGCGCAAAGCGCTACAGCTTTTGTATGCCGCCATTCGGGAGGCGCTCACCAATGCGGTACGCCATGCAAATGCCACGGAATTGATGGTAAAAATTGAGCAAGACGAGAAAAACTATCATATAGAGATATCCGACAACGGTAGTGTATTTGTTTCAAGCATTACGGAAGGCAATGGCCTTAGTGCATTGCGGCAGCGATTAGAACAAGAAGGAGCCTCCTTAAAGGTGCTCTGCAACAACAGCGTTTCCCTAATTGTCGATATTCCCTTTGATTTTGACGAATCCCAGAAAGGAGGGCGAACATGATACAGGTTTTAGTAGTAGAAGATTCCAGGATTACCCGGGACGCCATTGAAAGCCAGATTGCCAGATCAGAAAAATATGTCCTGTACGCCTCCATAGAAAATGCAGCCAATGCAGAAATAGCCTGTCTTCGTGGGCACGTTGATTTAATCCTGATGGATGTCTGCACTGCCGATGAAGAATCCGGCTTGAAAGCTGCGGCAAAGATCAAGCAATACAACCCTAAAATCAAGATTATTATTATGACCTCCATGCCGGAGCATTCCTTTATTCAGAAGGCGAAAGCGTGTGGCTGTAACGGCTTTTGGTATAAGGAATATGGCAGCACTGCGTTAATAGAGGTTTGCGACCGGGTGATGAATGGCGAATATGTTTATCCCGAGGACACGCCGATGATCCGCATTGGGTATAGCAACAGCCATGAGCTTACCTCCCGAGAATTTGATATTATACGGGAGCTGGCGCAAGGCAAAAAATACGAGGAGATTGCGGCGGATCTGGATATTACGCTAAATACGGTCAAGTATCACATCAAGAACATCTTGCAGAAAACGGGCTACCAGAATACTTTACAGCTAGTGGCCGAGGTGGTAGAAAAACGCTTGATTCTGCCGAAGTATTAATTAAGAATCCACTGGACTTCTTGTAAAATATGCCGTAAGCTATACTTCTAAAAAAGAAAGGTGGGGTTATTATGGTTTGTACTTATGAGAAATATTTGAAACAGCCAAAAGCAATTGCATTTGAAACAATGCAGATGATTCATACGGAAATGCTTGCTGAGATTGGTGCTGACATGGAAGCGTTGGAGCTATATGACGAGTTAATGAAGGTTGCAACTCGCTATGCTTCGATCCGGGCAAATTGGCTACTGCTTAGCTGTGAGGAGAAAAACGAGCAAGACTCCGGCAGAACTTCCTGTCACAACTCCGTGATAACGCATTTTAATATGTTGACGCGCTATTTAAAACAGCAAGGCAAAACCACCGCATGGCGTGACGAGCTTGGCTATGAAGAAGATGATCCGTATAACCGCAAAACTATCGGAGACTTCACCTGCTATTTAGCTTTCGTGAATGGAGTAAATGCAAGATAATTTTTAGACCGTCAAGTTAAACTCGGCGGTCTTTTTATTGTTTTCGGAAACCACCGGCTTTGCCGGTGGAGGTACCCCGCAAAAAAGCTTTAGCTTCAAGCATCGAGCGAAGCGAGTTGCTAATAGGGGCACTTTAGTTTAGTAGAGAGTAGCGCCAGAAGGGAATGTGCCCGTTTACGGGTGGCGGAGCAAAAGATGCAAGCGGAATATTTTTCAGCGTGTCTTGAGACACCCGCCAGTATAAAGCCCTTCTAGGGCTTGCTCAAACCTCCGGCTTAGCCGGAGGTTATGACTATCCCGATTGCGGCAGGGGTAGGCGTTACGTTTCTGCTTGGCGGGGTTTAACTACATTGACTTGTTAAAACGGGGCGTGCTGGTCATAGGGAGATTCGTAAATCCGGAATTCTCGGCAAATTTCTAAAAATATTACAAAAATTGCAAACATACTACCAGGGAAAAAAGCAGAAATGTGCTATACTCCGAAGCATCAGAAATGAAAATTTACGAAATGAAATGTAAGTAGGAGGAACACACAATGAAAGAACTGTTATTCCGCACGCTGCGTCATGAGGAGACCGAGCGTGCGCCCTGGGTACCCTTTGCGGGCGTACACGCCGGCAAGCTCAAAGGGTATGACGCCACCGAGATGCTGACAGATGCCGATAAGGCCTTTGAATCTCTGATGGAGGTTAACCGCTTATACAGACCGGATGGTCAGCCGGTGATCTTTGATCTGCAGATTGAGGCAGAATGTCTCGGATGTGATCTTACCTGGGCAAAGGACTGCCCGCCTTCTGTTTCCAGCCACCCGCTGGACGGCAGCGATGAAGAGCCCCCTGTGACCCCTTGCGACTGCAAGATTCCCACCAAAGAATCCGGGCGTATTCCCTATGTGCTTGATGTTATGAAGCGCATGAAGGAAACGGTTGGAGAGACCACTGCGCTGTATGGACTGATCTGCGGTCCCTTTACGCTGGCATCCCATCTGCGGGGAAACAATCTGTTTACCGACATGTTTGATTTTGAGGAAGAAGTGGAGAGCCTGTTTGCGTTCTGTAACCGTGTATGTATGAGAATGACGGACTATTACGTGGAAGCGGGGATGGACGTGATTGCCATTGTTGACCCGTTGATTTCCCAGATTTCCACTTCTCACTTTGAACAGTACATGACAGAGCCCTATACTGAGCTGTTCCGCTATATTCGCGACAAGGGCGTATTCTCATCCTTCTTTGTCTGCGGCGACGCCACAAGGAATATTGAGGTGATGTGCCAGACTGCCCCGGATTCCATTTCCGTAGATGAGAACGTGAACCTGCTGGCGGCCAAGGAGATTTCTGATAAATATAATGTCGCCATCGGCGGCAATATTCCGTTGACCTCCATCATGCTGCTGGGAAATCAGCAGGATAATATGAAGTTTGCGGTGGACCTTCTGGATTCCGTTAAAGTCAAGAAGAACTTTATTCTGGCTCCGGGCTGCGACATGCCCTATGACGTACCCGTGGAGAACTGTATCGGCGTAGCCCAGGCCGCTCTTGAGACGGACGCGGTGCGTGAGATGGTGAAAAATTACCAGGCGGAGGAGGTTGATACCTCCGAGGTGGAGCTGCCGGACTATGGGAACCTTAAGAAGCCTTTGGTTGAGGTGTTCACCCTTGACTCCGCCCAGTGCGCAGCCTGCGGCTATATGATGGGAGCTGCGAATGCCGCCAAGGAGACCTTCGGAGACGCCATTGACATGGTGGAGTATAAGTATATTTACAAGGAAAATGTTGCCCGCTGCATCAAGATGGGCGTGCCCAACCTGCCGTCTATGTACATCAATGGCGAACTGAAATACCGCTCCATTATTCCCACCAAGGCGGAGCTGGAGCAGGCGATTCGGGAAGCCATTGCGGCTTGCAATCCATAAGGGGCAAGGGTCAAAAAGATGGTGACCCGGGAATCATCCATTGTTAAAAGCATGAGCCGCAGATGTTTTGCGGCTGTGAGTAAGAAAGGGTTGAAAAATGGGTAAACTGTATCTGATCACCGGTTTCCTGGGTGCGGGAAAGACCACGTTTCTGAAAAATTTCATTCGCCTGTTTGCCGGGCAGAAAATACAGTTCATTGTCAACGAATTCGGGCAGGAGGGCGTCGATGGCGCCCTCCTTGCCGGTTTCGGCGCGTATTTAAATGAAATCTCCGGCGGTTCGGTGTTCTGTTCCTGCCGCCTGGACCAATTTGAAAAGGCGCTGCGGCAGTCGGCGGATATCAATGCGGACGTGATTCTGGTGGAAGCCTCCGGTCTGTCTGACCCCACCGGCGTGCGGAAGCTGTTTTCCCAGACGGAGCGGTTTCCGAATATTGATTATCAGGGAGCCGTCTGTCTGGTGGACGCGGCGCGCTTTCCGAAAATTTATGCCACTGCCCGCGCCTGTGTGAAACAGCTGGCAGCCAGTGATGTGGCTGTGGTAAATAAGACCGATGTGGCCAGTGGGGAGCAGCTTGCAAAGACCCTGGAGCTGATTCGCGGACAGCGCCCGGATATGCCGGTGCTTCAGACGGCCTTCGGAGCGGTGGACGCAAGTATCCTGGAGGCGTTGGAACGGGCAAAGTCCCTTCCGGAGGACAACATGCCTCTGACAGCGGATTTGACGCTGCAAAGGCTGATGATTCAAATCGCTCCCACCATCACACCCTATGAACTACAGAAATTTATCGAGATGTTCGCTGAAAATACCTTTCGGGTGAAGGGCTTTATCGATACCACCGAAGGGCTGCGGATGGCGGACTGTGTGGGAAACGTGGTGTCCGTAAAGCACTGGGACCGGCAGACAGTACCGCCGGAACGGATTGGCTGGCTAAATGTACTTTCGGGCGCAGGCATGCCGGTGCGTAAGGCTGTCCGGGAGGCCTGTTCCTGGTATCAGAACCATATCATGGAAATAAGGAGAGAGTAAGTAAATGAGTACGGAAACGATAAAAACTATTTTCAGCAGAGCACAGGCGGGAGAGACTTTAGGCAGGGAGGATGCTCTTAAACTTCTCGCCATCCCAAACGGCAGCCGGGAATATTACGAGCTTTTGGGGATTGCCAACCGGGATGCCAGGCGACCTTTTGCCAACAGAGGGCAGATCTTTGCGCAGATTGGAATCGAGGCTTCCCCCTGCGCGGCAAACTGTGCTTTCTGCTCCCTGGCGGAGGATGTTTTTGATGGTAAGGACAGCTTTGTCCTGCCTGTATCCGAGGCGGAAACCATTACGGAGCAGTTGGTGAAAGCGGGAGTGGATGAGTTGTTTTTGATGACTACCGCCAATTATGGCAAGGAGGCATTTTTGTCCTATGCCGCCGCCGTCAAAAAGCATTTACCGAAAGCCATGCGGTTTGTGGCAAATGTCGGTGATTTTGACGAGGCTTACGCGCAGAAGCTGAAGGAGGCAGGTTTTACCGGGGTGTATCACATTCGCCGCCTGGGCGAGGGCGTGGACACCCGGTTGGACCCAGGGCAGCGCATCCGCACTCTGGACGCCGCGCGAGATGCCGGGCTGGAGCTTTACTACTGCGTGGAGCCCATAGGACCGGAGCACACGCCGGAGGAAATTGTGGACGAAATTTTCCGGGCAAGAGAGTATCCGGTGGAGGTTATGGCCGTGATGAAACGCGTCTGCGTTCCCGGAACAAAGCTGTATTCCCGGGGAGAAATATCGGCGGCGGAACTGGCAAAAATCTGTGCGGTGACCGAACTGTGCGTGCGGCCAAAACGCGCCATGGGCGTTCACGAGCCGGACGAGCTGTGCCTGATGGCCGGGGCTAACCAGATTTACGCCGAGGTCAGCGTAAATCCCCGTGATAGGAGCCTGCAGACGGAACGGAGCCGGGGTGCCTCCGTGGAGCGCGCAAAGGCGTTGCTGCATGCGGCGGAGTGGGAATGGTAAAATTTCCGGCAGACGGAAAACGAATGGCATAGGAAGCATAAGCCGGACGGGTGCCTGCCCTACAACGGATATCAAAATGGAAAAAGAGGTGTTTGATGAACAAAGTTTATGAGTATGAAGCCTTACTGGAACCCGTACCGGACAAAGGCGGAGCTTATGTCCGGTTTCCCTACGATATCCGGCAGGAGTTCGGTAAGGGCCGGGTAAAGGTCCGCGCAACCTTTGACGGAGTTCCGTATGACGGGAGTATCGTCAATATGGGAATAAAAAATACGGACGGTTCTATCTGCTATATTATCGGTGTCCGTAAGGACATACGGGAAAAAATCGGGAAACGAATTGGAGATATGATTGTTGTAACAATACAGGAACGGTAAAGGGCCTTAAATTTTCTTTACTTCCCAGGGAAACGAAGCTATAATATACTGTGAAAAGCGTTTATCCGGCATGGCTCGTATCACACGCAAGTCGGCGGGCGGAAATGTTGCTGTAAAAATAACATGTGGGTGTAGCTTTCACAGTTTATACATATTTCCGGGTTATACTATAACAAAAGTAAAGCAGGCTGGGAGGGAACGGTTAATGGAAAAATTAAAAATTCTGGTTGTGGATGACGAGAGCAGAATGCGTAAGCTGGTGCGGGATTTTCTGATACGGCAGGATTATGAGGTGATAGAGGCAGGCGACGGCGAGGAGGCCCTGGATATTTTTTACAGCACCAAGGACATTGCCCTGATTATTCTGGATGTTATGATGCCGAAGATGAACGGCTGGCAGGTATGTCGTGAAGTGCGGGAAAATTCCAAGGTACCCATCATTATGCTGACGGCCAAGGGCGACGAGAGTGATGAACTCCAGGGCTTTGAGCTGGGTGTGGACGAATATATTTCCAAGCCCTTCAGTCCCAAGATTCTGGTGGCCCGGGTGGAAGCCATCTTAAGGCGGGCCAACAAGCTGGATCGCAGTGAAAATATGGAAATAGGCGGCATTGTTCTGAATCCCCAGGCACATATGGTGACCGTGGATGGGGAGCGGGTGGATTTAAGCTACAAGGAGTTTGAACTACTCTCCTATTTCATGGAAAATAAGGGCATTGCTCTGTCCAGAGAGAAGATTTTAAATCATGTGTGGAACTATGATTATTACGGGGACGCCAGAACCATCGACACACACGTAAAGAAGCTTAGAAGCAAGCTGGGCCCCAAGGGAGATTATATCAAGACCATCTGGGGCATGGGCTATAAATTTGAGGTAGAGGAATGAGAAACGTAGCAGAAAAGAGACGGTCCGGAAAAAGAAAACATTCCATAACCGCTAAAATTACTATTGTTATCATCAGTATTGTGGCCGGCACAGTGTTATTGTGCTGGCTTTTGAATACTGTTCTGTTGGAAAGCTATTATGCCAACTACAAGCAGGAAAGCTTAAAGGAAGCCTACGTGGCGGTGAACAACGCTGCTTTGGACGGAACCCTCTACAGCGAGGATGGAAATGTGGAGCTTGAGCGAATCGGAGCCAAGGCCAACATCACCATGGTGGTTTTAAACCCCGAGAGCAAGCTATTGTACCGACAGGGAAGCGCTGACGACGATACGGTGCGCCAGCAGTTCTGGGAGATTCTCTTTATGACGGAGAGCGGCAATACGGAGATTCTCAGCCAGACAGACAGCTACGACATTCAAAAATACTGGGACAGCCGGCTGGATACGGAATATCTGACCCTGCGGGGCACTATGGTAGACGGAAATCAGATACTCATGCGCACCGCAATGGCGAGTATCCGGGAGAGTGTGAACATTGCCAACCGATTTCTGGCCTATCTCGGAATCCTCGGGATTGTGGTGGGAGCCATTGTGAGCTTTTTTGTCACCAGGAAAATTACCAACCCCATCCTACAGCTTGCGGATTTGTCCCGGCGCATGACCAATCTGGATTTTGACGCCAAGTTTCAGAGCAGGGGCAGGGATGAGATTGATTATCTGGGTGAGCACATGAACGAACTCTCCGCTACCCTGGAGCGGACGATTTCGGATTTAAAAAGCGCCAACAATGAGCTTTTGATCGATATTGAGAAAAAGAATCAGATTGATGAGATGCGCAAGGAATTTTTGTCTAATGTTTCCCATGAACTGAAGACTCCTCTGGCCTTGATTCAGGGCTATGCCGAAGGCTTGAAGGAATGTGTCAATGACGATGCCCAGAGCCGTGAATTTTACTGTGAAGTTATTATGGACGAGGCGGACAAGATGAACCGCATGGTAAAGCAGCTTCTGACGCTGAATCAACTGGAATCCGGCAACGAGATGGTCACCATGGAGCGGTTTAATCTACGGGAGCTGATACAGGGCGTTGCCCAGTCTACGGCTATCTTAAGGGAGCAGAACGGTATCAGTCTTACTATAGAGGGGCCGGAGCAGGTCTGCGTCTGGGCGGATGAGTTCAAGACCGAAGAGGTGCTGACCAATTACATGAGCAACGCTATCCACTATGCGGACGGAGAGAAGAAAATCATTATCTCGGTGACCCCGAAGGAGGATGTGGTGCGCGTCAGCGTATTTAACACGGGGCCCCGGATTCCGGAGGAGGACCTGGAGCAGATTTGGACGAAATTTTACAAGGTGGACAAAGCCAGAACCCGGGAATACGGCGGAAGCGGAATCGGGTTGTCCATCGTGAAGGCCATTATGGATTCCTTCCACCGGCAGTGCGGCGTGATAAATCACGAGGACGGCGTGGAATTCTGGTTCGAACTGGATAGCAGGTGTTAGAAATTTGGTGAGGATGACTATGGAGTAAAGTAAGAGATCATTGGGAAGAAAATAGAGTTTCGTTGAGAAGGGCTACAGGTGGGCAGCCCTTTTTGGCGGTTATTATGGACAAAAGCCTTTCCTCTTGTCTATAATTCAGAGGACATCATTAGCAAAATTAATGACATATTGTAGATAATTTAATGAGACTTATAGAAATGAGCGTGCTATAATAATGCTCATGATAATAGAGAAAGCGAGCTGCAAAAGCCCGGAAAATGAAGGAGGAAATGGCATGAAACAGTTGTCGTTGGAACAGGAGCTTAAGGGCAATTCCTATCCAGGAAGAGGGATCGTGATTGGGAAATCCCCCAATGGAAAATACGCGGTGGCGGCCTATTTCATAATGGGAAGAAGTGAGAACAGCCGGAACCGGATTTTTGTGGAAGATGGAGCGGGGATTCGCACTCAGGCCTTCGACCCGTCCAAGTTGAGCGATCCCAGTCTGATTATTTATGCCCCGGTGCGGGTGCTGGGAAATAAGACCATTGTCACCAACGGAGACCAGACGGATACCATCTATGAGCTGATGGACAAACAGCAGACCTTTGAGCAGGCTTTGCGTACCCGGGAGTTTGAGCCGGACGCGCCCAACTATACGCCCCGTATTTCCGGCATTATGCATGTGGAGAACGGAAGCTACAACTATGCCATGTCCATTTTAAAGAGCAATAACGGCAATCCCGACAGCTGTCATCGGTATACCTTTGCCTATGAGAATCCGAAGGCCGGAGAGGGACATTTCATTCATACCTATCAGGGGGACGGTAATCCCCTGCCCAGCTTTGAGGGAGAACCTAAACTGGTGGAAGTGGGTGACGACATTGACGAGTTCGCGAAGATGGTATGGGAGAGTCTCAATGAGGAAAATAAGGTTTCTCTCTTTGTACGTTATATCAATATTGCTACCGGAGCTTATGAGAGCCGGATTGTGAATAAAAATCAATAATTCGTTCTTTTAACAGACAGAAAAAAGCTTTTTGAGCGAAAACAGGAGGATATCATGCAGGAATTTGAGTTAAAATACGGTTGTAATCCAAACCAGAAACCTTCCAGAATCTACATGGAGCAGGGCGAATTACCCATCAAGGTGTTAAACGGCAAGCCGGGCTATATTAATTTTCTGGACGCCTTTAACGGCTGGCAGCTAGTCAGCGAATTAAAGAAGGCCACCGGGCTTCCGGCGGCAACCTCCTTCAAGCACGTATCCCCGGCGGGAGCGGCGGTGGGGCTGCCCCTTTCTGAGGTGGAGGCAAAGATTTACTGGGTAGATGATCTGGGCGAACTGTCTCCCCTGGCTTGTGCCTACGCCAGAGCCAGAGGCGCGGACCGGAGCAATGACGCCGTCGGAAACCTCCCGTTTGATGATTTTCGCCGTGGACACATCGCAGACATCAGAGAGGGAGATAA
>CALWLN010000159.1 GCA_944381535.1 uncultured Lachnospiraceae bacterium
CAAGCCAGGACTGGTTGAACTGCCCCTGTTGGAACCACAGCTTTGCGGAAAACAGGAAGAAGCTGTTCTGCATAGAATCCCAGTTTCCGGACATTATTTCCCGTACACCATAATCCTCTCCCGTCAGCAGCACATCCGGCTTTACTCCTTTCGTACACGCACGTATCTCCGCTCCAATCCGCTCCAGATCTGTATCGGTGCCCGCATACGATGCAATGGCATCAAAACGCCAGCCGTCTGCATCGTAAGGCTCTCTTAAATAACGCTGCAGAACTGAGTCCTCTCTGCGCCACAACAGATTTCTGGCCGTCTCACTTCCCAGATCGTTTTCAATCCCGCCCCACTTGTGTGTATATTCCGTAGGCCATTTTTCAAAATGAAACATGCTGTTGTAGGCGGAATCCTGGGATTCAAATGCCCCGGGAAGTGGCTGGTGGCCATTCATATTGGTGAAAATACTGTTGGGCTGGGAGTAGGAAAACACGGCATCTATCATCAGCTTCATGCCCTTCTCATGCACTTTTCTGCTGAGCTCGATGAAATCCTCCTCATTCCCGTAATTGGGTGAAATTTCAAAATAATTGTTTGGTCCGTATCCTGCATTGGACTCACTGGTCCACATGGGGTTTACATAAACTCCCTCCACGCCAAGCTCCTTTATATAGTCCAGCCTGGATATGATTCCCCTGATATCTCCTCCATGGTATTCATAAAGCCCCCGCAGCCGCGCATTCCATGGAACAGTCTTCTTCAATCCGCTCTCCGTGACATCGTTCAGGACGTCCCCGTTGCAGAAGGCGTCCGGCATAATGGAATACCAGAGAAGCCCCTTCGCCCAGTCCGGTGTCTTCAACCCCGGCACAAGCACAAAGCAGTCTCTGCACACCGGAGCGCTTTCCGACATGCCCTCCGCCCCAAAGTAAGCATACCCTTCCTGCCCTCTGACGAAGAAGCGATAGTAATACCGGTGCTCCATGGCCGGTATCGTACCCTCCCAGAACTCATAATACCCCGTAGCGTCGTCTTTCCCTCTGACCATGGCAATCTCCTGCCAGCGGCTCCCCTCCTGGGAATACTGTATCACCGCCTCCGACACTGCGTCCTTTGCGGCCCGCAGGCGCACCGTCACACAGTCCTCCGCCATCGGCTCAATATTGGATATAAACCCTTTCCCCTGATCGTGAAAAAGTTCAAATGGCATCTTTCTATCCTCCTGTAATCTCTGATATTCAAATTCACAGACCTTCTTATTTTATTACTTATTACCCCTTTTGCCGCCTGTAATGTCATCGGTACAAACCTCCGTCCCTTCCTCCAGCAGAACCCTTCCGCAGCATAATTTCACAAAAGAATACCGATCTGTATATGTATCCTCCGCTGTAATCTGCGGATAAATAAAATCCGTAAATCCCTTTTTCCCCACAAAGGTAGACACTCCCACAAAATGCGGGTTTCCGGAAATATGATGATGGGGGCCCAGAAGATTCCTGTTGCTTCCGTACAGGACAATTTCCAGTGTGTTTGTGCCTTCTTTGACATAATCGGAAACCGGCAGACGATAGGGCGCGCGGTAAATCACTCCGGCACTTTTGCCATTCACAAAAATTTCTGCCGCCGTGCCCTGCATGCCGCAGAGCTTAAGAACCTGCCGGTGTGATGTCGTCTCAAAAGAAGTCTTATAACTTATATTTCCGCGATAGAACCATAGTCCCTGACGCGTCATCTCTCCGCTTGATTTTTCACTGGTGTCTGTAATGACAAACGTGCCGTCCACACGAATATCTTCCACCGCTTCCCCTGTCTGTCCTTTGACAACCACATCAAAATCACCCCGGATATAGATATTTTCAGGCTCAATATCATAGAAGAAACGATTGCGATAACCTTCAAACTGTCCCTGTTCTTCCTCATCTTCCGGACGGCGGATGACAAATTCCAGACATACCTCATTGATTCCGTTTTGCACATTTCCGCTGATCGGAAACGTATGAAAGGATTTATCCACCCACCAGCCATCCTTTCTGCTTAGGACATCCGCACCGTTGATTCGCACAGCTGTAAGTCCGTCGCTTTCCGCAACCAATGTCAGATCCTCCGGAATGTCCCCCCGGAATTCGGCCTGAAAGCGATATATCAGCTGTACCTTCGTCTCCTCTGCCGCCTGATAAGCGCTTTGATACACCATATCCGCACAGGCCGCCGGCAGCACTTGCCTACACAACAGCTTCCCGTTCAAAAAGACATCGCATTTATCTATGGTCAATGCATTTTTCTCCAGTAACCGGACACTGGAAACCGGCAACTCCCTGCTCCGCAGCGGATAACCGGCGCATCCCTTTTCTTCTGACAGCGGATTACCGGTGCATCCCTTTTCATCCGTCAGCGCGTCCCTTATCACAAAGCACCGGCTCTCCGTAGGCGCAAGGGTAAACGCCCCATAGCTGTATTCGCTGTCACAGATACGCTCCATGCCTGCAATCTCTTTCCTGTCCTTCACTTTCAGCCAGACCTCTTTCGTGTCGCTCCGTGAAGGATTCATAACAAAGACTCTCTGCTCTTCCTTAAGGATTCTTTTCGCGCAAATAATGCCGGACGCCGTCTGACCGGAGAAGCCTTCTATAACCGACACCTCTTCCGTCTGGTTCGTGGCCAGAAAGTATTTTTCCAATAAGCCCCGGCGGTTATCGACAACATTCGCCCTGATTTCTTCCGCCTCATAAGTTTCCTTTCCGGCACACAGCGCAGGCCTGCGGTTGATAAATACCACATTTCCGCCACTCTCCGCCAGCTCTTTCAAAATGTGATAAGTGGCAGCGTTCAGGGAAACACTGTCCGGCACAATAACGCCGGAACATGCGATATCGCCTCTCACCATTCTGCCGTCCCGGACTTTAAAACCGCCAAGCTCCTCCTCCGTCACGATCAAAAAATCCTTTTGTAAATCCAGAAGATACTCTACCAAAAGCCGGAACTGGTTGGAGATATGACGGGAAGCGTCCGAATGTCTCTCTCTGCCCCCGATCAGGCACCACATGCTGGTAATAGGGTACACCACCAAAAGCCGGATATCACGCCTTCCCTCGCTCAGGAACTCATTTATTTTCACAATATGGCCGCTGACGGCATGGAACACCTCCCACCATGGTTCCTGATAGGAAAAAAATGCGGGATAATCCCGCTTACGACGGCCCTTCATGGAGTACGCGGACAGATGAGTGACAATGGAGTTGATACCGAAAGCCGCCTGCCAATCCGCGATCCACGCAAGATCGTTAAAGGTCACATCCCATCCGCTGCAGCCGAAGCTCTCGCTGGTAATCCTCTTTTTGTCCGCTAAATACGCCACATCAGACACCTGCTTTACCAGTACCGGAGAGGTCAGCCTCCTGCCAAGGAAGTCGATGCCCGGACGCTCCATCTGCCCGTATTGGGCCATCAGATTGTAATTCGCATTTGTCTGCTCGCAGAGACCGTCTTCATTGGAAAAGTGTCCCGTGAACTCCAGGTGATTCTCCTTGCACCAGTTGTTCATCTTACTTGTAAAGCTAGACTCAAATAGTTCTGCAACCAATTTCGCTGCCTGATATTTAAAAGCCGCATATTCTATCCCATCCTTGCAAAGCATCCACGCACAGTCAAAAAAATCATATCCATAGGTCTCCCTGAATTTTTCCGGATACGCAAAAGTATAAGGGAATTTCCCCACTAACTGAGGCTCGTCCGTGAAAATCCCCGGGATAACATCTCCGAAATATTCACCTAATTCATTCTTATATTTTTCATGCGTAAAATGGATAAAGGCGTCCATTGCTTTTGGATTCAGCAAATCGGCATATCCCTTTAGCTTTCCAAGACAGCAGTATAAATCCGCCTCTGCTTCCTTTGGCACTCTCACATATTTTCCGCTTTCCAGATGCTTATAGGAAGCAAGCACTTCACCGTCGTCCTCTCCCGGCGCATATTCGATAAAGTACAGGTGCTTTGCCGTATAATCATCCCCCAGCGCCGGCACAAGTCCGCCTGCAAATCCGCTGGGCCATCCGTTCTCGTCATACAGCCATGCCTGCATGTTCTCACGCCTGGCTTCCTCCACCGCCACACGGCAGGCATGTATCCAGTCCTCGCCCAGATACTCCAGTGTCATCCCCGCTCTGGCATGCATATAAAAACCACCATATCCCTGTTCCTTTAACTGGTGAATCTGAATACGAATCTCCTCGTCCTCCATATCGCCGTTAAAGCTCCAGAAGGATAATGGGCGAAAATCCATTTTCTTTCTCTGTTCCTGCAATTCTTATCCCTCTTTCTTTATACAGAAAGACCCGATAAAACCGGGTCTTTCCTTTTACACTTGTCATTTATGGAAGCGGCGTGACGGTAAATTCATCAATTTCCAGATTCACATACTCAGACTGCAGTGCAACGTATCCGTTCTGTACATCCTCCAGCGGACCACTGAACAGTTCCGTGCCATTGAAACTGATGGTTACGGTATTATCCGATACTCTCATCTTCATTTCAAACCAGTCCTCCAGACCATCCACATAAGTATCCCAACCGTTTATGTTTTCTTCGGCATTTGTCAGATTCACAAATCCGTTTCCGTAGATTGTAAATACCTGTCCGGTTTCCCGTCCGGCATAAACATTCTGCTTACCGGTGCTGATACTGATACTGCTTCCCAGGTCTTTTTCATAATCCGTGAACCGTACCTTCATGCTTACTTCTACATCCTTGTACAAGCCGCTTGTTATGGTAGCGATATTCCAGCCGCGAACCACCGATTCTGCTTTCAGCCTGCCGTCCTCGATATACCAGTCGGCTCCTTCCGCCTTAATCTTATAGAAGTTCTCATTCCATCCGCTGTAACTTGAAAAATCATCCTGGAATGCTTTCCCGTCGGTCTCTGCCACCTCCATGGTGTATCTCTTCTGAGGCACCACGCTGCGCCAGTCCTTCACAATATCGAGACTCTCGATATCTGTAACCCCTGTAATGTCACATGCAGAAGTATTGTAGAATACTGTCGTTCCGCCACTGCTATACAGACTTACCGCACCGCCGTTTTGTTTTTCCGTCTCTACGGACAGTACCGGCTCCGTGGACTGATTTGCGTAAACATCATATTTTCCGTTGCGGAATACAACCATAAGGCTTAAGCTTTCCAATGTCTCCGGCTCCGCCAGCGTTACGCTTCCAAGGCTCTTTTCACCTTCCCAAGCCTCCAGGACGCCGCTCTTGTAGTTATACAGAAGCGTCATACCGCCATAGTTGCTCTTTCTTCCGAATGATCCGCCGATAATGGCACCTATCTGATTTTCCTGCAAAGTGTCAGCCTGGAAAGTCACGATACCCTCTGTGAGTCCGACTCCCTCCAGTGAAACAAGGGAATCTCCTTCCACCATTTCTATTACATTTGTAGTACCCATAATGGTCTTTGTAGCATTCCATACACTGTCAAGTGCGGTGATATCATAGTTTGTGAAAGCTGCTTTGGCATTATCTGTATAATAAGCCACATATCCTTTTTCAAACGTCGTATCGTAAACTGAGAGCACTAACTCCGCGTCTTCGCCTGCGAATACATGCAGATATCCGTTTTCCCTGCGTACCACCAGACGGATTGCCGCTTCCTTGGATTCCAGTTTACAGGAACCCAATTCTTTGCCGTTCAAAGAAACCGTCAATTCGTTGGATCCATTCAACGCAACTTGATAGCAATCCTTCAAATCTTTCTGATTTGTCTGTTTTCCAATCAAGATGCCTGCAGTGCCGCTGCCCCCCTTGAGGGTAATCGTTGTCTCCGCTTTCACATCTTCAAACAGCTTATTCTCACAGTAGAGAAGCGCAATTCCCTGGTCACTGGTCTGTTCGTACCCCGGTCCGATATCCTCCCAGGAATCCTCATTCCCGACATACGCCATCTTGTCGCCTTCCACATTCTGAAGCACGTCAGCATAGCTTGTGTTGATATCACCCAGAGTCATTGGCGTGTTGGTAGTTACCTTATCCTCAATACTATTTCCGAAGCAGGCATACTCAAATTCCGCCTTTGCATTCAGAGCACATACCCCTGCATATATTCCGGTGTAGTTGCTGTAGATGCTTCCACCTACCGTAAACCATGCTTCCTCGTCATAGCTTGCAACCGCGGTATAGAGGCTGCCGATTCGCTGTAATTGCAGAGTGACTTCCTGATCCGGCTCAGAATCCTTCACATATCCGTTCATCTGCCATTTTCCGCCTATGAGCTTTCCAAATGCGATGACAGGCTCTCCGTCTGCCAATGTTCTCACTAACAGAACAGCATCCTCTTCATCTGTCATGCTCATGACGCCGGCTGCCGATACCCCTGCCGTTTTATCTAACGTAACCTTGCCAGCCTTTGTCTTGAAGGTAAAGTCAGAAGAATGGGCGTTTGTATCTGCGTAGATTAGCTTATCATCCGTGGATTCGAGGGTCAGCCTGCCGTCCTTTATCTCCATTCCCTCTGCAAGTGCTCCAAACATGGAACCAAGGCCTTCCTGGTCAAACTCCTCGCAAACCTGATCTTCCGTCTCTGTCAGATTCACCTGACTGAATTCGGCAGTTCCCTTTAAGGCTGTCATGCCGGCATACATTGCTTCCGGAAGCGCTGCATAGCACACGCTGTCCTCCACGCGGCTCCATTCTGCTTCTTCCTGTTCCCGGTAGAGAGTCACGAAACTGTTTCCGTTTTCTCTCGCAATCCGAACCTGCGCATTTTCAGGTATGGTAACAGAGGTTACCTCAGATACCTTCCCGCCGTCTGCCGTTCTGCATTGTACCGTCAATTTCCCTTCTTGTACCACTGCCGCATAGAAGGCGCTGTCTTTTTCTTCAGACCCGCGGAACATAAGGACTGCCTGGGCATTGCCGTCCGCCGTAATACCCGCCTCAAGGGCAGTGTTATTAAACGCGTTGGCGGCTGCAAGACCGATGGAATCTTCTGCGTCCTCCAGCGTGCCTTTTCCGGTGATTTCAAATGTATTCCCGTCTTTCTGAATAACCTCGATATCTTCTCCCATATTGGTAATCGTATATTTTCCGCGGGCTTCACTGCTCTCCTTCTCCGTAACAAGCAATGTACCGCCCGGAATCACATCTACCGTAACTTTTCCGTCCTTCACCCTGTAGGTCGCACCGGTCAGGTAATCCGTCAGCGTCTGCCCGTCCTTCACATTGTAACGGCTGACATTGATTTCCTTCTGCACCGTCTTATTCTGCTTATTGCATAACGTAATTACGGAACCGTCCTCATCGAAGCGCCCAAAGGCGAGGAACAATTCACTGTCTTCCACTTCTCCGTGACAGATTACCCCGCTCCTTAGGCAGCTATATTCCTGTCTGGCTTTTCCCAATGTCTTTACCAGATTTAAAATATCATAGTTCCATTCCGATTCGTCCCAGTTAAAACCGGAGAAAGCCTGATCATCGTATGCGCCATTGGTAGCTCCAATCTCATCACCATAGTATATCACCGGAGACCCCAGGTACGTCATCTGAAGCAATAATGCTGCACTGATATCGTTTTTCTGCGCGTTTGTATCATCCCATAACCGTGCCACGTCATGCTGGCCCAGGAAATTATAAGAGGA
>CALWLN010000160.1 GCA_944381535.1 uncultured Lachnospiraceae bacterium
CTCTTCGATCTACCCAAAACCCAGAAGGAAATCAAGGCGGATAAAGCCCTGAAGCAACTTCAGGAAAAATTCGGCTCCGATGTGATCAAAAAGGGATGGTAAGCGGGCGCCCCGGCACTGTGCGCCAAAAAGGACCCGACAACCTTACCGCTATCCATCAGTATACCCATATTCGCGCCAAAAAATTCCTTTTTCTAGCGCGCATCCGGCTCTCGCGTCATATAATAAAAGAAAAAGGATTTTTTATGGAAATATATATCGTACAACCAGGCGATACCGTGGATTCCATCGCCGACGCCCAGGGCGTTCCTTTGGACACCATCCTCTACAACAACCAGATTCCCTATCCCTACCGCCTGGCCGTGGGCCAGGCTCTGCTCCTTACCAAGGGAGAACCTGCCACGGACCGAAGACTGGTTTCCGTCAATGGCTATGCGTACCCCTTCATCAATTCCTATGTGCTGGAGCAGACCCTTCCCTACTTAAGCGAATTGTCCGTCTTTTCCTACGGCTTTGACTTGCAGGGAAATCTGATTCCTCCCGCCGTGGACGACAGCCGGATGATTTCCGCGGCCTGGAACTTTCAGACCGCCCCCATACTTACCCTGACCCCTCTGGGACCTGACGGAACCTTTAACGAATACTTGATTACGCAAATCACCGGCGATATGACCGCCCAAAATCAGCTCATAGATCAGCTGCTTGACACTCTGCCGGAAAAAGGCTTCCTGGGCGTCAACATTGATTTTGAATTCATTGCGGCCAAGGATAAGGTTCCCTTTGCGGACTTTGTCGCCAATGCGCGCGCGACTCTGAATGCCCGGGGCTACCCCGTTTCCGTGGCCCTGGCCCCGAAAACCTCCGACGAACAGCTCGGAAGCGTCTACGTAGGCATGGATTACCGGCTGCTGGGGGAGGCGGCGGATTACGCCCTGCTTATGACCTACGAGTGGGGCTATACCTACGGTCCGCCCATGGCTGTGGCTCCCTTGAACAAAGTCCGGGAAGTTGTCTCCTACGCCGTCACCCGGATCGCGCCGGAGCAGCTCAGCCTGGGAATTCCCAACTACGGCTACGACTGGACGCTTCCTTACGTCCGGGGCGTCACCAAAGCAAAAACCATCGGAAACGTGGAGGCAATTCAGATTGCCATCGAAAATGACGTCCCCATTCAGTTTGACCCGGAGGCCATGTCCCCTTTCTTCCGCTATGTCAAAGACGGCGCGGAGCACGAGGTCTGGTTTGAGGATGTGAGAAGCCTGAAAGCCAAATTCGCGCTGGTACCGGAATTCGGCCTGCGGGGCATCGGTTACTGGCAGATCATGCAGTTATTCCGGGCCAACTGGCTGCTGCTGGCGGATACCTTCTGGATAGAAAAGCGGTAGCTGCGTTCTATGATACCAACCTGCTCGATAGTAACAAGAATCCTTACATCATGGTATCATCCCGCAAAACCTCAGCCAGAGTGATTTTCCGCATATTCCGCCACCCGAGATAATAAGCCAATGCCACGGAGCCCAGAATCGCCAACATAAAAACAACGATCGGAATCAGCGGAGCCTCGGCGAAAAATTCTCCCGTAGCAATATAACTCATCCGCAGCATAAACCATACTACGAGGACTGCCAGCGGCAGCGTGAGCAAAACCGGGCGCCCTGCAATAACCAGCGCCTCGACGCAAAACATCTTTCGGATTCCCTTCGGCGTCAGTCCAACGGACATATATCTGGCAAATTCCCGTTTTCTCTGACGCACAAAGCCCAGCGTATTGGAAAACACATTGCCAATCCCAATGATCGCAAGCAGAACACAGAAGCCCCCCAAGATAACCTTCATTCCCTGTATCTGGTTGTTATTCGCTTCCAGTTCCTGAATACGGTTCTCACTTTCTATGGTATATTTCTGTCCAATAAGCCGACTTATCTCACTCTGTAACTCATTTAACTCCTCCAATGTGACGTTCTCTCCGCCAAGGACGCGAATATAGGTATCCTCCTCCACGCCCCCTATCTGTCCTTTGATTTCTTTCCACAGAGACACCGGAATAAAATGCGCCAGTTCATAATAATCAAGGGTCGCGTATTCCTCTCTTAAAACCGGAACCTCCTCCGTATAGGACAAGACCGGGATTTCCGCCGTCATTTCTTCCTCGCCTGACTGCCGCAGAAGGCTTGTGGCATTTCCCCCTTTTACATAGGGCATATACTGGGGGTGCCGGAAGTCCGGGTTTGTCACATCACGAATCTGGTTCCATATGACTGCTCCGTCGAGCCGCAGCGTAATGCCGATCTGCTCACAGTAAGCCAGAAAGCTGGTATCATCCAAGATGAGAATCGGAACATTTATCAGCCACCCGCCCTCTGTCTGTGTGACAAAATCATCGGAAGCATGGGAAAATCCGCCCATAGACTTCATGGCTTCACTCAACTCCTCTTCCGTGACGATTCTTTTTGCCGTTGCCTTTTGATACACGACCGCGCTTTCCACACCCGGAAGTCCTTGTATTTCAGCGGTCTCTTCAAAAGAATCCACCTCCGTATCCTTCAGGGTAACCATAATATCCCAGACATCCTGATACCTCTCGAAATAGGTTTCTCTTGTGCTGATTCCCGAAAGCGTGAAGAAACACTGCATGAGTGTGAATGCCATGAAAGAAAATATCAGGGACAGTGATGCTGTCCGCAGGGCTTTTCGCTGTGCTTTCAACGCATTCCCCGCCAATTCTCCCTCCATGCCAAATAAAAGCGCAAGTAACGGAGATTTCTTCCTTCGTTTCAGCTGCAGTTCACCGGTATTTTTTATTGCCTCCAGGGGCGTCCGTTTACTTAATTTTCTGGCCGGCAGCCATGCGGAAATCCATATGGTCACTACCGTTACCAGCAACGTCAGCACGAACACCAGGGGATGATAACCAAACACCGCCTCGTGCCTACCCGGCACACTGCTTCCCAACAGAAGATTTACCATTTGTAAAAGTCCCATGCTGCCTGCAATGCCCAGCAGGTTCCCCACAAGAACCGGCACTGCGCACAATGCCGCCGCCTCCTGCAGAAGGCATGAGCGGATCTGCTTCGGCGTGGCTCCGATACTGGAAAAAATGCCAAACTGATAAATTCTCGCGTTCATGGATAACGCAAAGGCATTGTGTATGATCACGATCAGCGAAAACGACGCCATTGCCGTTATAAGCAGAAACATGGGAAACAGCAATCTTGGCGCCGTATCCTGGGGAGCTCGTATCAGGTACATTGCCAGAAGTTCATAGTTATAAATAACGGTTTCGGGCGAAATTCCCACCAGCTCCGCGATGCGGGGCGTATCTTCCAGAACAGCCCCCATAGGGTCAAAATAAAGATCCACTGCTGTTTCCTGCCCCCGGGCTTCCTTTTCATTGACCACCGCGTCTTTTACGCTGGCAAAATTCCGAATGGATTCCAAATCTTCTTTATCCAGTTCCCCCACCAGCCTGCTGTGCCAGCTGCCCTCCTCCAGTTCAATCCTTTCCACCTCATACTTCCACGCATTATAGAATAGTCCACACAGCAAGGATAAAAGCAAGGCTGAAATAAACGCTGCTATCATAATAGATATGCCGGAGGAACGGTTGTTTTTAATATAACCTGCCGAATAGTCCTTCCACATACCCATTACCTCCGCCGCTCATCACGGATGATATGTCCGTCCTCTATGGTTATGATACGTTCTGCTTCCAAAGCCACCTTTTCATCATGGGTGATCAGCAAAATGGTCTGCTCCAGATTTCGGTTGGAAAGTTTCAGCATATCAATAATCTCCCTGGAATTTTTCTGGTCCAGATTGCCGGTGGGCTCGTCAGCCAAAAGCAGCGCCGGACGGTAGATCAAAGACCGCGCAATGGCAACCCGCTGCTGTTGTCCCCCGGACAACTGACTGGGCATTGCGTCAAGTCTGTCAGAAAGCCCCAGCGAGCAAATGACCTTCTCAAAATACTCTTGATTTGGTTTCTTCTTGTCAAGGGAAAGGGGCATGAGTATATTTTTCCTCACGGTCAGCGTAGGAATCAGATTATAAAACTGGTACACCAATCCTACTTTTCTGCGGCGGAAAATGGCCGCCTGCGTCTGATTCAGTTGCGAAAGGTCCGTCCCATCAATCGTAACCCTTCCTTCCGTAGGCTTGTCCACACTGCCAAGAATATGCAGTAATGTGGATTTTCCCGAGCCGGAAGCGCCCACGATGGCCACAAATTCCCCTTTGCTGACCGTAAGATTGATTCCATTAAGCGCCGCTACCTGGTTATTCCCGGAGCCATACACCTTCCTGACTCCTTCGCATTTTAAAATATCCATCCTGTTGTCTCCTTTCCTGGCACATTGTAAATACTCACCATCCTAAAAACACACGGGATATTTCCCCGCTGCGATATGCGCCTCATCCTTAGTATACCAAACGAAAGTTACAACTCAGTGACTGTAAAAACGAATCTCAAAACAAGCGCCGCCCTCCTGCATGTTTTTTGCCCGTATCGTGCCATTTTGGCCTTCAATTATTTCTTTGGATAACGCAAGCCCGATTCCGATGCCTCCTTCCCCTGCGTCTTTTCCCCGGTAAAACCGTTCAAACAGATGGGGGATATCTTCCTTGCAAAAGCCTGCGCCCTCATCCCAGATAAGAATTTCCGTGTACAGAGGATTCTGTGCGTAAGAGCAATGGATTGTCCCGTTTTCTCCTCCATGCTCCATACAATTTTTCATCAGGTTCATAACCGCCTCCATCGTCCAGTCCAGATCAACGCGAATTGCCATCTCACCCAGCTCCGGAATATCCACAGAAGCGCCGGACCGGACAAAGAGTTCCTGTAAATTGTCGGCCGCAAGCACAAGTAAAGTAAAAACATCAACCTCCTTTTTTTGAAAGACAAATGCGCCTGCGTCAAGCCGGGATAATACCAGCAGCGCTTCCTCCAGATGTGTCAGACGCAGGAGCTGTTTTTGTATCTGCTCCAGATGATTCCCGTCGAAGTCCCGCTTCATCATTTGAACAGATAAAGAAATCGCAGTAATCGGAGTCTTTATCTGATGGGCGATATTCGATAAATTTTCCGCAAAATCATTCTTTGCCTGTACCGCCGTATCTTTCGTCTGATAAAGAAATGTCACTGTCTTGTAGATTTCATCCTCCAACTTGGAAAAATCATCCTCCCCGGAGGGCGAAAGAATAACCGCTTTTCCTGTATTGACCTGCTCCAGGTACTCCGCCAAAGCCCGGATACGCCGGGTTTCCTTTTTGTTCTTATAGAAAAACGTAAGGATAAAAAGCAATACTCCCGTCAAGCCCCCCGCTGCCGCAAATAACGAGCTTTGCCGGAGAGACAGACTGGTAAAATCAGATACATGATATCCCAATGCTGACAGAACATCCTTCCTGGACCCAACGTTTGTATTTTCGCCCTCATAGGCTTTCAGTGCGGCAGAAATCATCTGCCCTGCCTCCGGGCCCTGTTCCAGGATTTCCCCACAGACGAAATTCAGGCTGTCAAACTGGAGCCGGCTATAAATATGTGAAACCAACAGGGCTGTAAGGGCAGAAGCAATCATACTGACCGATAAAACAAGGCCCAACGTAACTAACCTATTTTTCCGTCCGCTCATAGGGTATCCTCCATGCGATATCCCACGCTTCTGACCGTTTTCAAGCAGGCTGGCTGCCGCAGTTTATCCCTGAGACGTTTCATCGTGACCGTCAGCGTATTGTCATTTACATAACTGCCCTTTACATCCCATACCTGCTCCAGGATTTTCTCTCTGGTTACCGTTTTTCCTTTATTCCGCATTAAATACAAAAGCAGCTGATACTCCGCCGCGCTTAACCCTATTTCTTCCAAATGACAGGAAACAGTCCTACGATTTTGATCTATCAAAATCCCATCGCAGGAAAGATACCGCTCCGCCCGGTTTCCGGTTCTGCGCAGCAGTGCCTGAATCCTGGAATATAGCACTTCTAATTCAAAGGGCTTTACCACATAATCGTCAGCACCGTTCTGAAAGCCGGAAACGATATCCCGGGAGTCTCCGCGAACCGTAAGAAAAATAACCGGCAGTTCTTTAAAGGTGCCGCGTATCCATTGACACAGGCTGTCTCCATGCCCGTCCGGCATATTCCAATCCAGTAAAACAAGAGTCGGCACATGCATTTTCAACGCTTCCCTGGCCTGTGCAAGCGTATTGTATATCGTCACCCGAAAGTTTTTCTGCTCCAGATATTCCTTCACTGTGTGGGCAATATCCCAATCATCTTCAATATAATATACTTCCATCCTCTTAGGTCCCGCCTTCTTCTTTTCTTCCTTATTATGTAGGAACCGCTTCGCAAACCCTATAATCTTGTATTATAGGAACCGCTTCGCAAACCCTATAATCGTGTATTATAGGAACCGCTTCGCGAACCCTATAATCTTGTATTATACCAGAGGAAAGTGACAGTTTCGTGACAGACAGAGCCCCTGCCGCCTCTCCGCCACATCATTCCATTATTCCTGCTCCTCACCGGCTTCCCGCTCCTTTGCCGCTTCCTGCTCCGCCTTATACTGCTCCGCCGCCGGGTCCTTCATGCCCAGCACCCGCTTCCACTCCTTAGTGTCCGCCACCTTGACGGCCTCGGACTGGTGGCTTTTCAGAAAACGCGCCAGATTGTAGGGATTGATCCAGATTTCCCCATTTCCCTCCTTCTGGGAGTCATCGAAAATAAGCTGTATGCCGAAATGCAGATGCACCTCCCGGATGTTGTTGACGTTCTCCGTGGCGCTGTAGCCGGTATGCCCCATATACCCCACCACGTCCCCGGCGGTCACCACGCTGCCCTCAGAAAGCCCCTCCGCATAAGGGTAGTTCTGCCGCAGGTGGGCGTAATAATAATACCGCTGCCCGTCAAAGCTGCGGATCCCCAGACGCCAGCCGCCATACTGGTTCCAGCCGATGGCTTCCACATAGCCGGACTCCACCGCCATCACCGGCGTGCCAATCTGTCCCATCATATCGTGGCCCAAATGCCGCCGTTTATATCCGTAGCTTCTGGAAACTCCGAAGTCATCGTAATCGCTGTAGGGAAAGCCCTTAGCCAGAGGGAAACAGGCCTTCAGGCCGTAGGAAGCCTCATAGATACCGCTGCCCGGTTCCGTTTCCGTCTCAAATTCTCCCAGATAGCCGTTCAGCACGGCTCCGTATGCCTCCAGGTAATAGGCGTAATGGGTAAGGTCTTTTGTCAGCTCTTCCATGGACACTTCCCCCGTGGACAGCTTCACCGCCGTATCCGCCAGTTCTTTTACGGTTTTCTTCGAAAAGCTGCCTCCGTTTTTTGCCCCCAGGTAAGCCAACAGTTCCACCCAGTCGATATGATACTTGGTTCCATAGGTGTCCACATCCCACTGGCAGGCAGCCGACAATGCCTCGTAGGACACATCGAAGTCCACCCATGTTATAAAATCCTGATTGGATTCCTCTGCCGAAGCGGCGCGACTTGCATTTTCCCGGAATAAAATTCCACAGACAACGCAAAGACAGATGATTTCTATGATAATCGCAAGCCTTAAATTTTTCATGGGGCATATCCCTTTTGATTCCTCTCAAAAGTATATGCCCCACCTTGTTCCTTTTATACGCCGGATCGGCTTTTTTCCGGGCCGGTCAATTGTCTCCTATACCGGATTAAATTTCCGGCACTATTGATTTTTCACTGCCTCGATGGCCGCCTGCAGCTGATTGTCCTGCTCCAGCGGAATATCCAGAAGGCTGGCCGCCTCCTCGCTCAGCTCCACTTCCACATCCGGCGTGATTCCCACGTCATTGACGTTTTTATCCCCGTGGATGTAGTAATCGGCCACCGTAAGCTTGATACCAGCAGTCCGCTCCTCGTTGGTATAAAAAAGCTGCTGCATGACACCCTTGCCGTAGGTGGTGGTTCCGACCACCTGCCCCAGTCCGAAGGCCTGGATATTTCCGGCAAAAATTTCCGAAGCGCTGGCCGTATACTCATTTACCAGCACCACCATGGGAATATCCAAAGCCGCCTCCGCATCGGAGCTGTACTCCATGTCCTTGGTTCCGTCCTTGTATTTTACATAGAAAATTTCGCCCTCCGGCAGCAGATAATCCAACATGCCCTCCACGGTCTCCACCAGACCGCCGCCGTTGTTCCGCAGGTCCACGATCACCCGCTCCATGCCCTGGCTTTTAAGCTCCTCGTAGGCGCCTATAAACTGCTGGGTGGTCACCTGCTCAAAGCCAGTAACCTCAATATATCCGATATTATCCTCAAGCATTTCGCTGGACACCGTGGGAATCTCCACTGTCCGCCGTTCCACCTCAATGTCCAGATACTGCTCCTCACTCTCCCGGTAAATGTGCAGGGTCACGGTGGTTCCCTCTTCGCCCTTGATCAAGGTGACCACCTGGTCCAGCTCCATCCCGGTGACCTCAGTGCCGTCCACAGAGATCAGCATATCTCCCGGCAAAAGTCCGGCCTCCGCAGAGGGCGTTCCCTCATAGGGCTGAGAAATCCGCACAATTCCTGTGCTCAACTCCTGGGTCACCGCCGCTCCGATTCCCACGTATTCTCCCTGGGTGGAATCCTGAAAGCTGCTCAAGGCCTCCTCGTCATAGTATTCCGCATAGGGGTCTCCCAGAGCTGCCGTCAGTCCCTGAAGCATGCCGGTCCGCAGTTCCTCCACATCCACGTCATAGAGAAAATACTGATCCAGATAGGCGCTTATGACAGAAACCTGTGAAAGCAGATCCGCGTTTAACAGATTCCCGCTGGTGATCGTTTCCCCATCCGTTCCGCTCTGTGCCTGGGTATTCCGGTCCGTACCGTTTCCCGTAAAAATGCCAAATGCCGAGGTCACCACGACGGTAACCAGAACCAGCAGCACCAATGTTCCAACGGCTCCCACCAGAATCCCCTTGGCAAAACCACCCTTCTTCTCCGGCTCCGGATTCCACCGGGGGGCTCCACCTGCTCCCCCCTCCGGCCCCGGATTCCACCGGGAAGGTCCGCCTGTTCCCTGTTCCGGTCCTTGAATCCACTCCAGGCCCTGGGCAGCCTCCTGTTCCTCTAATTGACTTCTGTCTCCTTCAAATCCCTGTTTTGATTCATATTTATTATCCACTTCTATCTTCCTCTCTATATAAACTGGTACAGCTCTTTCCGGTTTAATAACGCAATCCTGCCCCGGCCCATGGCGATAAGCTGCCGCTCCTTCAACTGTTTTAACACCCGGGTTACGGCCTCTCTGGCGCTGCCGATATTTTCCGCCAGCTGCTCCTGGGTAATATACAAAACATCCGCGCCCACCGCTGCCGATTCATCCAATAAAAAAGTGATGACCCGCTGCTCCAAGCTCATGAACATCATCTGCTGCAGGGCCTCCACAATGGCGGAAAAACGCTCCGTAACAATTTTGTAGGAGAAATTCTCCACATACAGATTTTCCCCGGACACTCTGGAAAATGCAGTTGCCGGAATCACAAAGAGCTCACAGTCCTTATCTGCCTCCACCTCCACGTCGAAGGTGATGGCCGACAGCACACAGGACATGGACAGCACGCACACATCCTCCTCCCGGAGCCGGAAAATGGTTGCTTTCTTCCCCTCCTGGGAGGTCAGGTACGTCCGAATCACGCCCTTTATCACATATATCATGCCCAGGCACTCCCGAGCCGGTGTATAAATCAGTTCTCCCGCCGAAAATCTTTGAATCCGGCTGGCTGCTAGAAGCTCCTCCTTCTGCTGCCGGGTCAAATGGGGATAAAAGGAAAGGCGCGCCAACAATTCCTCTTTCATGTTCTCTCCTTCTTTCTTTGTCTTATATAGAATACCACATCTTTCCCCCCGCCGTAAAGAGCAGAAAGTTTGAAAATACTGTGTCCAGTGTCATGAATAAAATTCACCAGCTCAGACAAACACTAAGCTGGTGAAAATGGATCTCCCGCTATAACGAGACGCCAGATTTTTAATTTTCCAGAATATTGCCATCGGTGGAGATGGTCACCACCTGCCAGGGGATGAACTTCCCACTGGCCTTCAGAGCGTTCTGGGCGGCCATCTGAAGCCCGCCGCAGCAGGGAACCTCCATGCGGACGATTGTCACACTCTTGATATCGTTGTTTTTGATGATCTCCGTCAGCTTTTCGGTGTAGTCCCCGGCATCCAGCTTGGGACATCCCACCAGGGTAATGTGATTTTTGATAAAGCGGTTGTGGAAATCCCCGTAAGCGTATGCCGTGCAGTCCGCAGCGATCAACAGGTTCGCGCCGTCAAAATAGGGTGCGTTTACCGGAACCAGCTTGATCTGCACTGGCCATTGACGCAGCTGGGAGCTCACTGGCGTTGCCTGGCTCTGGTAAAAGCGGCCCGCCTGACCGGACTGCTCCGGCTGACGGAACTGCCCCTCCCTCTGAGCGGCATGTATCCCGGCTCCCTGGCTGGTCTGGTTCTCCCGGTGTATGGCTCTCGCCTGGGAACCCGGACAGCCGCAGGGAAGAGGCTCCTTCCGGGACGCTGCAGCCGTTTCCTTGTCCTCACCGGCAGCCGCTCCGTTCCTCCGCTTTGCCATATTGGCTTTCACCGCCGCCTCATCATAAGCCAGCGCCTCCCGCTCCACAAAAGTGATGGCCTCAGTGGGACAGGTGGGCAGGCAGTCACCCAGCCCGTCGCAGTAATCGTCTCTCATCAGCTTCGCTTTGCCGTCCACCATGGCGATGGCCCCCTCATGGCAGGCCTCCGCGCAGGCGCCGCAGCCGATACATTTTTCCTCGTCAATATGAATAATTTTCCGTACCATAAGAACCTCCTTCTATCTCACACAAACTTTGATATGTTATGATTGGATTATACGAGGTTTTCCGGATCGTTTCTGTTGTTTTAACAACAAATGAAAAATTTATATCACTCCCGTTAAATCAAAAAAACGAATACAGTAAAACACCTGCCGCACCGGCTCCCGCCATGACCCAGATGGGACCCACCTTCCATTTGCGCAGGACAAACAGCCCGATGCCAAAAATAAACACGGAAATATAATTAATCTCACTGAAATCCGTCGGTAAGGTCTGCTGTCCATAGAAGGATAAAATAATCAGAGAAATACCTGCCGACGCAATCATGGCAACTACGGCTGGCCGCAGTCCCGCAAGCACTCCCTGTACCATTTTCAGATCCCGGAAACGTTTATAGACATAGGCAAGGGTCGTAACGATAACACAGGAGGGCAGCACACAGCCGATGGTAGCTACAATCGCTCCCGGTATTCCCGCAACCTGGATTCCCACAAAGGTGGCTGAATTGATGGCAATGGGACCGGGGGTCATCTCGGCAATGGTTATGATGTCCGCAAACTGCGTCATAGTCAGCCAGGGATGAATCTCCACCACCTGGTGTTGAATCAACGGCATGGCCGCATAGCCGCCGCCGATACTGAAAAGTCCGATTTGAAAAAAGCTCCACAACAGTTCCAGATAAATCATTTCTCTGCCCCTCCCTTCTTCCGATCTCGATAAAGAGTGTCCACCGCGCCTATCACGCCGCAGATCAAAATGATCAGAATGATATTTACGTCAAAAAAGCAGACTGCCACAAAGGACATGAGCAGCACCAGCACCGGAAGGATCCGTCTCTGCTTTACAATCTCCTTTCCCATGGTGATCACAACGTCGCAGATTACCGCAGCCACCCCCGCCGTCATGCCGGTCATAACCATATTGACGATCACATTGTCCCGAAATGCAGCATAAAAAAAGGAAATGACAGAAATGATGATCAGCGGCGGCAGAACCGCCCCCAGCACGGTTATCAATGCCCCAAGGACGCCTCCCACATGATACCCCACAAGAATGGAGGCGTTCACCGCAATGGCTCCGGGAGACGACTGGGCGATAGCCGTGAAATCCATCATTTCCTGTTCCTCGATCCAGTGCAGCTCCTCCACGAACTTTTTCCGCATCAGCGGTATGATCACAAAGCCGCCCCCAAAGGTGCAAGCGCTAAGCTGAAAGGTGGATAAAAAAAGTTTCCCGTATTTTTGTTTTCGTTGCTTCAAAAAATCTCCTCCTGCCCGTGAAATACAGCGCATTACCGTCCGCCCCGGAACCGTCCGCGCACTTCCCATAACCGGCCCCAGAGCAGGAACTGTCGCGCTTCTCTTATATTTTCAATATAACACTTGCAAATCAATAATAGAAATAATATAATTTTATTGTTTTCATAAGTATTTTTGTATAAGGAGAGAAAACATGACCGTTCGTCACCTGAAAATATTTCTGTCTGTCTGTGACAAAAACTGCAACACAACAAAAGCCGCAGAGACTATGCATATGACACAGCCCGCCGTCAGCCTTGCTATCAAGGAATTAGAACAGTATTACGGGGTCGTTTTATTTGACCGGATCGGAAGAAGATTACAGATTACGGAGGCCGGCCGGCGGTTCCGGGAGTATTCCTCCCACATCATTTCTTTATTTGACGATATGGAAAAAGGGATGAAAAACTGGGATTCCTTTGGTGTGCTGCGGGTCGGCTCCAGCATCACCATCGGCTCCCGGTTTCTGCCCTATTATGTGAAGGCCTTTTATCACCGATTCCCAGGCACAGAGGTGCAGGTCCTCGTAGGCCCCTCGGAGCAGTTGGAACAAAAGCTTGTGAATAACGAGCTGGATTTTGCCCTCATCGAAGGAGTTTCTCATATCCCTTCCCTGGTCTCAGAGGCGTACATGGAGGATTCGCTAGTCGTAATCGCTCCAGCCGCCGGCAGCTTCCGGCCCGGTCAACAGATCTCCATTGAGGAATTTCGTCAACAAAAATTCCTCTTGCGGGAACGGGGAAGCGGCACGCGGGAAACCTTTGAGCGCGTCATGGAGGAAGCCGGATTCTCTGTTTCGCCCATCTGGGAAGCCATGAGCACCACAGCGCTGGTAAACGCAGTCATCAACGGCCTTGGGATCGCCGTACTGCCCTACCGCCTGGTGACCGGAGCGCTGAAACAGGGACTGGTGGTGGCTGTCCAGGTAAAAGGACTGAATTTCCGCCGGAAATTCCACATCCTTTACCACAAAGAGAAATTCCTTACGCCCTCCGCCAGAGCCTTCCTTACTATCTGCCGCAATTACGAAAAGGACTATCCGCCGCCTCCGTATAACGGGCTTTATTAACGCAGCCCGCAAGCCGTCTGCGGCAGTCCGTTTGCTTGATCCGCAAAACGCGTCGCTTATTTCACTGAAATTTCTCCCGGTGGTCCATGAAAAATTCAAAATAGGCCCGGACATTGGGAAGTTCTGTCCAGGTTTTTAAGTCCACCGGGTCCTCGTCCAGGTCGTATATCTTGGCATGGTCGATGGCCAGCACAAAGGGCGAGTGGGTGGAGATCACAAACTGACAGCCAAAAAACCGAGCGGAATCCTCAATAAATCTCGCCAGTTCCTGCTGTCTTACGGGGGACAGGCTGTTTTCCGGCTCATCCAGGAGATACAGCCCGTTTTCCCCAATTTTCTCCGCAAAATAATGAAAGGCACTCTCACCGTTGGAATATTCCCGGATATTGTCCATAAGCTCCTTTCGCACAAACCGGGACTGGGTACTCCTTCTGGCCAGATTTACCCGCTTCAACTGCTCGTAATCCGCCATGGAATTCATGCGAAAATCCGAATACTTCGTCTCCAGATATTCCGTAAAAAGCTCCTCCCTGCGCCGGTCAATACCCTCGTTGAGGGTGCGGATGTTCAACATATAGTCAAATACATCGTCGCTGGTGATGATCCGGCTGTTTTCCGGTATCTCCCCCACCGTCTCCCCATGGCACAGCCTGAGATAGTCCGGCAGGAAATTGGATTTGTTAAACACCGTATCCCGGGCAAGGCCCAGCTTTTCCGCAATGACATTTAAGGCCGTGGATTTCCCGCTGCCGTTGCCTCCGTACAGAATCGTCACCGGCTCGAAATCAATCCGCTCAAAGCGGTGCCGGGACAGAATTTTGAAAGGATAGTAGGTGTCATAGCATTTTCTCTTTATCCCCAGTAAAAAATCAAATTCCTTATCCCCGTCGGGAAAAGTAAAATAATCCAGGTAAAGCATGTGAAAATTACCTCCCGCTCAAATCCAGTTCCAGCGCCATCTCCCTGCCCCGTGAGACGTCGGCCATCACCTGCCACCGGGTCCTTGTAACAGGTTCAAAGCAAAGTCTGGAAGCGCCGCCAATGATACCGGCCGATTCATCCGTTCTGACAATAATGCCCACGGCAGCCGCCCCTTTCTCCCATGGTTCCACGCCTTCCTGCTCGCTTTTGCGGACAGGCTTATCCCCCGCTTCCGTATCCCGGACCTGAAACTGTTTTCGATCTTCTTTCTCTTCAAAGTGATATCGCAGCTTCTGAAAATGACGCGGGAATAAATAACGCTCCTCCCGGCCCAAAGCCTCCTGTTCAAAGGCATTTTCCGGCAGGCTGTCCTGCTCCACCGCTTCCACCACCAGCTCATGAACCGTCCCGTCCAGAGGATGGGTAAAGGCAACCCTCCTCTCCCCTTCCCCCGTCACCGTCTCAAAAGCGGGCTCACAGGGCAGGCTGTAGTGGTCCGGCAAAAGCGCAAGCCGCAGCTTTAAATTCCCGGGAATCCGCCGATACGCCCATTCCAGCGTCATCCGATAGAAACTCCAGCCGCAGGAAGTATCCAGCTGATAGGCTTCCATCAATTCCGCCGCCTCCGGATTAAAATCTCCGGCAGCGTCAGCTGTTTCTCTCAGAACACTTTCCACCACCCCCGGCGGACAGTAACCGGTTCCGCATCCATGCATCCGGCTTACCTCCCGCTCATTCACCCAGGCTCTGCAATGCATGCCCGTCTCCGTAGGATTCTCATATTCCATCCGTTCCTGCACCAACCCAGAGGGCTCCTCCCCCGCTTCCATCCTCCGGATAACCTCTTTCCATTTTGTAAGAAACCCCTTGATATCCTCCACCGGAACCTCTCTGGCAAAATCCAGCACCAGCCCCTTCCCGCAGACATAGACCGCAAGCAGCCGCCACCGATACTCCTTCCACTGAAATTCCTTTTGCGCATCAAGCTTCCGCATCGGCTTCTGATACTTCTTATGTCCCCAGAATCCTCCGTCAAAATACACTTTCATCCGCATTCTCCTCCTTGCCGCAAATCCAGATATAACCATTATACCAAACCATCCATTTTTAACAACAAATTTTCCCACCTTTGCAACCTTCTATTCCTCTCTTTCAAGATGCCATCAAGCGAGGCAGAACGGTCTTAAACCCTACCGCGAAGCCACCGAGCGAGACGGGAGGGTCTGACCCAGGCCCCCGCTCCCCTTAGAAGAGCGGGGGCCGAGGTCACTCGAACATTCAAGGCCCGGCAGGGCCTTTTAAAAAGAAAGGACACCATGCATAGCATGATGTCCTTTCTTTTTAACAAGAGCGCGAGACGGGACTCGAACCCGCGGCCTCGACCTTGGCAAGGTCGCGCTCCACCAACTGAGCCACTCGCGCAAAAAGCGGGTGATGGGAATCGAACCCACGTGTCCAGCTTGGAAGGCTGGTGTTCTACCATTGAACTACACCCGCAGGGGTCATTTTCAAATGACAATGCCCAGTTCCGGAATCGAACCAGAGACACGAGGATTTTCAGTCCTCTGCTCTACCAACTGAGCTAACTGGGCCCGTTGCTATCAGCAACGGTATTATTCTATCTTCTTTTGGAGCAAATGTCAAGGAGATTTTCTTATTTTTTCATTTTAAATCAAACGTGCCTGTCGAGCAGGCTAGCCTACCCGACCATTTTACCACCCACCCCGGTAAATGGCAAGCGCAGCCCCTTGCAAATCAAAAAATTTCTTGCTATCATAATGCTATGAACAAATTAGTAACCGCTTTGAAAGAGCACAAAGAATTTACGAAAAATAATCCCTGGAGCGTCATCATCTCGACATTCCCCAATAATGAAATTGTCCCGGCCCATTATGCCGAGACAATCGAGATTTTATTGTTTTGTGAGGTTGAGGGCGAGATACATATCGGAACCAACAGGCTTGAGCTGCACGGTCATCAGGCTGTTTATATTGCACCCAATGTAGTCCATTCCATTCACTATAAGAAAAATAACGGCCGTCTCTCCAACATGAAGCTGGAGTTAAAGGGCCTCAAGGAATATATCGACATTGAGAACATTGTCCACAGCTCAGGCTGCAGCTTATCGGATTTAAACTACCTCGTTTCGGACTATGAAATCTGCTGTAACTTATCCGCCGCTTTATCGGATGACACCGTCAGCCTGGCGGACAAGCTGCTGGCGATCCTGTCCTTCTTCAAGGCCCAGCTTGCGGCCTCCGCACCCGGAAGCCGCATTCCTGTAAAGACCTCCGGTGATTTGCAGCTGCACCGCATTATCGACTGGACAGAAGCGAATTTCAGCAAAAAAATCACGGTGGACGAAGCCGCACAGATTCTGGGCTATAACAAATACTATTTTTGCAGCAAATTCAAGAAAGCCACCGGCATCACCTATCTGAACTATGTGAACACCGTCCGCATTTCCCATGCCTGCAATCTTCTGAAAAACGGCTGCACCATCAACGAGGCCTGCGACGCATGCGGCTTTGAAAATCTGTCCTATTTTATCCAGCTGTTCAAGAAAATAATGGGCACAACTCCGAGAAAATATTGTCTGCAATGCAGAGAATCTTCTTTATGAAAACCGTCCCTCCCGGGCATACCGGGCCGCCGCCTTTCCCGCCGCCTCCCCGGTCTGGGCGCAGACGGGAATGACGCGGGCCACCTCCCAGCCGTCCCCCTGGGGCGCCGATATGATTCTCCCGGCAGCCAGAAGATTGGGGAAGTTTTCATTGTATAAGGCCCCAAGAGGAATCTGATAATGCTTCCCGACGCCATTTGGCCGAAAATCCCCACACTCTCCAATGGAGTCTTCGAAACATTCGCCGTCCACCCCATTGAAATCCGTCTTGCCCACGATCCGCCGGATGGTCCGAAGCTGGGGCATGAAGGGAAGGGACATGATATCAAAACCATTTTTATCCATGCCGCTGATTTTCTTTAAAAGGCTTCTCTTTCCCTCCACCATATATTGGGTAATCTCCTCTGCGGTCCCCCCCGAGACCATCTCCATCCCCTTTGGATGGCCGTTTCCAAACATATCGCTTCCCGTATTGAGCCATTTCCGGAACACGGAAAAATCACTGTCCTCACAGAGCTTTTTAGCCATGTCCACGTCACAGTAGTGGGCGATATAGGTCATGTAATTCTTCCCCAGCACGGTGGGAACCCCGGCCCGGTCCATAACGGAGGCGTCCCCGGTGGCGTCAATAACAGCTTTCGCCCCGAAAAATTCCCGTCCGTTGACGCTCTCCGTCACCACACCTTCACAGCGGTTACGGTCCATGACCGGGTAGGTCGTAAGGGTGTCCAGCCTGAGGGTCACTCCATTTTCCAGAACAAATTCATCCAGTGCGGCGCTGAAAATTCCCGGTGAAAAGAAGGTGGAATACCGCTCGTTCCTGGGCTTGTTGTGGCCGCAGCCGCCCCATTTTTCCGGGAGAGTGTCAAAGCCGTATTGTACGACCAGACGGATAAGCTCCTCCGCCAGGCCATGTATCATCTGCTTCCCCTGGCCGTCGCAGAGAGGCTCGTACCAGGAAATCAGCCCGTTAGTGGCAAGTCCCCCTAAATTGACGCTCTTTTCAATGAGCAATGTGTCCGCTCCGCTTCTGGCAGCTGCGACAGCCGCGGCTACTCCTGCGATTCCCCCGCCTACGACGATCACATCATAAGTCTCCCGTCTTGCGGGCTCCTGTCCTCTCAAATCCATTTTAAATACCAACCTTTCTACATGCATTGCGCCATATCTACCAGGCCCGAAGCACCGCACCAAGTAGAAACAATGATACACCAGACGTACTACACTCCTTCTAAAAACCGGTCCACCACCAGTTGCCTGAACTGTGGGGAGAGACTTGCAAAGTATGCGGTAAATCCCGTCACACGCACCACCAGGTCCGGGTATAATTCGGGGTCCTTATTCGCCTCCATCAGCTTCTCCCCATCCAGGATGTTGATGTTTATCAGCGTTCCGCCCTGCCTGAAATGTCCCAGAATAAAGTTCTCAATGATTTCCACCCCGTTGTCGTCTGCGGCCACCTTGGGGTCAAACTCTATCTGTAAAGGCGCCGTATTCCCGTAGCCGCACTGCACGGAGGCAATGCCGTTGGACTGGGCGGTGGGCGCTCCGTCCCCGCGGAAATGGGGATTGGGGTTGGCTCCGTGGGAGATGGGCTCTCCCGCCCGCCGTCCGTTGGGCGTTGCCCCTACCTTTGAGCCGTATTCAATGGTTCGAGACCAGCTAAACCATCCTGGGAGCAACTGCCGGCCCGCCGGCATTTCCTGAGTCCTCACAAGCTTCACCCAGCTCTCCGTCAGTTTTCTGGCCCAGGCGTCGGATACTGTTCCTCCATGGCAGTATTTGGGGGATGAATTCAGTATGAGCCTTGTCCGCTCGTCCTGGAAATTATTGTCAAGGGCCTCGTAAACCTGTTCCCAGGAAAGGACCTTCTCTGTCTCCACCCTTGTCTGAAGCGCTCCGAAAGAATCCGCCACCACCGCCAGGCCCGCGCCGTCCACTCCCACGGTGTAGAACTCGGCTGCCTGGGAGGCGTCTTTCCCCTGTTCAATGGTATTTTTCATCATCAGATTCATCACCAGCTCCGGGGTAACCTCCCAGGCATGGTCCAGGTGAAGATTGATTCCCCTGGCTGTGACGTCGATGGCCTTCTTTAAATGTGCTTCGTAAAGTTCGAAAAGCCTGTGGGTGCTTTTCTCCTTTTCCTCTTTCATCTCGGAAAGAGCCACGTCCAGAACCTTTGCGATGTTGATCTTTACCGTATCATTCATGGGGAATTCCCGGCCGGGGACGCACATCCAGTTGCAGCCCACTGCAATCCTCTCCCGGGCTGTTTTCCTGTCTACGCCGTTTCGCATATAGCCCTCCGCCAGGGCCTTGTCGTTGCAGAACCTGGGCCAGCCGTTTTTATTCTTTAAGAGGTAATAGACCGCCTTTTTCAAAAATGCCCTGTCGCAGTTTTCATGGACCCGCACCGTCAGATTACAGGCAATGTTAATGCTGTCCGCCGCTTCCAGAATTAAATAAGACAAGTGGTTGGTCATATCCTTATCATTTTCGTCCACCCCGGAAATCTGATAGTAGTGGGGATCAATCAGCAGCAGATTCGCAATGAGAAATTTTACGGTTTCATCGTCGATGGCGCCGTTCTCCACGTCATTTTCATAATAAGGGTACAGCAGACGGTCCATCTGGAATCCGGCGCCGTCCCGGGTATAAATTCTGGAAGCGCAGTTAAAGAAAGCGGTCCACTGGCAGGCTTCTTGAAAGGTCCGGGGCGGGTCGTAACGCACCGCTTCACAGGTTTTTAGCATACGTTCCAGGTTTTCCTTAATCTCGGGCCGCTCCTCCTGCGGTATCATCTCCTTGATTTTCTCGATATGCCTGTCGATAAAACGGATGATGGCAAGGACCGTCCGCTCCTCAGCGTCATAAAAGGCTTTCCTGTCCCTGTTGATTTCCCGGTACTTCCTTATTTTTTCCAGCATGCCCCCAAAGCCCAGGGCGAAGCCGATGGAATAATCGCAGGCAAAATGAGCGTCGCCGTCAATGCCCGTTGTGATATTATATTTCTCCTGGAGGGGCTTTAAATCGTCATAGGGGAATCTCTGCTCATCCCAGCGCTTGCTCCACTGGTTGGTGGCCGTTTTCATGAATTCCCGGGTTTTTGGCTTTTTCTTCAGCCAGTCCGGCATATAGTGAAGGTCGCCTCTGTAATTTACCAACATATCCCGCCACCGTCCGCAGAGCATTTCCATGGGGTCCACATAGGGCGGGTGGGCGTCCATGATACGGCAGAAGTTCTCGCACATGCCCTCGTAGCCGTAGAAGCTCCCGTTGGAGCTGTTGTACCAGGGCTCCATCTCATAGTCCTCAGTGATGGGGACTGTGCCGAAGTCATCCAGGTCCGTGTATCCGTTCTGCTTTTTCTTCTCCAGGGTATGGCGTATTTTGGTTTCGCGCATTGCCTTTAATCTATCCGCGTATGTAAGCATATTTCTCAAGCTCCTTCTTGTATTCTTGCGTGGGAACAGGAAATTCCACCACGGTCTGCCCCAGCGCTTTCTTCTTGGCGTTTCCAAGAGGATGATAGGGGAGCAGCTCATACTGCTTCACATTTCTAAGGTCCTTTAAAAATCGGGATATCTGGGCAATTCCCTGGTCGATTCCCGGGATTACGGGCGTTCTGGCAATGATGGGGATACCAAGCTTATTCAGCAGGATAAAATGCTCTTTGATTTTCTCATTCCCCACCCCGGTATATTTTTTGTGTATCCCACTGTCCCATATTTTCAAATCCGCCATGACGAAATCCAGGCTCCGGAAGATTTCCTCATCATAATAAATCAGGGAGGTTTCCACCGCGCAGTTTAACCCCTTCTCCCTGCACAGCCGGATGAACTCCCCAAGAAACGCTCTCTGGGCCAGAGGCTCGCCCCCGGAAATGGTCACTCCGCCGTCCTCGTTATAATATGCGGTATCCTCCATCACCTCGGAGAGCACCTCCCCCGCCGTCATCCATTTTCCGCAGAGCACCCTGGCCCCCGCGTAGCAGCCCTCCCGGCACCTGCCGCAGCCAATACATTTTTCCGGGTAAAATAACTCCTGGGGCTCAAAGGAAATGCACTCCGGATTGTGGCACCACATACAGGAGAGGGGACACCCTTTCAGAAAAACGGTGGTGCGGATTCCGGCCCCGTCATGGAGAGAGGCTCTTTGGATATCCGCAACTAGGCCTCTAACCACCGATGACCTCCTCCTTTCCGCTCCGGTTACTCTTGATCGCTCCGTCCAGCATGGCCATGACTTCCATGTTGACATCCAGCGTCAGCATATCATAGATTGGCTCCCCGGTCTTTACATGGTTGGCGTACTGGCAAGGCATGTTTTTGAATTTTTCCTCGAAACGGATTCCCCGCGCCTCCACCTCATTGCCATAGAGATCAAAGGCTTTCACATCCGGGGCATTCTCCGCCCCTCCCGTACATAGGACGACGCCCTTACTGCAGATTACCATGGGGCCGGAGGGAATCACCGCCCTGGGAGTGGTCCAGGTTCCTTCGATGACCGCCAGTTTCTTATCGTATTTGATGATTGCCGCGAAATTATCCTCCGTGTCCCCATAGGGCGTGTTCAGGTTTGCTCCCGCAGACAGGACGGTTTTCGCTTCCCCACCCAGGAACCACCGGGAAAAGAAGCAGCCGTAGCAGCAGATATCCAGGTACACGCCGCCGCCGAAGCGGCTCTGGTGCCACCAGGTCCTGGCCCGCTGCGCATCGGTCATCTCCTCCGCCTGGGCGGTCACTCCCCTGTGCTTAGCTCCCTTGCCCAGGGGGCCTGTGTGGCCGTTGATATAGCGAAGCTCCAGGGGCGTCCCTACAATTTGGGCGTCCAGGGCCGCCTTCATTCTGTGGATATATTCCCGCCAGGCCACCGGCCAGTTCACCACCGCCAGGGTGCCGTACTTATCCACACTGGCTTTGATTTTCTCTGCTTCCTCCAGGCTTACCGCAATGGGCTTTTCTATGGAGACATTGACTCCGCGCCTGGCGCATTCCTCCACCACCCTGGGCTTCTCGCTGTTTTCTGTCAGGATAAAGGCCAGTTCGGGCCTGACCTCCTCCAGCATTTGGATGTAATCCTCGTAGACTACCTGGCAGTATTTTTCCTTTACATTGGCAAGGTTCCACTGGGGAGTGTACCGTAGCGGAGGGATAGGCTCCGCCCCCGATTCCACCCCGGCGATGGCCGCAAGCTCCATATCCGGCTGTTCACTGATGTATAGCGCCACTTCGTTTACGTGCATGTGGGCGAAGCCTATGATGACTGTTTTGATTGTTCTCATTTAAAACCTCCCATATGAAACTTTTTTGTAAATTAATTATAGAAACTACTTCTCAAACTCTATAATCGTATATTAAAGCATTTCCTTTGTTTAAGCCAAGTAATAATATTGGGATAAAATGTTGATATATTTGGTTATGGAATTTCGAAGGATATGACATTTTTGGTCCTAAGTCACGAAGCAAAGTGCGAAAATTGTAACAAAATACGGGAAATTGCAAAAATAACCATCAAAAAATATACATTACTTGAACCAGAGAATTTTTTACGTAATTATCGTTCCTTGAAAAGCAGCAATTTAATAGTTACCATTTTTGTAAATAATGAAAATGAAGAAGAGGTATATAATATACTTGATGAATATTTCGCCACGAATGACGAAGGAGGAGAAAAGTATATGTATAAAGAGAAAAGATTAAAGTTTCGTTTTTTTTTAACGCATTTTGTAATCATCATTCCTCTTCTTGCAACAAGCATAGCAGGTTCACATGTTATATTGTATGAAGCCGAGAAAAGAGAAGATACAATGGCTTCCCAACAATTAGAAGACATAAAAATGGATTTTCTGCAAGAGTACCAATCCTACTATGACAGAAGTGTTTTACTTTCCAATAAATCAGAACTGGCTTCCGATAAAATGCTTAATAACCCGCAAAAAACATACGACGGCATCGAAATACTAAAACAGCAAATGCAATATTTCGACAATAACATTTATAGCTTATTTGTTACTTATGGGACAGATTATATATATTCACAATCCGGCCGGGCCAGGAAAAGAACCTATTTTTCCGATATTTTAAAGTGTCGGGAGGAAAGCATAAGGCGTGGGTTGAATGCCATAGAGTGTGGGGAGGACACTCTGTTGCTGTTATACACGAATGATACGGAAGGATATATGCTGTATAGCTATCAAACAAAGCAGGCAAATGATATTTCTGTTAATTTTGTCGTATCCTTCGAACAAATCAAAGAAATATTTAACTTGAAATATGATGGACAGTATTATGAGTTGGAAACGGCAGACGGAAGTACACTGGTGCTGGGGCGTAACGTGGCTGGTGACATGGTGATTATCGATCACGATGAATGGAGCCAGCAAATCGACAAGAACAGCTATATCACCAAGGAAAGTATTTTAGATATCCCTAAAATAACGATCAGGCTGTATTATGGCAGAATGTCATTTAATATGAGCCATTGGCTTTATATTATGCAGGCTATCAATATCATACTCATTACGTCGGGAACTGTTTTGTCGGCCTGTATTTCATGGCTCATAAGCAAAAAGCGAATCAACGAAATATTGCTTCTGGAAAAAGCAACAAAAGGGAATCTGGAACAGCCATTATCGGCAAAAAATATTTATAGCAATTTACAAAGCGCAATATTAAACGGTTTTGCCGCAAACCAGAAGCTTGCAAACAGTGTGATTGAGCATAAGACAAAGCTGCATGACAAAACCGCGCAAATGATCTTTGGCGGATTATTCAAGGATTATGAAACCCTTGACCGTGCATTCCAGGAACTGGGATTTTCCGGATGTCCCGAAAAATTTTTCGTAGGTGCAGTGGGAACCGCAGTCTCACTGCAACTCTCCCAGATACCGCCAATCCTGAAAGATTGCCTGATTGTGAATATGGAGCATAAAGAGCAGACAATTGTACTGTTTTTATTTACATTCCAAAAGAACGATGTGAATCGGTTACACCGTAGGAACATTGCTGCGGAAATCAGAGCTCATCTGCTCCGGGAAGGCTTCAGGAAAATCCGCATAGGTATGAGCCAGATTTATACAAACCCCATGCTTATTGACTGTGCATGCAATGAAGCCGTTAAGACGCTGGAAGACATGCTATCCGCAAACCAAACGGAGTTTTACGCCTGTTGGGAAACCCCGGCTCAAGCGAAGCCAGGGATACTGCCTGACGAAAAGCTTCTTCAGCAATTTCATCTCGCCTTGCAGGAGCACAATTTTGATGAAGCAATAGAGCATTTTTATCAATTACTGCACAGCGGTTCCACAGCAGAATGTACACCCAGGAACCAATTATATCTGCGATATGTTATTTTGCAATGTGTGGTGAACTATTTGATTGAAGAACAGGATGATAATAAAAAAGCATTTGTCAAGGACTGTATTAATATCGATGTGAACCATGAATCAGAATTTATAAAATCTGTCACAAATATTTTACGGCAATGTCTTACGACAAAAGAGGATGACAGTTTTACAAAGATGCTGAAATTTATTGACGACAATTATCAGAACTGTAATTTATCCTACGAAGATGTTGCTGCTGTAGGAGGAATAAGCAAAACCTATCTTAGCAAAATGTTCCGGGTAAAGCTTGGATTGTCTTACATTGAGTATCTTACATGGGTAAGAATGGACAAGGCATGTACTCTGCTTAAGACTACAAACATGAATGTGGGAGAAATCGGGGAACTGGTTGGCTATGCTAACGCTGCAAGCTTTCGCAGAAAATTCAAGGAAAAATATGGAGTAAGCGCCTCTGAATATCGCAAAAAAGAGCGCGAATATGATGAATAACCATATTAAATTTAAGGAGGATAAATCAATGGAAAAAATAAAAATTGGTATTATTGGATGCGGGGGAATTGCAAACGGAAAACATATGCCGGCAATCCGTAAGCTTGATGATGTGGAAATGACGGCATTTTGCGATATTATTCCTGAAAGGGCCCAAAAAGCAGCGGAAGAATACGGTACTTCTGATGCAAAGGTGTATACCGACTATAAAGAGCTTTTGAAAGATGAACGCATCAATAATGTCCGCATTCTTACGCCCAATAAATGGCACGCCGTTATGTCCATCGAGGCATTGTATGCCGGTAAACATGTAATGTGTGAAAAGCCGATGGCCATAAATTATAGAGAAGCGCAAGAAATGCTTAAGGCGCAAAAAGAAACAGGAAAGCTCCTCACTATTGGATATCAGCATAAATTTGATCCGGATGTGGTATATGCAAAACAGGAAGCGCTGAAAAACACATTCGGCGATATATATTATGCAAAAGCAAATGTTATACGGAGAAGAGGCGTTCCAACCTGGGGTGTATTTACGCAAAAGGCAGAACAAGGCGGAGGTTCTCTTATCGATATAGGTACACATGCATTGGATATCGTTCTTTATCTTATGGATAATTATAAACCTAAAATGGTTTTGGGCACCACTTATGACAGATTAAAAAACCAAAAGGAATGCGCGAACCCTTTTGGACCATGGAATGCCGAAAATTACGATGTCGAGGAATGCGCTTCCGGATATCTTGTAATGGAAAATGGCGCGACAATTATTCTGGAAACATCCTGGGCCCTTAATACAACAGATACCGCAAGTATCAGATATATGATTTGTGGAACCGATGCAGGCGCAGATAATTATAATGGTAAGTTCAAAATTAACGGCGTGTGTAACAATAAACAATACATAACAGAACCTGATTTATCAACGGGCGGTGTTGCCTTCTATAAAGGAAACGAAACGTCTCCTGCCATCCAGGAGCAAAGGACATTTATCAATGCAATTCTCGGCAAGGAAGAACTTGTGACAAAAGCGGAAACCGCTGCAGTTGTAACGCAAATACTTGAGGGAATCTATATTTCAGCTAAAACAGGCGCGGCTTACTATTTTAACAGATAGCAGCACATCCAAAGGAGGGACCAGAGATGTTTCAGATAGCCATGATAAGTCGCTGGCATCCACATGCCAGAGGAAACAGATATATAAATCAGCTAAAAGATATCCCGGAAACAGAGATATCCTGTGTTTGGGATTATGACAAAACAAGAGGAAAGGCATGGGCTGACGAATTAAAGGTGGATTTTGATACAAATTTAGATCATCTTCTTGCAAGAGAGGACGTTGACGGCATCTGTATTACCGCTCCGACCAACATGCATAAGGATATCATAATAAAGGCGGCAAAGGCAGGGAAACACATATTTACAGAGAAGGCGCTGGCAATGAATTATAAGGAGGCACTGGAAGTAAAAAAAGTCGTAGAAGAAACAAAGATCGAACTTGGAATTGCACTTCCAAGACGAGGAAACAGAGAATACTTATTCGCGAAAAAGCTTTATGCTCAAGGAAAAATGGGAGATATCGCTCTTATGAGGGTCAGAAATGCAGTAACGAATCAAGCAAGCTTTGAAGAACATTGGTTTAAAGAAGAACCCACGGGAGGTGGTGGCGCCATAAGAGATTTAGGCTGTCACAATATCGACCTGGCGTGTTGGATTCTAGGTGAGCCGGAGAGCATCAGCGTAATGACCGGACATTTAAGAAACTTTGCGGTAGATGACACAGGCGTATGCAATATAAAATTTAAAAACGGCGCAATTGCGATGATTGACAGTACGTTTTCTGCTCCTCTTTGTAACAATTGGTATAATCTTGAAATTTATGGTTCAAAAATGGCATTTATTGCAGATCCGGGAAACGTAACACTGATACATCAGAATGGTACAAAAACTGTAATGCAAGTTGGAGATATCAAAGAAGGTTATCCCTTGCCGATTCAGCAGTGGGTAAATGCCTGTACCGGAAAAGGTCAAAATATATGTAATGTAGATGCAGGTGTTCTTGTAAATAAAGTGCTAGATGCCGCCACTGTAGCTATGAAGAAAAATTGCACCGTTACCATTTAATATTCAAGCGGAGAAAGCTTCTCCACTTAGAAACTTTTTGTGAGGCAAGACTTTTATGAAATATATGGATATCAACGGCTTAAAAAAGCCCCTTTCTGTTTTAGTGTACGGCACAGCAACACCGATCATATTTCGCGCAACAAAAGAAAATGCCAGCGACAATGAAAAAAAAGAAGCATATGAATTGCTGGATAATGTCTTTGCGGCAGGCATAAACGTTTTTGACTGTGCGGCCCATTACGGTGAGGAAGTACTGGGTGAATGGATGGAAAAAAGGCAAAACAGAGACGACTGCATAGTCATAACAAAGTGTGCTCATCCAAATAAATGGCGTTCCAGGGTCACATCCTTTGACATTTTAGCTGATGTGCATGACAGCTTAAAAAAGCTGAAAACCGATTATATCGACATCTATATGCTGCACAGGGATAACACAGAAACTCCTGTGGAAATCATCGTTGATACATTAAATCAATTGTATCACGAAGGAAAAATCAAGGTATTCGGAGGTTCGAATTGGACATGCCAGCGAATTGAAGCGGCAAACGAATATGCTCTGAAACATAATCTTATTCCATTTCGTATATCGAGCCCTAACTTTGGTCTTGCGGAACAGATTGCGGATCCATGGAAAGACGATGCGAAATGGGGAAACGGCTGCGTTACAATATCCGGTCCGGAAAATGAACCGTCCAGAAAATGGTATGTCAGACATGATATGCCCGTTATTGCCTACTCCAGCCTTGCGCATGGTTTTTTCTCAGGAGCGTTTCAAAGCCGGGAACCTGAAAAAGCATTACTGGTATTGGATGGGCCAGGTATCACAGGATACTTTTGTGACAATAATCTGGAACGTTTAAGACGATGTGAGGAACTTGCCGAAGAAAAAGGCTGTACTGTTGCACAGATAGCACTTGCCTGGCTTTTCCGTCAACCATTGAAGGTCTTTGCACTAACATCACCGACAACTCAGGAACAACTCATGCAAAGTATAGAGGCGTTGGATATATCGTTAACACCGGCGGAAAGCAAATGGCTTGATTTAAAATAAAGAAGGAATCAGATATGAAATATAAAAAACAAAAAAAGCAAAAATTTAAAAACCAACTAAAAGTAATATCAAAAAGATGGCAATTATACGCTTTAATGCTGCCAGCTATACTTTACACGGCACTGTTTGCTTATAAACCAATGTATGGATTATTAATTGCATTCCAGGATTTCAGCGTCAGAAAAGGCGTATGGGGAAGCGACTGGGTAGGACTTAAGCACTTTGAAAGATTATTCGGCTCCTATTGGTTTCCGATTGCTTTTAGAAATACGCTTGAAATCAGCTGCCTTGATATACTGATTGGGTTTCCGCTCCCCATCATCCTGGCACTGCTATTAAATGAGTTAAAAAGGGCAAGATTTCGAAAAACGGTGCAAACCGTATCCTATGCGCCTCATTTTATCTCTACAGTAGTTATGTGCGGCATGATAACCATGTTTCTGAGCCCAAGCACAGGTATTATCAATAAGCTTATCACTGCCCTGGGATTCGACGCAGTCTATTTTATGCAGGAGCCCTCCATGTTTAAGTGGATTTATGTACTCAGCGGCGTATGGCAGGGCGTTGGCTGGAGCTCCATCATTTATTTCGCGGCCTTATCCAGTGTGGATCCTTCTCTTCTGGAAGCAGCCGACATAGACGGTGCCACACGCCTTCAAAAAATATGGCATATTAACTTACCTGCAATTTTACCTACCATCGTCGTAATGTTTATCTTACGCTGCGGCCAGATATTAAGCATGGGATACGAAAAAGTATACCTGCTGCAAACGGATTTGAATTTATTCGGTTCGGAAATTATATCTACCTATGTATATAAGGTGGGTTTAGAGCAATCGGATTTTTCATTTTCCACAGCCGTCGGTTTGTTTAACACAGTAATTAACTGTACACTCTTGCTTTCGGCCAATGCATTATCGAAAAAGCTGACAAAAACAGGATTATTTTAGCTATAAGGAAAGGGAACTGAAATACTATGAAAAAATTGAGAACAATCATAAGTGGAAGCAATTTTTTTCAATTGGTGGTGAATATACTGATGTTTGCTTTTCTGCTGGTGGAATTGTATCCGATTATATACGTTATTATTTGTTCTTTCAGCGATCCGGATGCAGTGGCAAGAGGCGATATCATATTATGGCCGGTAGGTTTTACGCTGCGCGGCTATGAAATGGTACTTGAATATAGTGATATCTGGACCGGATATGCCAATACAATCTTTTACACCGTTGCAGGAACCATGATTAACCTGGCTGTCACACTCCCCTGTGCTTACGCACTTTCCAGAAAGGATTTGCGGGGTCGTAAAATTTTTATGATTTTTTTCATGATTACGATGTATGTGAGTGGCGGATTAATTCCTGGATATTTAAATGTGAAATCCTTCGGTCTCTTAAATACGAGAGCGGTGTTGATACTTATAGGAGCAATGTCCGTGTACAATATGATTGTGGCTAGAAGCTTTTTTTCCACTTCTATCCCCAATGAAATAACGGAAGCCGCAAGAATTGACGGATGTAACGACTTCTCAATTTTTTCAAAAATCATATTGCCCTTATCTAAGCCGATTGTGGTTGTTATGATTTTGTACTACGGTATCGGACATTGGAATTCCTATTTTAATGCCATGATTTATCTGGATGACAGAAGCAAGTTTCCACTACAGATGTTTTTGCGGGAAATATTGTTACAAGGAAAGATTTATCAGGAAGCCATAAACAGCAGCGATATTTCTCCGGAAGAAGCATTACGGCTGGCAGAGCTGGCAAAATCATCGGAATTGATTAAGTACTGCGTAATCATTGTCAGCACGCTGCCCATGATGATCATTTATCCGAAGCTCCAAAAATATTTTGAGAAAGGTATTATGATTGGTTCCATAAAAGGCTAATCTATGATTTTAACTGCAAAAGCAGTTGAAATAAATAAAAAAATAAAAGGAGGATTTACGTATGAGGAAACGAATTTTAAGCGCACTTCTTGCATCTGCAATGCTGAGCGCACTGTTGGCAGGTTGTGGAGGAAACGACCAAGGAGGTGAAAACGAAAATGACGGTAATGACGTCGCTGAGGAACAGGGCGGCAAAGAGAATGAGGACGGTGAAGAACAAGAGGGGGATTCTGTCCGCATTTCGGACGAAACCATTACATTAACCCTCGCAGGCCCTAGTGGCGCTACCGCAGCCGACTGGGAGTCTTCCCTGCAGTTTGTGGAATATGAAAAACGTCTGGGAATTAAATTTGATGCTACTACTTATACCAACGAGCAATGGGACAGCAGATTGACATTAATGATGGCAAGTGATGAAATGCCGGATATTCTTGGCATGGGTAATTCTCCTATGTCCCGTTCAGAGGTGGAACAATATGCGGCCGACGGATATCTCCTTGACTTTAGCGAGTACCTGGATCTTATGCCTAATTTAACAAAATACATGGAAGAATATCCGGAATTTGCAAAATCCATTACTCTGGAAGACGGTGGTATCTACGGCTTCACTTTCCTAAACATCCGCTCAGATGCCTGCTTCCAAAATTATATCCTAATGTCCCAGACCTGGCTGGACAACGTGGGAATGGAACAGCCGGAATCTCTGGACGATCTGTATAATGTATTGACCGCATTCAAAGAACAGGATGCAAACGGAAATGGAGATCCTACAGATGAGATACCTATGGGAATGGCGGGGCAGTCCTATTATGCCGCCGAATTACCGATTTTGTGGGCCTACGGCATCAACAGCACAAATTATGTTCTGCACCTTAGCGCAGATGAGGAAACCAATGAGGTTGGCTTATGGGATACCACTGAGAACTATAAGGAATTCCTGAAATATATGAACAGACTATATGAAGAAGGCCTGATAAACGAAGATGCATATATTGTGGACGCTACCGAATTCCATACGGCAGCCAAGGAAGGTGTGTACGGATATGTCGGAGGCAGCGGTTCCTTGCCGGGCACCTGCCAGGAAACCATGGAATGGTATCAGGAAACAGGATTTTCTGCAGAAGGATATAATGAAGCAGACACGGTTGTATTAAATCCCCGTGTAAATGAGACATTCCGGTTTGTAGCCAATGCAGATACCGCTTACCCGGAAGAAATAGCCAAATTTGTAGATTATTTATTCACCAATGAGGGCGTATGGTCCGGTGTCAACGGTTATGAAGGAATCACCTTTGATTTTACAGAAATAGCTGGATATGATGTTATCGACCATAACGCATATGCAGAAGCTGCTGATTTAAGTACCGGCGATTATCGAAACAATATCGCTATAGCACCGGGAGCCTTTAGTTTACTGGCTATTAATGAAGGTACCATCTACGATATGCTGGAGAACATTGCCTACGAAGAACTGACCAATTATGAAGGCGATTGCTGGAAGAATTCCACGGCAAATGCATTAACTCAAAAAGCATTCAGAGATAACGAGATCAAAATTATGGACCGCTTCCCGACGCTGTATTATACCGAAGAGGAATCACAGGAACGTGCTACATTGCATACGGATATTGAAAATTATTTGATCACTATGAAAGCCCAGTTTATAACAGGCGCACTGGATATCGACGCGTCATGGGACGACTTCTTAAATCAACTGAATGAAATGGGACTGGAAAGATATTTAGAGATAACCCAAGATGCATATGATAGATATGTTGCTGAATAAATTTTGATTTTAGGGCTGCTATTCTTGAGTGATGGCAGCCCATCCATTTTTCGTATACGCAAGACACAAATCAGAGGATACAGGTAGAATAAAATGAACAAATATATAAGACTTGCAGAGAAATTAAGAAACAGAGAAAAAGTAATTGGCACAACGATGACGCTTTTAAAAAGCCCGATTATTTTGGAATATATGAACCGCGAAGAATTAGATTTTATTCTCTTCGACGCGGAACACGGTGTATTTGATACCCAAAATACTGTTGAATTATTACAGATTTGCCGGCTTATGGGGCTTCCGTCATTCCTAAGAGCACAGGACTGCGAGTACCATCTGATTGCAAAGGCAATCGATATGGGCGCTGACGGTATTATGATTCCCCGGACAGAAACATTGGAACAGCTTAGGACTGCTTTAGACGCACTGCTCTTCTATCCGGAAGGGAGAAAAGGCAGCGGCGGACACGGTCAATTCAGATACGGGGAACATTATGAGGACTTTAAAAAAACACGATTCCTGATGCCACAGATCGAATCTCCCAAAGGAATCAAGATACTGCCTGAAATGTTGGAAGAATATGGGGCTTATATCAGTGCCGTCATGATTGGACCTTACGATCTTTCCATTATGGCAGGTACGCCCAGGGATATTAACAGTCCTGAAGTGATTGCCGCGATACGGAAAATATTTGATATCAGCAACGCTTACGGGAAATCCTGCGGCATCTTTTGTGACGATGCGGTGCTGGCTCAAAAATATCGCAACATGGGGTGTAACGTGCTTTGGACCGGAAGTGACAAAGACTTTTACATGAAAGGTTATAATGCCGAGATGGATGTCCTGAAAAGGATACAATAATGCGAGGTGCAAAAGAAATGAAAATAGTAATTCTTGATTACCCCAGAGAAAATCCGGGAGAGATAAGCTGGGAAAAATTTCATCAATATGGTGAGGTAATAAGATATCCACACACTCTGCCAGGACAAGTCACAGAACGTATCAGCGATGCAGATATCGTATTTCTGAATAAAACGGTCGTTACAAAAGAGGACCTGGAAAAATGCCCAAATCTGAAATTTATTTCAGTCATCGCAACGGGTTATAATACTGTCGATGTGGGTGCAGCAAGGAAACTGGGAATACCGGTTGCAAACATACCATCCTACGGAACCGAGGCGATTGGACAGCATGCAGTGGCACTGCTGCTTGAAGCTACCAACCACGTCGGATACCATGATGGCGAGGTCAGAAAGGGAAGACGCAATGATGAGAATGACTGGTGTTTCTGGGATTATCCCAATATTGAGCTTGAAAATAAAACCATGGGAATCATTGGACTCGGAAGAATCGGACAGATAACTTCAAGAGTGGCACAGGCTTTCGGAATGAAGGTACTGGCTTATGATTCCTATCAAAACAAGAGCCTGGAAAATGAAAACTGTCGCTATACAGACCTGGATACCCTTCTGAAATCTTCCGATGTGATAGCGCTCCATTGCCCGTTGCTTCCGGAGACGGAAAATATCATCAATAAAGAGAGGATTGCAAAAATGAAGGATGGTGTAATTATAATAAATAACAGCCGTGGAGCATTAATTGTCGAGGAGGATCTGGCAGAAGCATTAAACAGCGGCAAAGTGTATGCAGCAGGTCTGGATGCACTACGAAAGGAGCCTCCCGATATGGAACATCCACTTCTAAAAGCGAAAAACTGCTTTATCACACCCCATATAAGCTGGGCCGCAATCGAATGCCGCCAGCGTTTAGTAGACCTTTCTTTAGATAATTTAATTCACTATATAGAAGGACATCCGGTTAATATTGTGAACGGTGTCCGGTAAGGAGGATAATATGTGTGAGTACATTGCAGGCATATCCCCTGTAAAAGTGTACGGACTGCCCCTGTTTCATTCTACAGGAGAATATCGGAAGCTGACGGACGAATTAATGGAACAGGTGCCATCTATCCGGCAATTCGGGCATTTAGCTTCCGGCGGAAGAATCTGCTTTAAGACAGATGCGCCTTCCTTTGTATTTAAAAGCCGCGTAAAAATCTGTGCAGACAACGAGACAACCTCCAATCTCTTTTCATCAGGGTTTAATGTGTATATCGGTGAAAGGCAGCGCTCACGCTATGCAGGATATGTCTGTGTCGAAAAAAACAGGGATGGCTGGTGCGACATTGAAAAGCGCTTTGAAAAACAGGCCATAATGGAGGATATCACCATTTTCATGCCATCGGCATCTATGATTGAATCCTGTTGTATCATTCCGGATGAGAATTACAGGGTGGAAGAAAGTTCACCATATAAATGGGGAACGCCAATTGTATATTATGGTTCCTCCATTACCGCAGGCGGCGCGGCGTCCAGAGTCGGCAATACTTACGTATCACTGCTCTCACGCTGGCTGGACACAGACTATCAGCTTTATGGCTTCCCCGGTAATGCCAAAGGGGAAAAGGAAGTTGCGGAATATCTCAGTACACTTGATATGAGTGTGTTTGTATATGATTACGACCATAACGCAAAGGACCCTGAAGAATTAGAAAAAACCCACAAACCTTTTTTTGATATTATACGAAAAGCCAAACCCAAAGTGCCTGTAATCATGCTTTCAAGGCCCGGATACGACCATGACCCGGTGGACGCTGAAAAGCGCAAGGCCGTGATTCGCAGCACTTATGAGACCGCGAAGGCTGCCGGAGATGAAAATGTATGGTTTATTGAAGGAAATAAACTGTTCGGTACGGATGAACGGCATGCCTGTACCATAGACGGCATTCACCCCACGGACTATGGGTTTATGAAAATGGCCCGGTGTATTGCTCCTATACTGGAGGAAGCATTGGAAAAGCAGGCAAATCAATAACGATACTGTCAATGCAGCGGACGGAGAAAATACAATGGAAAACATAAGCTGGTTCAAAAATCCCGGAAATGAATACAGAGGCATCCCCTTCTGGGCATGGAATGGCAGGCTGAATAAGAAAATCCTGCTAGAACAGATTGATTATTTTGAAGAAATGGGTTTTGGCGGATTTATCATACATTCACGCTACGGCCTTGCCACAGAGTATCTGGGCAGTGAATTTCTGTCCTGTGTGAAAGCCTGTGTGGATTACGCCAAGGAAAAAGGAATGTATGTATGGCTATATGATGAGGACCGCTGGCCATCCGGCTCCGCCGGCGGAGCCGTATCCAAGACCGAATCTTTTCGTCGTAAAACCTTATTATTTACAAAAAATACCGCCGGAGCTGCCAGGGTGCCAGCCGCCTGCTATGATATCCTTTTCGATGATGAAGGACGGATGGCAGATTACAAAAGAATAACCCCTGCAATAGAACCCCGATGGGAGAAATGGTACGCGTATATTGTCGTGGACCAGCCAGGCAACCCCTTATTTAATGGCAGCGCCCAGCCGGACATGCTCAGCGAAGAAGCAACAAAAGAATTTCTGAAGTTAACCCATGAGACATATTACGAACACGTTGGCGCCGATTTTGGAGCTGCCATTCCCGCCATTTTTACGGACGAGCCACACTATACCCCCTTTTTTACCTTGAAGGAAAACAGTGGCCACGTGACAGCGCCCTGGTGTAGCGATTTACCGGAACAATTTTTTGCGGAGCATCAAATGGATATCTTTGACAGGCTGCCGGAAATATTTTTGGACAAAAGTGATTTTACACATACAAGGATACGATATTTATTTTGCAATTTTGTGACGGAAAAGCATGTAAATGCATATGCGAGACTGTGTTCCCAATGGTGTCATAGCCATAACATCGCTTTTTCCGGGCACGTACTTTACGAAGACAATTTAACCTTACAGACCCAGGCAGAAGGCGAGGCAATGCGTTCTTATCCCGAATTCGACATTCCCGGAATCGACGTGCTGATGGATGATATTCTCTTTACAACGGCAAAACAGGCCCAGTCCGTGAAGCGTCAATACGGGAAAAAGCATATGCTGTCGGAATTATACGGCGTAACCAATTGGGATTTTGCTTTTAAAGATTTCAAATTCCAGGGAGACTGGCAGGCCGCCCTGGGTGTGGATATCCGCGTCCCTCATCTGGCGTGGATGGCCATGAACGGCGGAGCCAAACGCGATTATCCGCCATCGATTTTCTATCAGTCGCCATGGTACAAGGAATTTAAATATATAGAAGATTATTTTGCCAGAATAAATTCCATTCTGTCAAGAGGAACCGAAAAGGTAAAAGTAGGAATCATACACCCAATCGAAGGCTTTTGGATGTACTTCGGTTCAGACAAAACAAACAAGCTCCTGCGTGAAAATATGGAGAAACATTTCAAGGAGCTTTGCGACTGGTTAATTCGGGCAAACGTCGATTTTGATTATATCAGCGAGTCGCTGCTTGAAAAAAGCTGGTGTCCGACAGAGACCGGTTTCAAGGTCGGCGCCATGTGCTATGAGATTATCATAGTATCGGACTGCAAAAGTTTAAGAAGAAACACCGTGAAAGCCTTACAGCAATTTCTGGCAAAAAAGGGGCGAATTATTTTTATCGAAGATTATCCAAGATATATGGATGCCTGTCGAAGCGATGAGGTGCGAAACATTTTTCAGGAATGTGATGTCATACCACTTGAAAAGGATATCTTAATAAATGCTTTAAAGGATATTCCGGAGGTAAAAATCGTATACCGGGACGGCAGTGCTTCCTATAAATTTATATCTTCCATGCGACATGAAGAAAAATGCAAATGGCTGTTTGTGTGCAGGGCAGACAAAACCGATAACTGTGACGATATTATCATTCAAATAAAAGGAAGCTATCGCGTAACTATCTGGGATGCTGAAACAGGGAATATTTATCCTGCAGATTATCAAACATACCATGGCGCAACACAGGTTTCTTATCGAATGTACGCAAACGACAGCCTGTTATTACAATTGACCGAGGAACCGGAGGTAACTATAGACGAACTGTCCTGGTTTCTGGAGGAACCTAACGTATGCTTACTTGATATTGCGGAATATTCCATCGATGGAATGCCCTTTGAAAAGGAAGAAGAACTATTGCGAATCGACCGTAAGGTCAGGGAAAGTCTGGGTATGACGAGACGCTCAAACAATGATATACAGCCATGGGCAAAGCCCAAAGTAAAACCTGTTCACAATCTTACGCTGAAATTTCACCTAAAAAGCGAGAGCCCTCTGTCGGATACCTGCCTGGCTCTGGAAAATGCGGCACACGCAAAGATAACTCTAAACGGACGGGACATAAACAACAATCGCTGCGGATATTATGTGGATCATGCAATTGACAAGGTCTATTTAGGCAGCCTTAAAACCGGCGTGAACGAGCTTATGATTCATGTCCCCTTCGGCGAAGAATATTTTATAGAAAATATGTATCTCCTTGGAGCTTTTGATGTGAAGCTTCAAGATAGCCAAAAAATCTTAACCGCCTTTTCAAAAAAGAATTCCTTTGGTTCACTGACCAAAACAGGATGTCCTTTTTATGGCGGCAACATAACCTATAAAATGAAAATACGGATGAAAGAAACGACAAATCTGGCCATCTGGATCAGACATTTTTCCGGGGCCTGCATTCGTGTTTCTGTTGACGGAAAGAATGCAGGCCTTATTTATAAAGAACCTTATAAGGTTCTGGTGGATCAGATAACTGCAGGGATTCATGAAGTTACACTGCAGTTATATGGAAACCGGTATAACACCTTTGGAGCGTTACATAACACGGGAAAGAATGTATGCCTTGCACTGCCTGGTGCATGGGAGCCTGGGGACGAAAACTTCTCATATGACTACCTTGTAAAACCAATGGGAATACTGGAACCCCCTATATTTATCCCGGGCAACAAAGCTTTGTATTCCCAGGATGCTACAATACACCTGCATATATAAGGAGGAACGTGATGAAATATTGTGTTTCAATATGTGAATTTGGCGCTGTGGCAGGAGGAGATGTCATAAATACATTTTCCATCCAGAATGCCATAGACGAGTGTTTCCGGCGAGGAGGCGGAGAGGTATTTGTACCGGCGGGTGTTTTTCGGACCGGCGGAATACGGATGCGAAGCGGCGTTTATCTGCATCTGCTGGAAAATGCCGTATTGCTTGGAAGCCGGAATCCGGAGGATTATTTTTTCTATCGCGCCGATGAAGTGGAGCCTGTTGACGGGAAATATATTTCGGAGGCGATGTGGACAGCTCCGGGAAGCAGCAACCGTGATTATACATTTATGCGAACACCCGGCAGCCGCTGGAATAACGCATTGATTCGCTTTCTATTCGCCAGAGACGCCGGAATCATAGGTGAGAAAAACTCTTATATTGACGGCGCTGACTGCTATGATGAACATGGAGAGGAGCATTACAGGGGGCCTCACGGAATAAGTACGTGGTACTGTACGAATCTTGTTTTCCGAGGGTATACTTTTCGAAATAGCGCCAACTGGGCTCATGCCTTCTTTTTCACAGACAATGTGATGATAAGTAAAATGGCTGTTCATGCAGGGCACGACGGAATACATATGACCGGATGCAGAAATATCCGCATAACCGATTGCAATTTTTTCACAGGAGACGATTGTGTTGCAGGCATAGACAATCTGAATATATACGTGTCCCAGTGCCAGCTCAATTCCGCATGTAGCGCGTTCCGATTTGGCGGGTCAAACGCATTCTTCGAAAAATGTAAGATATTTGGGCCATGCAGGTATCATTTTCGAGGCAGCCTTACCATCGAAGAAAAGCGAAATGGCATTGCCTCCCATTCTGAGGGAAAAAGAAATAATATGCTCAGTGCTTATACCTATTATTCCGATTTCTCCTTTCCTATTCGGCAGCAGCCCGGAAATATTGTTATCTCTGACTGTGATATTGATTTTGCAGACAGATTACTGCACTACAATTTTTCAGGAAATGAGACATGGCAAAAAAATCGCCCCCTGGAGTCACTGATACTTCGCCATATTCGTGCAAAAAACATAGCAATGCCTCTCAGTGTCTATGGCGCAAAAGAGCTTCCGATTCATTTAGAAATCGTAAGCTCAGAGATATCTTTTAGAAGCGACGCGGAGAACGTCCCCTTCATACAGGCAAATAACTATAAAAGGATATTATTGAAAGACACTGTTGTCAAAAACAATTTCGCCAATCCTTTTATTCTGACCTGGCAGGACGAGGATGCAGTCGTATTTGACAATTTTAAATGCGAAGGAAATCCATGCGCTATTGAAAAAACCGACAGAAAATTTCAATGTGATACTATATAAGGGAGGGAAACGCTTTGTATAAACCATGGCTGGAAAGAATGGACGGCTTTCGTATTTTTGGAAATTTATATTTTGTGGGGTGCCGCGGGGCTTCCTCCCATATTATCGACACCGGCAGCGGTCTTATCATGCTTGATACAGGCTATCCGCAGACACTATATCTGATAATAGAAAATATATACAAAATTGGCTTTCGTACTCAAGATATTAAATATATCATTCATTCACATGGTCATTACGATCATTTGGGAGCAACGAAAGCCCTTGTAGAGCTAACCGGAGCGAAAACATTTTTGGGAGCAGGAGACAGGGAATATGCCAACGGCAAAGCAGATTTAACCTGGGCCAAAGAGCTGGGACATACCTATTATGAAATGTTTGAACCGGATTGTCTATTGTACGACAAAGATGTCATTGAGCTTGGAAATACAAAAATAGCATGTGTTGCCAGTCCCGGACATACTCCGGGCACCATGTCCTACTTTTTCGATGTGACGGACGGAAAAAGAATTTACAGAGCAGGAACACATGGCGGAACAGGAATCAATACTTTGCAGGCGGAATTCCTGGACAGGTATGGTCTGTCGTATGACTGTCGTAAAGATTTTATGGAAACTCTGGAGCGCCTAAAAAAAGAAAAGGTTGACATTTTCATCGGAAATCATGTATGGAATAACGACACAATTGGAAAATATGAAAGAATGCAAAAAGGGGAGGCTAATCCCTTTGTTAATCCTGGAGAATGGCAACGGTTTTTAAAGAAAACTCAAAGAGAAGCCGCTACACTTTTTTAAATCTGTTCCGTAAGAGATTGGAAGCCACATAGTCTCACCAATCACATTTTTGCTGATTTTCCATTTACAATTTCTCAAAACCGCCTATAATAAAACTATAATCCTATGAGCCGGCGCAATTTCTTACGCCGGCTCATAGAAAATGCTACTCCTCAGTAAATATGCTTTATTCCGCCAACTAGAAAGGAGTCCCTCCCCATGCTCTACACCCCACTCACCGTGAAAGCCATGCAGCTGGCCTACAAGGCCCACCATGGTCAGACCGACCACGCCGGACTGCCCTACATCTTCCATCCCTACCACCTGGCCGAACAGATGACTGATGAATTCACCATCTGCGCAGCCCTGCTTCACGACGTGGTGGAGGATACTACTGTGACCATAGAGGAATTGGAACGGGAATTTCCCCCGGCAGTCACTGAGGCCGTCCGGCTTCTGACCCACGACGAGAACACGCCCTACCTGGACTACGTCCGCGCCTTGAAGAACAATCCCATTGCCAGAACCGTAAAGCTGGCAGATTTGGCACACAATTCCGATGAAACCAGACTTTTTGCCTCCGATATGCCCGAGGAAACACGCGCCCGCTGGCGCGCGAAATACGCCGAGGCCAGACGGATTCTGACAGAAGAACTTTGATTGCAGGCGTAACCATGCTCAGATTTCAGATTCCATATTTTGAAAACAGTTCCTGCTGATAGGCCTTGTCCGATACGGCCCGCTCTATCTCCTCCATGCGGCAGTCCTTTATCAGACGCTGGATCAAAAAATTCACCCGCTCTTCTCCAATCTTGATTCCCTGGTCCTTTCCCAGCTTGATACCACGGTCTTTCCCCAGCTTAAATCCCTGGTCCTTTCCCAGCCTGAAGCTTTCCTCTCTTATCTCCCGAAATGCCGTACACATATTGTATCCACCTCCTTCTTTGTTTCGGAATTGCTCCTTCTTCTTTGCCAGCTCCAACTCCCTGTCATCGAAAAATGTGGCTAACAGTTCAAAGGTTTCCTCACTCACATTGGAAAATTCCCCGCTGTTCTGCTCTACATACCGCTCCATCTCTTTCCCTCTCCCGGAATAGGGTAACAGCTCAAATACCTGCTTAAGCCCGGTGTGGAAATGTCCGGGTACCACATTCCCGGCATGTACCAGATTCATCCGGTAATCAGATATATAGTCATAAATCCATGCTTCCGTCCCGGGTATATCCAGCAGGTCGAACAGCCGGGTGCTTCCGTCCCACGTCTTCTCCCCATAGTAAAATACAAAATTTACAATGGGTACAAATCGCTCTCCCTTTCTGATGCCGGACAGAAATTCATCTCCCGGCTTGAGACTCTTCTCCTGCCTGTTCTTTAACTTTCTGGCTTTCAGCTGCTCTCCATAGCCGCCTGCCTCGTATCCCATTTCCCGGATGACCATGCCATAATCCACAAAGCTCTGGTTTTCTGTTCCCAGAATGACCCGGAAAATCACAGAAAATGTGGGGCTTCTGCATTTGCCGCTTAACAGGTATGTCCTTTTTCCTTTCTCTCCTTGCGATAAAAATCCCTCCCTTTCTGGCCGGAATAGGACTTTATCCAAGGACTCTTCCACTATTTATCCATGGCAGGGGCGCTTTACGAACCTTCCATATTATCGGACCCGTTTCGCGAACCTTACAACATGATTATACCACCGCAAATACTGACTGTTCAAGCATTATTTCACCCTCCGCTGTTTCCTGCCGGCAGGGTATTTTTCGTGAAAGCAGACGAGATAAAATTGTTTTATTTTAACTTGACACTAAATTATATAATAATTATAATATAATTATGGAAACAATAACTTTTGAATGGGATGAAAACAAAAACAGAGCAAACCAAAATAAGCATAAAATATCGTTTGATGAAGCAAAAACGGTGTTTTACGATGAAGAAGCATTGGTTATAGATGACCCAGAACATTCAGAAAAGGAAGAAAGGTTCATCATTTTAGGCCTTAGCAACAAGGCTAATCTTCTGGTAGTCTGCCATTGCTACAGGGCTTCAGACACAGTAATACGAATTATATCAGCCAGAAAAGCAACGACAACTGAAAGTAAGCAATATTACGAATTTTAGAAGGAGCACAGTATGAGAGAAGAATATGATTTTTCAAATGCGAGAAAAAACCCATATGCAAAAAAGCTGAAAAAGCAAATAACCATTAACATAGACAGCGAGACGATTGATTATTTTAAGGCTAAAGCAGAACAATCAGGCATTCCATACCAGACTCTTATAAACTTATATCTTTCTGATTGTGTCCGCCAAAAAAGAGAATTACAGGTGACATGGAAGTAATGACAGAAATGCCGCCTTTTCCTCATGCAGTCAATCTCGTCATTTAAGTCAACAATTTTGACCAGGTAATGACGAGATTGACCCTGTATCTCCCTGCAAGCCTTCAATGCCAGAGGCTTCAGAGAGTATGCGCAAATATTTTGCTCCTGCGTACAACCTTTGAAGGCTAAGACTGGAAATGGCCCGGAGCCTTCTCCTGGAGACGGATTTACCAGTTGCGGCGGTGGCTGAAAAATGCGACTTTGCGGACGCTTTTTTTCAGTCGTTCATGCCCTGCATTGTTATCAGATTCCATACTTTGAAAATAATTCCTGCTGATAATCCTTGTCCGATACGGCCCGTTCAATCTCCTCCATACGGCAGTCCTTTATCAGACGCTGGATCAGAAGGTTCACCCGCTCTTCTCCAATCTTGATTCCCTGGTCCTTCCCTAGCTTGATACCACGGTCTTTCCCCTGCTTAAATCCCTGGTCCTTCCCCAGCTTAAATCCCTGGTCTTTCCCCTGCTTAAATCCCTGGTCCTTTCCCAGCCTGAAGCTTTCCTCCCTTATCTCCCGAAATGCCGTACACATATTGTATCCGCCTCCTTCTTTGTTTCGAAATTGCTCCTTCTTCTTTGCCAGCTCCAATTCCCTGTCGTCAAAAAATGTGGCTAACAGTTCAAAGGTTTCCTCGCTCACATTAGAGAATTCCCCGCTGTTTTGCTCCACATACCGCTCCATCTCTTTCCCTCTCCCGGAATAGGGTAACAGCTCAAATACCTGCTTAAGCCCGGTGTGGAAATGTCCGGGTACCACATTCCCGGCATGCACCAGATTCATCCGGTAATCAGATATATAGTCATAAATCCATGCTTCCGTCCTGGGTATATCCAGCAGGTCGAACAGCCGGGTGCTTCCGTCCCACGCCTTCTCCCCAT
>CALWLN010000161.1 GCA_944381535.1 uncultured Lachnospiraceae bacterium
TTCATGGCCATAACAATGTTCATATTGTCCGCGGCGGAGGAGATAAAGACCACCGGGACATTGGAAATTTTCCGTATTTCACTGCACCAGTGATAGCCGTTGAAAAACGGCAGCATAATATCCACCAGAACCAGATGCGGGTCGTACTTCACAAACGCGGGGATAATGTCCTGGAAATCTATGGCGCACGCAGCCTCATTGCCCCATGCCTCCATCTGCTTTTTCATGGCTTCCGCCAGGGAAACATCGTCTTCAATAATAAAAATGCGGTACATCGTCTTCTCCCTACGGCTCCACGCCCTCAACGAATTTCTTCCGGTAATTCTCAATGCATTTCTCGATAATCTCCACCGCCTCGATGGGCCCGCCAAAGGAACTCACCACTGTGTTTTTCCCTTCCAGGCTCTTATAAATGGTAAAGAAATGCTTCAGCTCCTCAAAGATGTGCTTTGGAAGCTCGCTGATGTCCGTATAGCCCATGTACGTGGGATCGCTGTAGGGAATGGCGATGATCTTCTCGTCTCCCATCCCGCTGTCCTCCATCTTCATCACGCCGATGGGATAGCATCGCACAAGAGTCATGGGCTGAATAGGCTCCGAGCAGAGCACCAGCACGTCCAGGGGATCTTTGTCATCCCCATAGGTCCTTGGGATAAATCCATAATTCATAGGATAATGGGTGGCCGTGAATAAAATCCTGTCCAGCGCAAGCATCCCCGTCTGTTTATCCAGCTCATACTTCTGCTTGCTTCCCTTGGAAATCTCGATAACCGCCATAAAATCCGTCGGGAAAATCCGCTCCTCGTCGATATCGTGCCAAATATTCATTCTCAATTACCCCCTTTTCCGTCCATATGTTAAGAATCATTCTATCAGAACGCCGGGGGTTTGTGAAGTCCCGTCAAACACTTTTTTTTTTTTTTTTTTCCAGTTTTCCGCGTAGGAAACACACTTATCGCAGAGGGCCGGCAATTTTACGGAAAAGCTGATCACCTGCAACTCGTACTCGATTCCCTGAAAAGCCGCAGCGTTTCAAAACCGCATGGTCCAGCATCTTATGCCGAATGCCCTCTGCATATGCGCAAATTTCCAGGTACTCCTGACCCTTGTAAAAGCCGGGTACGGCTCCTCCATTCTTCCGGAACGAAAGTTTAAGGACGATTCCATCCTCTATCTTCCCCTATAAAATGAAGAACCTTTGTCCTACCGAAAAGGTTCTTCAAATCCGATTCAGAGAAAATTTATCGCCTTCTGCAGTCAGCCGTAAAAACCCCCGGCAGGATATCAGCTCTCAAACAGAACCACCTTCGTTACTTCCTTCTGCTCATTCTGCCAGATCAGGCAGCCCCTTCCCTCTGTGATATCCTCTGTCGTCACAATATTTCTTGTTCGGAATGGCTGGATATCCGCGCTCTCCGGAATTTCCCAGGTGCTCCCGTCCGTTCCCTCCAAAACCGCGGTGCCGTTTTCCGTCACGGCATCCTTTGCCGCCACCACATACTGCGGCACGGTATCCTCCTGGGAAAGATTTACAATCACCACTTCCGGCGTTGTGTGCGGGGGAAGGGACAAGGTCATTACCGGCCCCAGATACGCTTCAAAATAACCGTCTTCAACATCCGCCAGCACGGCGGGCAGGCCCGTCTGTCCGTCCACAAGATACGTGCTTTCCGGATCAATATTCAAAATAATCTCCCCGGACGATGAGTTCCCCGACTGATTATCCACCGTAATCGTGTCCTCTCCGATCTCCTGAATCGTTCCGTAAATCCGAACCGGCACTTCACTTACCGCGCCCTCCAATGGCGCGTCCGCAGTTTCCTCCTCCGTATCGGAGGCCGGCTCCGTTTCTGTCTCAGTCTCCGTATCGGACGCCGGCTCCGTCTCCGTCAACGTATCCGTTTCCCGGATCTGCTGCTCCTCTTTTGTATTTCCCGCGCATCCGCCGGCTGCCGTCAATAAGCCGGCAAGGCCGAGAATGCATAGAATTTTTTTTAATTTCATATTTGTTTGTCTACTCCTTCTCTGCAAGATTGCCTGCAAAAGTCAAGTCGGAATCGCCCGCGGCGATAAGATTCTTGCACTCCAAAATCACCTTCTTGCGGCCCACGCAGTACAGCGCGGACCTGGGCTTTACGGTCCAACCGACAGGCTCCCTTATTATACAAAAAGCAAGACAGACTGTCTAGGGGGAAAGACCACAGCCGCTGCCAAATTTCCCCACACAGAGGGAGATACCCTCCCAACTACCTATGTGTTGCAAAATATCCAATTGACCAATGAAGCCTTTGGAGAAATCCCCAAGGCCTTCAAAAATAATAATTTTCTTATAATCAGGGCAGCTTTTATGTGCCGATTTTTGGCTGCAAGTCGAAGAATATGATAGATGGAGTAGACTTGTTACCGATCAGGAGATGAAGTACAATATTTTTCAAGAACTTGCTTTTCTGTGAGGTTTTTGTGACATTTGGTTGATACGCTATAAAGAAAAGAAGGATGTGAGCGAATGAGAATTTTAGTGGTTGAGGATGACCGCCTTTTGAATAATACCCTTTGCTATAACCTGTCTGCCGCAGGCTATGAAGTAGAGGCTGCCTTGACGAAAAGCGTTGCCGAACGGTTTTGCAGAAAACAAGAGTATGATTTAATTGTCCTTGACATCAACCTGCCAGATGGCAATGGGTTTGATTTTTGCCGGGATATTAAGGAAAGCCACCCGGACACAGCTGTAATCTTCCTGACGGCAAACGATATGGAAAGCGATATGCTCAAAGGCTACGAGCTGGGGGCGGATGATTATGTGACAAAGCCTTTCCCCATGAGTGTATTTCAGAAAAAGGTGTCCGCATTGCTGGCCCGGATCAGGAAACAATCTGGCGGTGATTTCTACAACGACGGCAACCTGTTTATCAATTTTACGGAAATGACCGCAACGCGGGGCGGGGAAAGCATTTCATTTACCCCGATGGAATACCGGCTTTTGAAAGTGCTGACAAAAAATCCGCAGATCGTTTTGACCCGGCAGGTGCTGCTGGAAAAGCTATGGGATATTGACGGGAACTTTGTGGGTGAACACGCACTGACTTCCACAATCAGCCGGGTACGAAACAAAATCGAAAATCCGGATCATTCCTACATTAAAACCGTCTACGGCATGGGCTATATGTGGATTGGGGGTGGTAACAAATGAGGACGGAAAAGCTCTCTGTCAATAAAATGTGCTTTGTTCTGTGTGCAGCACTTTTCCTGCTTTCGATCGCCATGCCATTTACCATATACTTTTTGACGAGGAACATACTGGCGTTATGCTGCGGATTGCTCTATGCGGTTTTCGTCGCCGGGTGCATGGCTGCTTTTCTGGCCTTTGTGCGCCGGAAATTAACGCTGTTTTCGGACGCTCTGTGCAAGCTG
>CALWLN010000162.1 GCA_944381535.1 uncultured Lachnospiraceae bacterium
AATGGTCTCTGAAAATATCTTGAAGTATGCTCATGGGACTATTATAAAGGAAAAAGACACAAAAAGAAACCCCTAATTCCCCCATGAATGGGGGCTAGGGGGTTGAAGTGTCGAAGACACTTTTTTACAGCAATCTTGCATATGGCGAAGGAACTCCAAGGCATTGCCTTGAGCATCCACTTTCAGAAAGTCTACACCTTGTTCCTTTAGGTAAGTATGCCAGGTATCAAAGAAAGCAAATGCACTTTCTTCATCCAGTTCAGAAACTAAAATTCCGTAAGGACCGGCATGAAAACAGCGGGAAGAAAGAGAAGCATTTGAGGAGAGAGGAAAACTTGTTTCCAGTTCCGTATCCAGGCCAAACCAATATCCGGTAAAGGCATGCCATACGCCAACATATTCGATATCATAGTTCTTTTTGATTTCCTGAATAAAGGCTTTTAGGCCCATAGGTAATTTTCGACGGTCCTCGGAGAATGAAGTAAGCCTTAAGTCTTTGGCAGGAAACCAGCCGTCATCAATCATAATCCACTTGACAGGAATCTTTTTCTCACGAAATTCTTCCAGTTTTAATCGAATTTTGTCTGCTGTAACATCGTGATAAAAAGCATTCCAGGTGCACCAGCCCAGCCCATTCAGTTCGGGTGGGTAAACTTTGTCTTTTCTAAGGGGCGTATCAATCAGATTATGTTTGCTGGCAGTCAGAAAGCTATGCTCTATTGCCAGATAAGGATTGGAATGCTGGGTGATAATTGCCAAAGTAGTGTCAATTGCGACGGTACCGCCCTGAAACGGGTGAAAACAAAGCCGTAAGGTATTATGAACGGCAGAATATTCCATATCTGCAATCCCGTATGCCCCTGCCAGAGGCATATAATGAGTGTAACTGCCGTCACCATTGTCTGTGAGAAGATGTTGTAGATGATTATAGCATTTTGTATCCTTGGAAGAAATAAACAAAGGAGAGGTCCAGAAAGGATTATATTTGTGAATTGCTAATATGTGATGAAAACATGGAATATTACTTTTTGACAGAGAAAAGTTCAAAAATATTGCTTTTTGTGACTGGAAAGAACGAAAATAATCATAAGGGTACGGTATACATTCCACATGAAGAGATAGGATGACAGAATTATCCGCTTGTTCTAGTTTAACATAACCGGTAATCCAGTCATTGGGTCGTAAGATGAGAGTATAGCTATTTTTATTGGTGAGAGACAAAGGGAATTCTTTGATTCCATATTCTTCTAGAGAAATTCCTAAAGTTTTTATAGTATCTATCATTTTTGTCATCATACTTTATTCCTTTTCATAACAGTGCAATAAAATTTTGTAACCTATGGTTTTACGGAAATTACCAGGGCATTAGACGCGTAACAGTCTGTTCCCACATACAAATCAAATAGACCTGGTTCTACTACCCATTTGCTCTGGGCATTATAAAACGCAAGCTCCTTATATCCCAGCTGAAAGGTGATTTGTTGCTCTTCTAAAGGTGCCAGCTCCTTTTTCACAAATCCTTTCAGTTCACGCAGGGGTCGTGCCATGGAAGAGGCGCGGGCATGGAGATAGCATTGAGCAACCTCTTTTCCCGTGCAGTTACCGATATTCTGAAGCGCTGCGGAAATCCGAAAGGTTTTTCCAGCCAGCAATTCTTTTATGGAAAGGCAGGACGGTTCCACACTCAGATTACGATAGGAAAACTGGGTATAACTCAATCCATAGCCAAATGGATATAAGGGTGTAGAACGGCAGTCATGATAGGTGTTTGCCCCGTTGTCTGTTTCCGTATAGTAAAAATATTCATGTCTGGAACTGGCGGGATGATTATAATAAATAGGTATCTGTCCGGTACATCTTGGGAAAGTCATGGGGAGTTTTCCGGATGGATTCACCTCTCCGTACAGGATGGAGGCAATGCTCTCACCAGTACAGGTACCACAGTGCCATGCATATAAAATAGCCTCGAGATAGGGTTCGGCTTCTTCCATGGCTATGGGGCGGCCAAAACACATAACACCTATTAACGGTTTCCCCAAAGCGTGTATTCTCTTGATATAGGCAAATTGTTCGGGCGGAAGTTCAACGTGGGCAAGAGAGTTGGCTTCCCCGCTCATTTTTTTGCTCTCGCCTAGGACTACAATCACAGCGTCCGCTTTTCGGATATCTGGTAAACAGTCCTCCCATAGATAAGGACTGGATGTAAGTATAATGTTAGGATGAATTTTTTTGAGTGCATTGGCTACGGTACTTACCTGTTCCTCATCACCATCCAGAACCCAGTTACCCAGAAGCGCACGCTTTTCATATAATAATGGGCCAATGGCGACGATTCTTTTTTGGGGAGAAAGCGGTAAAATATGATTTTGATTCTTTAAAAGCACCATTGATTCATCGGAGCAGGATTTTGCAATTTCTCTATGCCGACTACTATTTATAGGTATGTGAGTGCTATAAGGGTGCTCAAAAAGCCCGAATTTATATTTGATATATAAAATTCGTGTTACGGATTCATGGAGGGTTTCCATGGAAATCCGACCCGTATTCACTAGTTCTTCTAGATAATCCGCATAGCAGCGGCAGGACATATCCATATCAACGCCAGCTTTTATTGCCAACTCTGCAGCCTGTTGCCTGTCACGGGCAATTCCCTGTGAGATTAATTGTTCGATGGAAGCCCAGTCACTGACCACAAATCCGTCGAAGCCCAATTCTTCTTTCAATAAATCGTGCACAAGATAGCGACTTGCCGAAGGAGCCGTACCGTTTAACTCGTGGAAAGCGGTCATGACGGTTGCCACGCCACTTTTGATCGCACTTTGAAAAGGCCGTAGATAGATATTGCGGAGTGTATAATCTGAGATTTCGGCCTGCCCATAATCACGGCCACCGTCCATCGCACCATAACCAATATAGTGTTTGGCACAGGCTGCCAGAGTGTCTTTGTCGGCAGGGTTATCCCCTTGAAATCCTTTTACAATCACTTCTGCCATTTTCGTACCAAGATAAGGATCCTCGCCTACACCTTCAATGCACCTTCCCCAACGCGGATCCCGGGAAATATCGAGCATGGGCGCAAACGTCCATTGTATGCCATCATTGGCAGCTTCCTGCGCAATACAGCGATAACCTGTTTTGACAAGCTCGGGATGAAAAGTAGCAGATAATGCAAGAGGAATGGGGAGCACGGTTTTATGACCGTGTATCACATCTCTGCCAAACAGCAGGGGAATTCCTAAGGGACTTTCCTTAAGAGCAGTCCTTTGAAGTTCGTTAATGATATCTGTGGGAGTTTTTCTCTGTTCATCATTGCCGGAAGTGGCGGAGGTCGCCAAAATGACGGAACCCAGCTGGCCGTGTCTGATGCGTTCCTTAATTAGTTCCATATTTTCCATATCGCAGGATTCCTGATTCAGTTGTCCGATTTTTTCTTTTAAGGACATTGTGTTTAAAAGTGTTTTGATTTTAGATAGAATATCCATAGTAGTGTTCCTCCGTATTTAGGCGTGCATTGGGATGGTTAGTGCATCCTTGAGGCAAAAGTGTTTGCCATAACACTCAAAGGCTACTGAGGGACCTTTTTTCAGAATGAAAATGGTCTGTTGATGATTCACTTCAATTCGTAGTACGCTGCCGCGATAAACAATATGAATGAGATAGCTGTCCCATTCGTCTGGAATTACAGGGTGGAAGATGAGTTTGTCGTCATAGTCCCTCATTCCGAGATATCCGTTGGCCACGGTCATCCATACGCCGCCGAGACAAGCCATGTGCAATCCGCCTGCTGTATTGTGTTTGAAGTCGCACAAATCCATGTAGGCAGAACTTCTGAAGTATGCATAGGCATCTTTTTTATATCCTATTTCGTTCGCAATGATAGAATGCACGGCAGGCGATAGGGAAGAGCCGTGATTCGTTTTCGGTTCGTAGAAGTCATAATTTGCTTTTTTCTGTTCCGGGGTATAATCTTTACCCAAAAGAAACAGTAGTAATATCACATCAGCCTGCTTAATTAACTGCATACGCCATACATTCAGCAAATGAGTTTCAGAACCCAGGAGACTGACGTGTTGAGGCAGTTTACTGACATCTACAGGATTTTTAGTTAGGAAGGAAGCGTCCTGCTCGAAAATGCCTAATCGCTCATTGTAGCATGGATACATAGTATCAGAGGCGTGCCTCCAGTTTCGGATATCTTGTTCCGTAATACGAATTTTGGATTTTAACTTTTGTAAAAGATCCGGCCTTTCTTGCTTCATCATTTCATAAACCTCGATTGCGAAGTTAAAGTGGAAACGAAGCATCATATTGGTATAGAAATTATTATTTACCGTACCGGCATATTCGTCTGGCCCACATACACCGTTTATGCAGAAATGATTATCGTTTTCGGGTATATAAGCACCCAGATGATACATAAATGCAGCAGTCTCAAACAGAATTTCGGCACCATAATGGTACAAAAAGTGTTTGTCGTTAGTGGAACGGTAATAACGGTTGATTGCGTAAGCAATATCACTTTGCAGATGATATTCTGCGGTAGAAGCTTCAATGCAGGTACTTGTTTCATTCCCGTCAATACTGGCCCATGCAAAAAGCGCTCCTTTTCCGTCCATTTCCTTTGCGCGGTTTTTTGCATGATCCAGTATCCGGTAACGGTACATCAGCATTTCCTTTGTCAATGCGGGGTCAATATAGTTTATATAGGGCATTACATAGATTTCTGTATCCCAGAATACCTTGCCACTGTATTGAGGACCGGTAATACCTGTAGCACCAATTGACAGAGCACCTTCTGTTGGAATTTGCTGTCTGACATGGAACAGATTGAAACGTACTGCAAGGTCATCATTAGCATTGCCATTTATTTTGATATCGCCGATTTCCCAATGCTTGTGCCAAAAACCCTCTTGCTCCTGCATAAAGGTATCAAATCCGGATTGGTGACAACTTCGGACAGCGGCAGCAGCACTTTCAATGATATTGTTTACGCTGTCGTTTGTAGAATAAAATGCCGCATACTTTTGCAGGGAAATGGCCTGGTTCTTTTCCGCATTTATGAAAATCTTATATATGTGGCTGTTGTCGGTCCATATATTCTCAGTCCACCTGCTTTCAAAACAGGGTTCATCGGAGCCTACTTTAGAAAAACAGATTTCATGGGTGTATGCCATTGCAATCTGAATATCGGTGCTGGGAATGGAAAGAGTCACATATTGGATATGATTTATGCTGCCTACACCAGTTTTTTCCGTAAAGCCTTTTCCCTTGGTGGTGTTGACGAAACGAACCTCAGATCGTATTTCAATCATTCCATCGAAGTTCAAAGGTGTGATACAATAGCACATAGCGGCGGTATGAGTATGCTTCATGCTGACAATTCGGTACGTCCGTACAGAAATCTGCTTTCCAGAGCTGCTTTCCCAAATGAAAGAACGCTCTAGTCTTCCGGCTTTCATATTCAGCATGCGCTGATGCTCCAGCATTTTTCCTTTGGAAAAGCATACTTTTTCACCGTCAATAAAAACACTAACGAGACGCCAGTCTGTGAGATTGACAGTAAATTGCTCATTTTTAGGGTATCCTTTGTAAAACCATGGATGTATGAAATCTTCTGTTGCATAGACTCCATTGATATACATACCGGGAATTTCCTGGCCCTCGGTAGTGACGTCTTCCTCTTCATAGGTTCCTCTTATCCCAAGATAGCCATTCCCTAACGCAAACATACTTTCAATGTGATTTAGTTCGCCGAGATGAAAAGATTTTTCATATAGATAATAGTCATTTGCGGGATAAAAACTTTTGCGGCCGGACTCTAAAAAGCTCTCCAGATCTATTTCTGAGAAATTAGTGATAAACTCATCTGCCAAAGCTTTGGTTTCAGGATTTTTTACACCGCAATTTTTCATGCCATTGGTCTTTGCCGCCCGGATGCCTTCGAGTGTTTCGTCAAATACCACACAGTGGAACGGAGGCACCTGTAGCTTTTGCGCTGTCGGAAGAAATGTGCTGGGGGATAAGCAGAGTGCGGTTTTGATTCCGTTGGCTCGAAGATTTTGCATAAAAAATGCGACATCGGAGCGGGTATCGTTGTTCATTTCATTTAAGTGAAACAGAGCGGCTTTTATTACTTTGTTAATCATAAATAATCTCCTGTTCGTTTAAATCTCTATCCATGATTTCTAAAGGAAAGAATCTGTCCCGCCAATCAGCTCTTTGTGTCCGGTGTTGCGCCAGCGGTTCCGGTTGATGGTATATTCATTTTGCTTTCGGACTTCAAAAATACCGCTTAAACGAATATCCTGTGAGGAAGCGCCCACTAAAATACCGTATCGACCGGCCTCTTCGTGCCATGCGTTCTCGTTGGTATTAAAATAAGAAAAAGCACGCTCATCCAGGAAAATGGTAACCTGCTTCGTTTCGCCCGGTTCCAGAAAAATCTTGTCAAAGCCTTTCAATTCCTTTATGGGCCGAAGAACCGATGACTCCAGAGGCTGCACATAAATCTGGCATATTTCCTTGCCTGCCATGCTCCCCGTATTGGTAATAGCAAAGGTGACAGCTGCGGTCAGATGATCCTTAGTGTGTATGGAAAGGCCGGAGTACGCAAAGGTTGTGTAGGATAATCCGTATCCGAAAGGATACCAGATATCCTCCGGATATTTGTCATAATAACGATAACCTACGAACAATCCGTCTTTATAATCAATATAACGGCCATCGCGGCATTGCTCCAGTGTATCCGGCAGCTTTTTCATAAAAGTCATGGGAAGCTTCCCGCTGGGGTTGATACGTCCGAATAACACGTCCGCAATAGCACGGCCACAGCCTTCGCCGGAGAACCACATCTGCACAAGTGCTTTGGGGTGAGCAATTCGCATAAACGGGGCATAAGGGGCACCTGTCTGCATGACGACAACCGTATTTTCACAGAAGCGGCAGCACTCTTCAATCATGCGAATCATATGGATTGGTAATTCCAGGGAGTCGCGGTCCTCTCCCTCAATTTCCCAATAACGGGGATTTCCGGCAAACATAATGATTACTTCACACTGACGCGCAATTTTCTGTATTTCAATCATATTTTTGAATGTAATATCTCCACTTGTGTTGGTGTATAAGGGTGTATATAAAAATTCGGTATTTTCAGCGTATTCCTTAAGAACATCCAAGGTTTTTTCTATGGAATCCGGGTCAACCGTAACATATCCACCTGCTCCATTGCCGCCCAAGGCAGCAGGCTCCTCCGCAAAGTAGCCTACGACACCAATTTTTCGATGCTCATTCGGATTTAGCGGCAGAATGTGGTCGTCATTTTGAAGGAGTGTAATACTTTCACGGGCGGCCTCTACCGTATATTCATGAGCCTTTTGCCGGTCAAAGGCTTCAGCAGGCTTTGGAAGACTGCGTAATTGTTCCGTCATATGCAGTACATGTTTTACGGCACGATCAATATCTTCTTCCGTGAGCAGCTTATTCTCAAGAGCCTGTGACAATTCTTCGAAAAGGTTGCTGTATTCGGGCATAATTAAATCCAAACCGGCTTTTATGGCAAGTGCAGGGTTATGAACCGCACCCCAGTCAGATATTACGGCTCCCTCGTAGCCCCATTCTGTTCTCAGAATATCGGTAAGCAACTTTTTGTTTTCGGAACAGTATTGGCCGTTTAGTTTGTTATAGGCACACATAACCGTGGTGGGGTTTGCTTTTTTCACAATCGTTTCAAATACCGCCAGATATATTTCGCGCAATGGACGCTCGCTGATTTCCGCATTCACTACGCCGCGAAAAACCTCCTGGTGATTGGCGGCAAAATGTTTCAAGCTGGTACCGACACCATAGTCCTGCACACCTTTCACATAGGCACTGCCAAGCGCTCCGGCAAGATAGGGGTCTTCGGAGTAATATTCATAATTACGGCCACAGAGAGGGTTCCTTTGAATATTGACGCCGGGAGCCAGAAGAAGGTCTATTTGGCGTACTTTACAATTTAAGGCAATTAGATTGCCCAGTCTCTCCACGATATGGGGATTCCAGGAAGCGGCCTGGGCAGAGGCTGTAGGGACGGCCACGTCGCCACCGGGAAGCGGGGGGCGCTTCACCACCAGCCGTACACCAGAGGGCCCGTCAGACATTTCCACTGATTCAATATCATATTGGGGAAACGCAAGGGTATGCATTTCTTCTCCGGTGAGAAGCCCTATTTTTTCTTCCAGGGTCATTTGGGAAATAATATGCTTAGACATAAAAATCCTCCTGTGAAAAATGAGTTTTTGTAATCCGCAAGCCTTTTTTAAGACAACAAATTAGAAGCTTGCATTCTTAGTACAGTCGTAGTGTAATGCCAGTGAAACCGACAGGACAATAAGAAAAAGAGAAATTGTAAATGGAAAAAAAGGACTGGCAGATATCTTTTTTGGACAATTTGAAAAACGGTTTTTCTTATTTTTTTTCTCGTTGGATTTCTATACTATGAAGAAAAAGAACAGATGAAAGAATGCAATGTTTTGCATGTTCGAAAAATAAGAAGGAGAATAACATGAAAATATTATCAATTGGAAATAGCTTCTCAGATGATGCAACCAGGTACCTCCATCAGATTGCGAGAGCGGATGGCTGCGACTTGTTAACAGTCAATCTTTACATAGGAGGCTGTCCGTTGAGTCTGCATTATGAGAATATGAAAAAAGATATAAACGCCTATACATTGAGGGTCAATGGATTTGATACCGGCTTTCTGTTATCCATAAAAGAAGCCCTTCTTGCTAATGAGTGGAATTATGTGACGCTGCAGCAGGTGAGCAATTTAAGTCACAAATATGATACCTATCAGCCGTACTTAAGAGAATTAGCTGCTTATGTGCGCACTCTTTGTCCCGGAGCAGAACTTCTGATTCATCAGACATGGGCTTATGAACAGGGAAGCCAGCGTCTTGTGGAAGAACTGGGGTACCAGGACCAGAGAGAGATGTACCGGGATATTAAAGCGGTTTACGAGCAAGCTGCCAGGGATATTAACGTTAAATCTATTATTCCATCGGGTGTCGTTTTTCAAGAACTTCTTAAAAAGGGGATAAAAACCATACATCGTGACACCTATCATGCATCTCTTGGACTTGGACGTTATACCCTGGGGCTTTTGTGGTATGGCTTTCTGACAGGTAGAAGTGTGGAGGACAACCCTTTTAACGATTTTGATGAACCTGTCACTGAAAGTGAAATAGAGATTGCCAAGGAGGCAGTAAAAATATGTACCAGGGGAAATGTAGCAAATTCCGCTACGTTTTACAAATCATAGAAATCAAAGCGGTAGAAGTAAAATTCAAATGACAGAAGGAGGAAGGTGCAAGCTATGATGTTTTGATGGTTGACAAGGAAACACATTTACGAAGTAGGAGGCGTAAATGAAACTATTGTTATTGGGGAAGATTACCTGGACTTCCCCGGCTAGGAGAAGAAGTATGAGAAAATAAGGCGTTAAATAGTAGGAAGGAGAAAGGACAGAAAGTTATGAGAAAAAAAACAAAGAGAAGCTTTGTAAAGAAAACGGTAAGTATGTTAGGAATCATCTGCTTGCTGAGCCAGGCGACGCTACCTGCGACTGCGGAGACCGGGGCGGGCAGTCCGGGGACAACCCCTTCGGAAAGTAATCTGACCAAGGTGTATCTAAATGGAGCCGTGGCGGAATCAGGAGACGGCACCACACCCGATACGGCAGTGAAGACGCTGCAGGAAGCCTATGAAAAACTGGATTCAAATAAATCCATGGAAGAGAATGTCATTATTGTTTGCGGGGATACCTTGGTGGATCTAAGCAGTGGACATTTAACACTGCCTGCGAAAGAAGCCACGATTTCAAGCCGTGATGGAGATGTGGCATATGAAGCTGTACTATCCTGCAACAGTACAGGGGTAAACAGGCTTGCGTTGAGTGCGGATACTCTTTTTACGGAGATTGAACTGAATCTGGCAAAGCTTGTAAATGCGTCAGCGAAAACCATTTTAAAGAATACAGGCACCGTGACATCAGCGGAGGGCTGTGATATGGAGGTACATAGCGGGACATATAAAAATATCTACGTTTACAAGAAAACAAATGCCAACGGCCAAACTGCGGCCAACGCAAAAATATATGGCGGCAATATGGAATTTCTTGCGGTGTCAAACAGCGGAACCTATAATGCAATAACGCTTGATATTTATGGCGGGACCATTCAGAATGTCATGGCGGGAGGCCGTAACGCCGGGGCAACCATAGATTCCGTCAATATTCTTTTAAGTGGTGCGCCTGTCATTAGAAACCTAAACGGACGGGGGGCAAGTACGGCCTGTGCCAAAACGCAGCTCAGCTTTGCGGGATATACGGGAACGATTAGCGGTACAATATCCAATATTGACAGCATTTGCGTATCGGCAGCGGGGGAAGATAAGAGCGCAACTGCGACGGATGTAGAGGCGGCCTATGAAGCAGCGGTGAAGCAAGGAGACATATCGGAGATATTGCTGTATGCGGATGTGACCCTGGACAATTCGAGAATTTTTAATACGGTAAACGACATTACATTAAAGGGCGACCTGGAAGAAGCAGCTCGGAAGGTTGTCTTTACGGAGGATGAATATGCCTGTGAAAATATTGCCGCTTTTGAGAATGTGACATTCCAGTTCTCCGAAGATGAGGCGAATCCCACCATTCTTTCCTATGTGGAACAGGAGCCGGATTTTTCAGTGTTCTCAAATGTAAAGTCAGCGGGGTATTATGAAACTCGCTCCCAGAATGCTCCGGTTATGGTTTATCTTTCCCCGGAGGGAAGCGATGACAATAATGGGAAGACGGCGGACGCAGCGGTAGCCACTCTGGAAAAGGCCTATGAATTATTGGATGGGAATAGAGGGATGGATTCTAATGTGATCGTTGTCTGCGGAGAAATCATGGTGAATTCGGATACCGCATTGAGCTTACCGGCAAAAGCGGCAACGATTACCGGCAAGGATGGGAAAACGGATTATCAGGCTGTTTTAAAGGGCGGCACGGGACAGATTACCTTGAATGGGGACACAAGGTTTACGGATATTAAGCTTGATTTTACCAAGATTGTAAACAGAACACACAAGACGGTGTTGGATATTACAGGCGAGGTGGGTTCCGCGGAGGGCTGTGAAATGGAGGTCTCTGGCGGTTCCTATACAAATGTATATGTTTATTCCTATAATGGAACCGGGAGTGCAAAAATTTCTGGTGGACTGGTTACTTACCTGGCAGCCGCTAATTCTGGAAGATTCCAAAATCTGAATCTGGAAATTTCTGGCGGCGGTATCACGGAGGTTCTGGCAGGGGGACGCTGGTCTGGGGCAAACATTACTAAGGTGAATGTGACGTTAAAAGGAGCGCCCGCCATTACGGCACTAGACGGCAGAGGCGCAAGTACAGATTGCGAAGAGACTTGGCTTAATTTTTGCGATTATACGGGAGATTTCGGCTTTACGGCCTCTGAATTTGACAACATCGGCGTGATTGCGGCGGAGGGAGAGAGTCATGCTTCTCCGGCTTCCCTGCAGGCCGCCATGAAAGCGTGTATCAATGGAGGGACTGTTACAATCTGTGATGATATTATCTTGGACAAGACGGACTTTGCGGTTGTGAACGTGGCACTTGTCACCATCCGGGGCGAGAGCAATGAGACGGAGCTTCAGTTTGCGAAGGATTATTTCTTGTTTACGGGAGCGATTACCTTTGACAATATTACCTTACAGTTTTCGACAGCGGAAACTGAAAGGACGAAACTGTTTTATGATACGGTCAATGGAAAGCCGGATTTTGAAGAAAACGACACGGTAACCGTAAAGGGTTATTATGAGTTCCAAGAATTAAGCACTACGAATAGCGGTATGGTGGTTGATTTTGGAGAAAAGCTGACAAAGCAGGAGGAGGAAGGATTTGCTAAAATTGAAGCCGACACGGTCTATGAGCGTTTTTTAGAGTTGATTTCTTATCTGCCCGAGGAGGTTCCCGTATTAAGTCTTTACGATACGACACCGGAGACTTATAAGTATAAGATTTATGTGTCTCCTAGCGGCAGCGACTCGGACGGAGACGGATCCTTTGGGAATCCTTATGCGACCCCGGCCAAGGCCCTTACAGCGGTGGCGGAAATCTCTGTCCTTGAGAGAGCGAATGGCGTGGCCATTTATTTCCGGGAGGGCAATTATGTCATCAGCGATACGTTGACGATTAACACCAGCATTACGGATATTCTTAATGGAACGCCGCTGATTCTTGCGGCCTATAACAACGAAGATGTAAACTTCGTAGGAGGCGCAACCATAAGTGGATGCCATTTTGAACTGGCGGATGAGGTCACGGTGGGTAGTGAAGACTGGGCGCGGCTGGAGGACAGCGTCAAGGGAAAGGTCTATGTTGCGGATTTAAAGGAGCTTGGAATTACAGAGTATTTTACCTTTAAGGAGAATAAAAACGGAGGCACACCGATTTTGAGTATGAATGACAGCCAGCTGACACTGGCCCGTTATCCAGATGTGGGGGAAGTGCAGTTTAAGAGCGTCATTGACAGCGGCATTGGTGGCGGTTCCTGCTACGAAATGCTGGACACGGAACCTCTGACCTGGAAGAATACCGGAAATCTTTATGTGAGGGGTTCCTTTTATGCGGAGTGGGCGAAGGTGGTCGGAAGAATCACGAAGATTGACGGGGAAAACAATTCCATCACAACAAATGGGTATCTTGGCTGGGGTGACCGCGAGCTTCAAGCGCTCTATGACAATCTTCACTACTACTACAATGTATTTGAGGAACTGACGATACCGGGAGAGTGGTATCTGGATGAAAAAACAGGCCTCCTGTATGTCTATCCACCTTCCGGGACCATATCAGACAGTGATGAAATCCGTCTATCGACCACGGGAGCGGAATATTTGATGGAAGTCAAGGGAGCGAAGAATGTTCTTATCAGTGGCATTACCCTTGAGAACGGATTGGGTGGCGTAAACATTGAAAACAGTGAGAATGTGGTATTGCAGCAGACGGTAATCCGGGATATGAGCAGTTATGGACTGCGTATTTATGAGTCCTTTAAATGCGGAGCTATTTATTCCACCATATGTCGCACCGGATATTGTGCCTTTTACAGCAGGGTTTCCGCAACCTCGTACAGGGGAATGAAACTATCTAGGTGCTTCCTACAGAACAGTTTAATTTATGAAACGGATGTATCGGCAGTGAGCATATACGGAATCGGAGATATATTTTCTCATAACACGGTTCACCATACCCGCAGTATGGGAATCGGAATCCAGGGTACGGAAAATATTTTGGAATACAACGAGCTTACCAGTCAGTCCTACGACCAGGCAGATGCAGGAGCATTCTATTTTGCCACCATTGGACCAAATACGGGAAATGTGGTGCGCTACAATTATATTCATGACTCCAACGAGCCAGGAACGGCGCATGCCAGGGGAATCTATATGGACGACGGTACCTGCGGCAACTATGCATATGGCAATATCATAGAAAATATGGAATATGGCATTTTTGTACATTGTGGAGACGATAATGTATATGAGGGGAATGTGGTTATTAATTGTTCTTATCCCATTACAATTCCAGATTCCTATGTGAACAGTACGCTCCATCCCTTAACCGGAGGTACCTACCGCTATGCAAATGACGCTATCAATTGGTATAAAACCTTGAATGCGGAGGAAAAAGCGGCCTGGGATGCGCATTTTCCAGGATATGCAGATATGATTGAACGAGATATAGCGGGGGGCAATCAATATGATGCGGGAGAAAACAGAGGTGAGGCAGTCCTGTACGCCAAAACCGCAACCGGAAATGTCCTTAAGGATAACACCATTATCAATGGAAGTTCTGCAAGGATGGACACGGAAGCAGCAAAATATACTGTAATAGAGAGTGAAATTTTACTTACCCAGAGAGAGTATTCGGACTATACGACCGGGTCAGAGCTTTATCAGAAAATCGGGTTCACAGACAGCTACGTTACGCCGGGAGACACGCTACCTATGAGCGAAATCCCCAGCCTTCTTGTGCCGGTACAGAATCAGGAAATCAGCGCGTCAAAGGTAAGTTTCAAATGGCAACAGGTAAAGGGCGCAAGCTATTATATTTTGACGGTTGCCAAGGATGAAGATTTTACGGAGGATGTACGGAGCTATACGACCGTAATCGGGGAATATACCATGGATCTTCCTGGCTATGAGCAGGATTACTATTGGAAGGTGGAGGCAGTGTCTAAAGCGAAGTATAACTACGGGCAGAGGGTGACCTCCACAACAGGGCATTTTGCCTTTACGCTGGTGGGAGATTATAATTCCACGGATGTTCTGCACTATAGCGCAAAGGTGGATGGAAAAAAGGATGCGGCATATGATTCCAGTGCCCGCATTGTATTGGGCTCCCTGCTTGGCGCATGGCCGTCCGGATATCCAACACCAAATGGCGATACCACGGCCACAGGAGGATTGACATGGGATGAAGAGAATCTCTATGTATTCCTTGAGGTCAACAAAGAGGGAATTTACAGCAATCCGCTGCTGGAGGCATATAAAGAAGCAGGGGACCTTTATACGTATCAAACGTTTATGCGTTTTGAGGATTGTATCGAAATTCATTTCAAGACGGCCAACACGGCCCAGTATAAAGTCATTGTCCATGCGGACGGAGAAGGATATTATTGCAGCCTTGACGGCTGGGAGGGGGATTATAAATATGCCGTGGTGCCCAAGGAGGATGGCTCGGGTTATTATATCGAATTTGCCATTCCGTTTGGAGAGGAAATGAAAGGAGGCGACCAGGTTTCTTTCAATCTGATGGCGGATTCCATAGACGGCACCCGCTGGGAGGAATATCTTGCCATTGCGGCGGAGTATGGAATTGATAAGGAATATCCGGCTGCAAGTGATAAGAGGGCCATCAGGGCAACTCCGGTGTATCAATACCGCAATGCGGATAATCAGGCCATTACATACACGCTTTTGGAGGAGGGGTGGATAGAGGATTATTATATTCTTCATGCAACTCCTGTGATAGACGGGGAAAAAGATGGGGCTTATGAGTATAGCGCTGGAACCAGGCTGGGTTCCATGCATTACGCAATTCCCTATGGCGATACGGAAGAATCGGAAACCACCGGAGAGTTAAAGATGCTTTGGGATAACGACTACCTGTACTATTATATTGATGTTACCACCAATGGTATTTTTAGCAATCCGTTGCTGGATGCGTATTTCGAGACGGATGTGACAAAGTGGAGAGCCTTTATTCGTTTTGAAGATTGTGTGCAGCTGATGTTAAAGACGGCAAATGGTGTAAGTCATACCACAACCATTCACGGAGACGGGGAGGGATATCTGAACTCCTACGCCAATGTGACAGAGGCTGAGTATGTTGTTTGTGCCAAAGAGGACGGGAAAGGGTACATTATTGAAGCGGCAGTTCCATGGAACGATAATTATATCGCAAAAGACCAGGTGATTCAATTGCATTTTAATGTCAATTCCGTTGACGGAAATGGTGCGGATCCTGTTGAGGAGGGAAAAACCAAGTGGGAGGTCTATTCCGCCATTGCGGAGGAATATGGGATTGATACCCCGTATAATAACAGCGAAGCAATTCGCCGGGTGCCTTTGTATCAGTACCGGGGAATCAACAAGGATTATGAATCCTTTTCTCTTTCAGGTGAAGGATATATGGCACCTACCTTCAGGGTGACAATTAAGACAACGCCCAGTCATGCCCAAATTGTGGTCAAAAAAGGAGAAACGGTCATTTCTCCACAGCAAGATGGAATCTATAAACTGGAGGAAGGGAGCTATACTTATACGGTTACGGCAGATGGATATCAGCCTGCGGAGAGTGTTGACTTTACCGTTGCGGGGGTGAAGGAGATTTTCGTGCCATTGGTTCTGCTGGAATCTACGGGAGATTCGGAAGACAGCGGCGGCCAGGGGGAGACAGGCAATCCGGAAGACAGCGGCGACCAAGGGAATACAGGCAATTCGGAGGGTAGCGGTGATCAAGTGAATACCGAAACGCCGGGAACCACGGGCGGTACAGGCAATGCGAATAAGGAAGATACTACAGAAATCACAGAAACTACAGGAACTTCCGAAAACCGGGAAGCGGATAATACCGTGCCACAGACGGGTGAGCAAAGGGTGCTGCTTTCGGCATCAATCCGCATGATGCTGGCGTTTGCCCTGCTGCTTACGCTTGCTACGATACCGGTCTGGAAGCGGAGAAGGGAAGACTGATATATGACTTTATGGAACAGAGGAGAAGGCTGACAGCATTATGATGAGATGTGTTACAAATTATGAGATTTTACAGAGAAATAACAGGGGTTACGCCATGGCTGAAATGAGCGGCAAAATTCCGGAAGAAGCAAGGGAGAACCAGAAGATTTATGTATGTGCATTCCGGGAGACAGATAATCTGCTTGTGGTGGACTGGCAGCAGGCAGAGAGGATGGCAAAGGACTGGCATGTCCGGATACGGCTGCCCGAGGGCGGCCCATACCGACTGGAGGCATGCTTAAGCGATAAGGCTTGCTGCCTCGAATGGGAGAAGCGGATTTTGTGCATTCACCATGTAGGAGTGGGGGACCTTTATATTCTAGCAGGGCAGAGCAATATGGCCGGGTATGGTCGGGATACAGCGTATGACCCTCCGTGTATGGGAGTCCACCTGTATGGGAATAACGGGAAATGGGATATTGCGGCCCATCCGCTTAATGACCCCACTGATACTATTTACCCGGAGACGGCGGAGTATAATTCGGGGACCTCACCGGCGCTGGCCTTCGGCAGACGGCTAAAAGAGACCTTGGGGATACCGATTGGCCTGGTGCAGGCATCTCTGGGAGGTTCCACCCTTGATAAGTGGCATCCAAGGGAGGAGGGAAGCTTATACCGTGCAATGTTGCGCAGGCTTAATGTGGTTGGAAAGGTAAAAGGGGTGCTGTGGTACCAGGGATGTTCCGATGCAACGGAGGTGTCTGCGGGAACTTATCTGGAGCGTTTTTGTGAAATGGTGGATTTATGGAGGAAACAGGTGGGAAATATCCCTTTTTTGACGGTACAGCTAAATCGTTGGGGTGAAAATAAGGCTGGAAATGAAAGAAACTGGGGAATATTGAAGGAGGCGCAGAGACAGGCCGCCATACAGATAAAAGATGTTCAGGTGGTTCCGTCCTATGATGTGACCATGTCGGACGGAATCCATAATTCCTCGGGCGCGAATGTGGTTTTGGGGGAAAGACTGGCGCTTACGGCGCTTCGGATGGTCTATCGGAAGCCGGGAAGCATAGCGCCTTCCGTGAAGCGGGTGGAGTATGTGGATGATACTCATATCAAGCTGTACTTCCAGGAGGGATTGTATGTGGCTCCCACGGACAGACATGCAGAGGGAATGCATGTGGAGGATTCGCAGGGACTGACGGAATGCCTGCTGGCGGAATGGGAACAGAATGGTATGCTAGTCACGACAAAAAGGCCTTTTACCCTGCCGGCAAAGTATCACGCCTTCTGGCAGGACAATATCCCGGCCTTTATCCCCCACGATACAAACGGCATGCCTATGCTGGCCTGTTATGGTGTCAATATCGAAGCAGGATAGGAGCGTATTTCTTAAAACAGGGAAATCGTTTGGTATGAGGTGATAAGAAAATGCATAATATCGTAAACATTATTAACTTTGTCAGAGGATTTGATCCTAACGGAAAGGATACTGAACTTATAAACACTGTGAACCAGGAACTTGAACTTTGCCAGCGATATGAATTTCCATGCACGTTTCTATTGCAGTATGATGCCTTAATACGGCAGGATTTTCAGGAAATTTTCCGTAAAACCGGCTGTGATTTGGAACTTGGAATCTGGATTGAGATCGTGAAGCCTCTGGCGGAGGCCTGCGGCATTCCCTGGCGAGGAAGGCCGGGAATGGATTGGGACTGGCATGTGAATCCGGGATTTCTGATGGCATATACCCAGGCGGAAAGAGAACGACTCTGTGATGAAATCATGGAAAAATTCCGGGAAATATACGGACAGTATCCGAATTTGATAGGTTCCTGGCTCCTGGACAGCTATTCTATGGATTACATGAGCAGGAAATACAAGCTGAAAGCCTTCGTTATTTGCAGGGAGCAATGGGGAGTGGACGCATATACTCTGTGGGGCGGATATTACAATCAAGGGTATTATGCCTCCAAAAAAAATATGCTTTCCCCGGCCCAGTCCTTCTCCGCCCAGATTCCTGTTCCGGTGTTCAGAATGCTGGGGATTGACCCAATCTATGAATATGACAACAGGAGATACCCTACGGTTGGGGAGGCATTTACAATTCCGTATCCGATTTATACGCTGGAGCCCAGTTTGAAAATGGGGAAAAGCGAGCGCTGTGTCAACTGGTTCATGGACACTTACTTCAATGATAAAACCATTTATTTTGCATATGCGCAAATGGGGCAGGAGAACAGCTTTCACTGGTCCGCCATACAGGAGGGCTGGCAGGTGCAGATGAAAGTGTTAAAGGAGCAGTGTGACAGGGGCAGGGTGCGGGTGGAGAAGCTTTCCCAGACGGGGGAATGGTTTTCCAACCAGTTTAAGAGTACGCCTCCCACCAGCATTGTGGCGGAATCAGATTGGTCTTCCAACGGATTGAAATCCGTGTGGTACAACTGTAAAAAATACAGAGCGAATATGTTTTTGGACAGAGATACTTTCATCATAAGAGACATCTATCTTTTTGACGAGAATTATGAAGAACGCTATTATGAGAAACCGTGCACGGAATGGAACGCCATTTATGATAATCTACCTGTGGTTGATGGCGTACAGTGGAGTAATCAAGAGATTAGATGTGGTCTGTATCTGGAAGGTAAGGTAACCGAAATGACGGTGGAAAAGTCTGGGGAGTCCCAGATTGTCAATGTAAGACTGGAACATGGGCAGGAAACGGTTATCTGCTCCGAAGACGGAATCAAAATAGAGGGGACGGGAAGGTGGGTTTTTCAAAGAAAACCTGATGTGAAAACTTTAATGAATATAGGGAGCGATAAGATTGCTTTTGAACATCGTGGATTTTCATATGCTGTGGAAGTAAAGGGAAAAATTGAGGGAACGGAACACGGATATATTCTGACTCCGGTGGAACATGTAATTTGTCTCACCATAAATCCTGAAAGGAGAGAATTATTATGAATGAACTGGAACGTCTGAAGGCCGCATATCAGCCGGCACAAGTACAGGAGTTAAGTGAGGAAGACATGCGGTGGTACCGGGAGGGAAAGTTCGGAATGATGCTGCATTGGGGATTGTATTCTATTCCCGGCAAAGGGGAATGGGTGATGTTCAATGAGCGTATGAGTGTCGGAGAGTATGCCCGTCTGGCAGAGAAATTTACTGCTGGGGATTTCAATGCAAAAGAGTGGGCGGAAGCGGCAAAACGGGCTGGAATGAAATATATGGTCTTAACGGCAAGACATCATGACGGCTTTTGCCTGTTTGACAGTAAGGTAAGTTCTTTCAATAGTGTGAATTCAGCAGCGGGAAGGGATTTGATTGGAGAGTATACAAAAGCCTGTAGAGAGGCGGGATTAAAGGTAGGTATTTACTATTCGCCAATGGACTGGCGTTTTCCAGGATATTTTTTCCCCAATTTGTATTTTGACAATGCAATGGAAATGCGCCGCCAATGCCACGAACAGCTGCAGGAGCTGCTGACCCAGTACGGAAAAATCGACATCCTCTGGTTTGACGGAGAGTGGCTTGCCCACGGCGGAATCAAGGATGGAAGTCAGGGATGGTACCGGGATAAGGATTATGGGAAGGATCCGCTTTTCTTTCATGTGAATTATTTCTGGCAATCGGAGGAAACCATTAATATGATACGCAGGCTCCAGCCAGGTATTATGGTGAATAACCGATTTGGCTGGAAAGGTGATTTTCAAGTCCGAGAACGTTATGTTGGCGGTATGCGCACGGACAAGCCATGGGAGTCCGCGGACTGTCTGGCCAATTCCTGGGGATGGATACAAAATGCCGAAATGCGAACCTTGATAGACAGTGTGCAAAACCTGGTTCGTGCTGCAGTCAGAGATGGGAATACCCTATTGAATGTGGCACCAACGCCAACCGGCGGACTGGAAGAACGGTTTGCTAAGAGACTGGCCGGGATTGGAGACTGGCTGAAGGAATTTGGAGATACCATATATGGCACAAGGGGAGGTCCTGTGCTTCCCGGAAACTGGGGTGGTTGCACTTATCGTGATGACATGATTTATGTGCATATTCTGGAATGGCATGAGGATTATGTGGTTCTCTCCGGGATACCAGGAAAAGTGGTTTCCTATACTGCAAGGAATGCCGCAGAGATTACGTTGGCGCAGACACGGGAGGGGGTCGTCATTTCCGTGCCCCGTAAGTATAGAGACTCTATAGATACCATTATTGAGCTTAAGGTGGACGGACCTATCCGCTGGGAGGGAGTGGAGCCCTTTGAACTTGGAATTTACGGCCTGGGTGATGGATTGAAAAAAGAGGAAAAACAATAGGGAGGCGTATCAATGAGTATCATTTACAAGGAAAAGCATCATGTGTTTGCCATACAGATGGAGTGTACCACATACGCGTTTGCGGTCAACGCAGATGACCAGCTGGTGCATTTGTACTGGGGCAGAAAGCTGATGGACATAGAGGAGCTTGAAATCTTAGAGCAAAATCTTGAGGTGTCAGCAAATCGGGACGGGAGCTTTCGTCCCCGTCTCTTGCATAACAGTCAGTATGAATATCATGCGGGAGAATTTTATTCTTACCAGGAAAAAGCGTTGGATATTACATTCCCGGATGGTGTCAGAGGGGCGCAGCTTGTTTATGCGGGCCATAAAATTTCTGAAGATGAAAAGGAATTGCAGGTGTTTTTAAAGGACGAGTATTATCCGCTGAAGGTGACGCTGCTGTATCGTACTTATCAAGGACTTGATCTGCTGACCCGGCAGGGCGTGATTGAAAACGATGGGACGGAGATATTTAATCTGGATAAAATGCAGACGGCTACGCTGCACTTTCCGGAAGGCGTAGGGTATCGTCTGACCCATTACGCAGGAAACTGGGGGGCGGAATACCAACGGAGGGAGCAGATGCTGGATATCTGTAGACTGGTGATTCAGAATAATCATGGGAATACCTCCGGTCCTCAAGCGGTACCGTTCATTATGCTGGATCCATGGGGAAAAGCCGAAGAGCTTTCCGGAGACGTATATGCTGCCGCCCTTCATTGGAGTGGAAATTTCAAGATAACCTGTGAGCAGAATATGCTTGGAGAAACAGCTGTTTCAATTGGAATCAATGATGAAGAAGTCGGGATGTATCTGGAGCCGGGAAGCAGTTTTCGGACACCGGAGGTTACAGTAGGATTTTGCAGCGATGGCTTCGGCGGTGTGAGAAGGCAGTTTTATGACTATCAGCTGGATTACCTGCTTCCAAAGCGCAGTGCCCATACGCCGTTTCCTGTGCTGTATAATTCCTTTTATCCCTATGGATTTGATATTGACGAGGAAAAAATAGAGGGGCTGATGCAACGTGCGGCGGATATTGGTGTGGAATTGTTTGTGATTGACGATGGATGGATGCCTGGACGGGACTGTGATAAAAAGGGACTGGGAGACTGGTACGCCTGTCCGAAACGTTTTCCCCATGGGTTGAAGCCCCTTTCCAAAGAAGCGCATAGACTTGGCATGAAATTCGGATTGTGGGTTGAGCCGGAGATGGTAAACCCGGACAGCGATTTGTATCGGGCGCATCCAGACTGGGTGCTACAAAGCCCCAACAGGTCCCAAACTCTTTCACGGAACCAGCTGGCGTTGAACCTGGCAAGAGAGGAGGTCGTAGAGTATCTTTTGGGAGTGTTGGAGGAATTGGTGGAAGATTATGAGCTGGATTATCTAAAATGGGACATGAATCGGTACATTTCCGATTTTGGCTGGCCGGAAAGTACAAAAATGCAGCGGGAACGGCTGCCGGTCACATTGATAGAAAATGTATATCGAATTTGGGAGCATCTAAATAAAAAATATCCCCATTTGCTGCTGGAGAATTGCGCCCATGGAGGAGCTAGAACGGATTACGGTATGCTGCAATATGCGGACCGTATCAACCGCAGTGATAATAACAGTCCGGTAGATGTTTTGCTTTTGCACGAGGGGTTTACGGATATGATGGTACCGAAACTGGCCGGAGGGGCGGGAAATTTAAACGGAGACATGCGTATTCCTTATGCCTTTCGAGAAAATCTCGGCTTTACAGGTTCTTTGAGTATCGGCGCAAATCTACTTACCTGCGGCGCAGAATATTTGACCGCCCTTAAAAAGAGCATTGCTCAGTTTAAGCTGGAGAGAGAGGATTTGCAGAATTCCTACATATACCATCTGCTTTCCGCCAGAGAGGGAGCATATACGGTATGGCAGTATGTGAGACGGGATAGAAGAGCCTTTACCCTATTCGGATTTTGTTACGGTAGGCATTACCCGGATACCAGGCTTCACCGCATACAGATGGCAGGGTTATGCCCGGATACGGTATATGAATGCGTGGCGGACGAGAACTGTCCCCAGGAGATAGGTAAAAGGTATACGGGCCGTACTTTAATGCAGATTGGCTTACAGTTGCCGATAGAAGAGAATTTTGCGGCTATGCGCAGAGTGTTTCGTGTGGTGGAGAAAGGACAGATAAAATGACGAAGGCACAATGGATTTGGCTGAACCGGGAAAAATACCCGGAATATGCGGACAGTCCCATATCGGTATTTCATCCCGGCATGAAAACATGCAAATATGTGATCGCGGAGTTTCAAAAGCAGCTTGCTTTTGATAAAATAGCCACAAGGATCACCATGGATATTTCTGCGGATGTGAAATTCTGGCTGTATGTCAATGGTATCTATATAGGAGCGGGCCCGGTCTGTGCAGGTGGTGATTATGGAATCATTGAGCCTATGCCATGGCAATATTATAATACTTATGAGGTCACCATTGGAGCTTCGGAGCTTGAAATATATGTGATGGTCCAGAATAGGCCGTCACAGATGTGTGATATGTCTCAGGGCAGAAATGGCTTATATGCGTCAGTGATGGTGGAGTTTGATGATGGAACCAGCCAATGCTTTGGCACGGACGATTCCTGGAAGGTAAGAGTCAGCGCGCGGCATTTTGAACTAAATAAGGTGGATTTTACCATAAAACCTAATGACTGGGAAAATGCGTGTATCGTGGAAAATGTATGGCGGCTTCGGAAACCAGGCATCCCCATGTTGGACGAGGAGAAAATTTTTCCCGAAAATGTTTTGCCGTTGACAGTGGCACCTGGCGGGACGAAGGAGGTGGTTTGTTATTTTGACAAAATCTATTCGCTTTATCACAGGCTGAAAATCTGCGGAGAGACCTCCTACATCGTTCTGATAAAGGATTTTGAAAAAGAAGAAGACAAGGCGGTGAAAATATCGGAGCTCATTATTGGAGAAGGCCCCTTGGATTTTCGTGGATTATCCATGGCAAGTGCCGGGGGCATGAAGCTGTATCTGTATAATACTGGAAACGAGCCGCTGAGGGTGGATGAGATTTCGGGCAGCTTTGTACATTATCCGGTTACGGAGGAAGGACGCTTTTTCTGTTCGGAGCCATGTCTGAACAAAATATTTGATATGGGAAAGCACACGCTGAAAATTTGCCGACAGACCATAGAGTTGGACAGTCCTCTCCACCAGGAGAATCTGGGATGTGCGGGAGACTATTTTATCGCAAGTCTCATGAACTATTATACCTATGGAGATGGCCGGCTTACCAGACTGGATATTGTTCGAATCGGGGATTGCCTTAAAATGTACCGCGGTTATATGTTTCATACCACCTACGGTATGATTTGGATTATGATGGTTTACGACTATTACATGTATACCGGGGATCAAAGCATACTGCACGAGGTATGGGAAGCGATGTGCCTGCTGCTGGAAAGAATGGATTCCTATACGGACCGCTATGGAATCATAACGCATCCGCCAAGTTACATGTTTGTGGACTGGATAATGGTTGATGGGATGAGTCTGCATCATCCGCCTATGGCATTGGGGCAGGCGGTTTTAAATGCTTTTTACTATGGAGGTCTGACAACCGCCGTTAAAATAGGTGAGATAGTTGAGGAGAAGGGTGTTTTCAAACAGCAGAAATGCTATGAAGAACGTGCCAGCCTTTTGAAAGCGTCCTTTCAGCACACTTTTTATGATGAGGAAAAAGGTCTGTATTTTGATGGCTGTAACGATACCTATGAACCGTTGAAATGGCTGCCGGAGAATGTGGACAAACGATACTTTTCCTGGCATACAAATACTCTGGCGGTTTTGTATGATATTGCTCCCAAAGCAGAGCACAGACGTATCATGAAGACGATTCTGGGTGATATGAGCCTGATTCATCCGCAGCCTTATTTTATGCATTTTGTATTGGAGGCAATCTATAAGGCGGGATTGTTTCAAGAATACGGAATTGCTCAGCTGTTGCGCTGGAGGGGGATGACAGAATTTGAGAAAGGACTTGCGGAGGGTTGGTTCGATATGTCCGGGTATGGATTTGATTACAGTCACGTATGGAGCGGAACACCCACGTATCAGCTTCCCTCTAAGCTGTCCGGTCTTAAGTTGATAGAACCGGGGTTTCGGAAAATCTGTCTGAAACCGGATTTGCATGGATTGCAATTCGCGCACATACGGATACCTACACCTTATGGATTTATAGAGATAAAGCTGGAACAGGGAAAAGAACCGATTATTTTCGTGCCGGAAGGCATTGAGGTTGTTTCATAGAAAATGAAAACAGTAGAATTTGTATGATGGGAGAGTGTACAGAGTATGAGAGTGATAAAAGACATTTGTTACTGCCAGGTGGAGGATGATAGTCGTAAGCTGGATCTTTATCTGCCGGAGGCGGAGGAGTTTTCCGTATTTATCTATTTTCACGGCGGAGGGCTGGGGGATGGTGATAAAATAGACGGAGAGCAGTTTGCAAGCTATCTGACGGACAGAAATATTGCCGTTATCACTGCAAATTACCGCATGTATCCGGTGGCTGTCTATCCACAGTTTATCCAGGATGCAGCAGATGTGGTGGCATGGGCTTATCGGCGCATGTGCGATTATGGAATATGTCAGAAGTTTTTTGTTGGCGGAAGCTCGGCCGGTGCGTATCTGTCCATGATGTTATGCTTTGATGAAACCTATTTATTGCATGCCGGAATAAAACCGGGTGATATTGACGGATATATCCATGATGCCGGGCAGCCTACATGCCATTTTAATGTTTTACATGAGCGGGGAATGGATTTGAAACGTGTCGTTGTGGATGATGCGGCACCCCTGTACCATATCGGTACACAAAGTGCGTTTCCGCCGATGCTCTTTCTGGTTTCAGACAATGATATTGAATGCAGATACGAACAGACAATGCTTATAGTAGCAACTATGAAATATTTTGGATATAAAAACTATACTGTCAAGGTCATGCACGGGACCCACTGTCAGTATGTGTTCGAGAAGGACGAAAAAGGAGAAAGCATATTTGGACAGCTGATTTGCGGATTTTTGGAGCAAATTAAATAAAGAAATAGGAGGAATGCCGGTTATGGCGGAATTATTTGAAATCATTATGATAGTCAGTTTTGGTATCTCGTGGCCGATGAATGTTGTTAAATCCTATCGGGCAAGGACAACAAAGGGAAAGAGTCTGCCTTTTTTACTTCTGATATTCATAGGCTATGTTGCGGGAATCATATCGAAATTTGTAAACCCTGTTTATATGGCTGAGTTTTCAAGTAAGTGGTATGTGTTATTCTTCTATGTTTTAAATCTCATCATGGTAGGAACGGATTTGTGCTTGTATTATAGGAATTATAAGCTCGACAAAAAAGCACGGTAAAAGTGTCACCCTTACCCGGAAACTGAAAAGGCTCCGCTATCAGAGTTGTCTCTGACGGCGGAGCCTTTTTGCAACTGCTCAGATATTGAACGGCTTCGACCTGTTGTGTTTTAGGCTGCTTCTATTTAAGAGGATACGGATTTTCCCGCATTTTTGCGAAATGCGGCGGGAGTAGTTCCAGTAGCGTTTTTAAAAGCCTTGATAAAGGAAGATACGTCCATATAACCAATTTCCTCGCTGATTTGCATGACGGAGCATGAGGTTTCTGTCAATAATTCATAGGCTTTCTGCATACGGATACTAAGCTCGTATTCCTTGTAGGTCTGATTTGTTGCCAGACGTATGTAATGATTAATCTGCTTTGGCGGAAGCTTGAATATTTCAGCGATTCTGTTCAGACTGATATCGTATTCCAGGGCATGGTCATCAATGTATTTTTTTATGCGCAGAGAGAGGTCATTTTCATACTGCTCCTTTTGCTGCTCCAATCTGTCAAACATCCGGTTTAACAGGGCTCTCAGTTCATGATGGGCACTCTCAAGACTGCGGTACAGCAGCAGTGCGCCGGATTCCTCCGGAAGGATGGGAATCTCCAGATCATAAGCAGTCTGCACCAGTTTGCTCACAATATCCGCCATGATGTTTCGCTGAAGTAAGTTGCTGGGGTACCGCTGTGCAATCATATCCATCAACTGGTCTAGATATTCTAGGGCACTGCCTCTGTTTTGTTCACGAATGGCGGTTATCATCAGGATAAGAGAATGATTGTGATACCAGTAATTGCCTATTCCCGTGGAATCAGTACCCGTTTCCACCACTTCGGAGGCCTGGGTGGAATAATAGGAAACCGGAATTTTTTCAAGGGAAGTGACAATTAGGCTTTTTGATACGGTAAAGGAGACCTCACCCTCGGAAGCGGCAATGGCTTCCAGCAAATCATAGGCCTCGCCTGCGGTGCTTTCCAATAGAAAGCTGCAAATTACAATCACCTGGTTTTCGGGCAGCCGCAAGGTATAATAATGCTGTTCCTCATCCGATAAACGTTCGATGGAGCCGAGAATTTCCGGTTGGATTTCCTGCTGGAAGGATAACACAAAAACGCAGAAGAAAGAGCCGTTTAAGTCAATATTGAGTTCCTCCATCTGTTGTAAAATATATTGATTAATGTTTCCATTCAGTATCAGCAACAGAATCTGCTGCTTCAACATGGAGGTTTGACTGTGAAGCAGGTCGATTTGCTCTTTTATCTGCTGTTTCCCCAGGGTATTCTGCTGATGAATCATGGTAAAGGCGTGTTCAATCTGTTTTATCTGATTCGGATTCGCAGAGTTTAAATTGCTTTGGGGGAACATAGCTTGTATCTTTTCTGCCATCCGGCGAATGGGCTCATTCTGTCTGCGTATAACCAGAATCACAAGTCCGATAATCAGTATCATCGACAGACACAGAAAGGTGAAAATAATCGTGCGGAAACGATTCAGACCACTATACCACCCGCCGTCAGGTATGGAGTCAAAAATAATAACGGTTTCGTTGTCGGACCGGGCGGCAATATAATCATCGTTGGCATAAATGTTGTCTGTCCAGGAAAAATCACCAAGCAGTAAAATATTTTCACCTATCAGATGTTGATTTTGGTAATATATGGAAATCGATTCAAATAGTTTTCCCGTAGCTATATTAATTCGATCTGCAATATCCTGCCTGTTTAAAACAAAGCCCATGACAGCAGTAGGAGTCTGGATGTCCCGTTTCAGGCGAAGAGGATATAAAATCAAAAAATAATCATTATACATTTCAGCAATGGTTCCCTGCTCGTTCATTTCCAGTCCTCTGATAAATGACTTTAGAGCTTCTATTTTGCTGTTGTCGGATAAATAGTTATTTCGGGAAGGCTGAAAATATTCGTGAAAGGAGATTTTCGCATTTTTCATAAAAAAGTCGCCGGAATCAATATAGTAAAGGAAATACTCTTTGCATAGTACGGAATAGGATTGATATTGGGTAAAATGCTGTAGTAGTTCCACCTGACGATAGGGGTCACCACCAAGAAAATCTGGCTGATAGTGGATGCTGGTAGAGACGCTTTCGCTGATGTCCTTGAGTATTTCAAGCTGGTTTTCCAGGTCGTTTGCAGCAAGACGCAGTTGGGTATATTCCGTATTTTCAGCGGTGGTATTCAATTCCCTAACTGAAAACCAGACTGTGATAAGTCCGATTACGGCACAACCAATCAATACAATGCTGATATAGGATAAATACTGATTGATGGTGGTAAAGGTTGCCCTGATTTTCATAATAAATTGCCTCCCTGTTTCTTTGAAATACAAAAGCTTTATTACTTTTATTATATCGTGCATACAGTGCATAAGTCAAATGGGAGCCTTGTTTTCCAATTGCCTATCCTATTTTTCTTATTGTGGCTGGGAAGGCCGGAAATAAGGGAAAAATGGCACAATTCAACTTTTCCCATTGGATGTCCTTTTTTTCTTGTTGATTTTTCAAGTTCTGTCATTCAAAGTATAGATATAACAGGAACACACCAGGAGGAAAAGCACAATGGACTTTACAAAGCTCAGAGGGTTTATGGAACATCTGACCCGGGAAAAGGTGCCGGGAAATGCAATCAATATATATCTTGGCGGTCAAAAGGTATTCGAATACGCTTCGGGGTATTCAGATTTGGAAGAAAGACAAGAGATGACCGGGACCGAATTATTGAATATCTATTCTTGTACCAAGGTGGCTACGGTAACAGCTGCGCTTCAGTTATTTGAAAAAGGAACGTTTTTATTAAGTGACCCTTTGTACGAATATATACCGGAATATAAAGAGATGACAGTTAGAAATACGGAGGGAAAAATAGAAAAGGCAACAAATCCCATACGCATCGGAGACCTGTTTTCCATGACGGCAGGATTTGATTATGATACGAACAGCCCGGCCCATAAAAAAGCATTCGAACAAACAGGCGGAAAAATGGATACCTTGGAGGTGATTCGGTGTATGGCTGAGAATCCCCTTTCCTTTGAACCGGGTACGGCATGGCAGTACAGCTTATGCCATGATGTGCTGGCAGGGCTGGTCTGTGCCATAACAGGCATGAAATTCCGGGATTACGTAAAGAAATATCTCTTTGAACCCTTGGATATGAACGAAAGCTACTTTCATAGGACTGCGGAAATTAAAGAAAGAATGGCAACCCAGTATTCCTTTGTGGAGAAGAATGGGACTGTGGATTTTGATATCGTAAAGGCCCAGAAAAGCGGGGAAACCACTGAGGGCATTTATACGAAGGTAAGCAAAGAACCTCATTTGGTCCTTGGCAGTGAATATGACAGCGGCGGGGGTGGTATCGTCACCTCAATCCCGGATTACAGTAAGCTGGTGGCGGCCCTGGCCAATAAGGGCATGGGGTTAAACGGAAACAGGATTTTATCTTCCAGGACAGTGGAACTGCTGCATACGGATTTTCTTACGGATCAGAATCGGGAAAGATTTAATTGGCCGCAGTTTGCAGGTTATGGCTACGGCCTGGGGGTGCGCACGATGATTGATAAGGCCAGGGGCGGTTCCCTAAGCTCCATCGGGGAATTTGGATGGGGCGGAGCGGCGGGTGCTACAGTGCTTGCGGATACGAACTTAAATCTTGCCGTGTTTTATTCACATCATATGTTGAATCCAAAGGAAGGGTATTATCAGCCTAGATTGCGAAATGTTATTTACGCCTGCCTAGATGAGGAAAGGAGATTATAATCATGAAGAAAAAAAAGTCCGAATTGCCGGATGTGAGCTGGAAAGGAGAATCTACCTCCATGCCGGCCTTGAAGAAAAAGGGAAGAAAAGCGCTGAATATGTGGCAGTTGTATGTGTTGCTTCTGCCGGCGCTGGTATATCTGATTATTTTTTCTTATGTGCCAATGTATGGGATACAGGTTGCATTTAAGGATTATCGTGTTAGCTTAGGGATTACTGGCAGTGAGTGGGTTGGTTTGAAACATTTTATTCGCTTTTTGACCTTCCCGGATTTCTGGATGATTCTGGGGAATACGCTCAGATTAAGCTTTAAGGAGTTGATATGGGGCTTCCCGTTGCCGGTGGTCTTCGCATTGCTGCTCAATGAACTGACGAATAAGCGGTTTAAGAAAACCGTGCAGATGATTACTTATATGCCGCATTTTATCTCCACGATTACGGTATGCGGTATGGTTCTTTTGTTTTTTGACCGGCAGTATGGTGTGGTCAATGCCATTATTTCACTTTTGGGCGGGGAGCGTGTGGCCTGGCTGGCGAACCCGGATTATTTTGACGCTTTATATGTGGGATCCGGTATTTGGCAGGGTTTGGGCTGGAGCGCGATCATATACCTTTCCGCACTGTCGGGAATTTCCACGGAAATGATTGAGGCGGCAAAAATTGACGGTGCCTCAAGACTGAGAATCATCTGGCATATTAATATCCCGACCATTCTTCCTACGATTGCGATTATGTTTATTTTGCGATGTGGAAGTATTCTCAGCGTTGGCTTTGAGAAGGTATTTGCGCTACAGAATGATTTGAATCTGCCGGTATCAAACGTCATCTCCACCTATACATACCAGATTGGTCTTGGGGCAGGACAATTCAGCTATGCCACAGCCATCGGATTGTTTAATACCGTGGTCAATGTTTCTCTTCTGGTAGTGGTAAATTTCATTTCCAAGAAGCTGACGGATACAGGCATATTGTAGGGCGGTAAGGAGGAGATTGAAATGAAGAAAGCGAAAACTCGTATACACCGCAGTAAATCCAACTTGACTTTTGATATAGTAAACGTAGCTATTATGCTTCTGGTTTTTTTGATTATGCTGTATCCCATTTGGTTTGTTATCATTGCTTCCGTGTCGGAACCCAGCAGTGTGGCGCAGGGGAAAGTGATTCTTTGGCCGGATGGATTTACCTGGTATTCGTATATCAATGTATTTAAAGCCAGAAGGATATGGATTGGTTATAGAAACACGATATTTTACACCCTTGCTGGTACCTTATTGAATCTGGTTCTGACAATTCCGGCGGCATATGCGTTAAGTAAGAAGCAGCTTCCGGGAAGAAAATGTTTATCCATGATATTTGTGTTTACTATGTATTTTAGCGGTGGCATGATTCCAGCATACATAAATATGAAAAACTTGAATTTGCTGGATTCGCCGCTGACATTGGTAATTGTAGGGGGATTAAGTGTATATAACATGATTATCTGCCGAACCTATTTCCAGAATTCCATTCCCAATGATTTGTACGAAGCGGCTACCATTGACGGGGCATCTCAATTCCGAATGTTTTTTAAGATTGCGTTGCCATTGTCGGGACCTATTACTGCCGTAATTGCATTATATTACGCAGTGGGGAGATGGAATGAATACTATAATGCCCTGATTTATCTGAATGACACGAATCTTATGCCGTTACAGATGGTATTGCGGGATGTGCTGATTAATGGTCAGAGATTATTGGATGAGTTGCTTTCAGATCCCAACTCTACTTTGGAAGAACTTGCGGAGGCCTCCAGAAATGTTTATATGGCGGAGGGAATGAAATATGCGGTAATCTTTGTTTCGGCCTTACCGATGTTGCTTATTTATCCGTTTATTCAGAAGCATTTTGTAAAAGGAGTTATGATAGGGTCCGTAAAGGAATAGGAAGGATTCCGGATTTATATTGGAAAAAGAATCTGGTGATAAGGCTACGGCCTTCACAATATAAATTATTTTCATGAAATGAAAGGAGAGTAAACAAATGAAAAGAAAAAAAATCGTAGCACTGTGTCTCATTGCTTCCATGCTATTGGGGGGAATTGGCTGTGGAGATACGAATGAAGAAACTGATGAGCCGAACACCCAGGAAGAAACGCCAAGCGGAGGCGAGGATGTTGACGAGCCGGAAAGCACCTGTCCCGATTATGTGAATCTTGACAGTACACTGCCCTTTGTAAAGGAGGACAGCGGAGAAGATATCACGTTGACCATGTGGGTGGCGGCAATGGATGATGGCGCAAAGGAAGTCGAAAAAACGTGGCAATGGGTTTATTTACAGGACGAAGGCAACATTACGCTGGATATTACTTTGGTTCCGTGGAGCACCAAGGAAGAAAAGAAAAATCTGGCCCTGGCAACCGGAGAGATACCGGATATTATGTACAATATGCAGCTTTCGCCATCGGATCTTGTAACCTATGGTGCCAATGAGCATCTTCTGACGGATTTAAGTCCTCTGATTGAAGCTTATGCACCCAATATCAGTGCGGCCCTTGAGATGTATCCGGAACAGCGCAACGGCTGGACAACGCCGGACGGCGGTATTTATTCTCTATCTCAGATTGGCAGAGAAAACAGTACGGGAGGCTATAAGATTTTTGTCAGCCAGAATTGGATGGATGAAGCGGGGATTACCGAGGTTCCTACCACCCTGGATGAGTTTACGGAAATGCTGAGAGCCTTTAAAGCGCTTCATCCGGATGATGAAAACTACGTGCCCCTCGGCGGATATTCAGGTGCGGACTATCCTCTGGGAATTATCCTGCAGGCCCTTGGATATAATATAAATTTGTTCCGTTCGGAGAGAATCTATGATTATGCTCTGGTGAATAACGATCACGTATCCGTAGTCAGCACGGATCCCTTGTATGCGGAGTTTCTGAAAGTTGCGCACACCTGGTATGAGGAGGGACTGATTTCACAGGATTTCTTTACCATGGACGCACAAGCTGCCCGGGCGCAGGCGGGGGAGGAGCGTTGCGGTGTCTATGTGCAATACGGTATGACTACAATGAATAGCTATGTGAAGAATACGGACGGCACCGCAGCGGATACAGACAGACTGACAGAATATCTGGACAGTTGGGTTGTGTTATCACCCCTTACATCTGAATTCAACGATACGCCTGTGACACTGATGACGGATGGAATCACCGTTGGCAATTTTGTTATCTCTGAAGCATGTGAGAATAAGGAAGTGGCAATTCGTCTGGCTGACTGGTTCTTTACCGCCGAAGGCAATTCGAGAGCTGCAAATGGTCCATGTGCCAATGAAGGAGTATCCAACTATGGCTGTTTTGATGGAGACGGCTGGTACCTAGAAGAAGGCGAGGACGGCAAGATTGTGGAAGTTTTCCCGGCGGCGCAGACTGACATTATGTCCGCATACAAGTGCTTAGGCTATGAAAACTTATACACTATTATTCCGGAAACCGGGGAGAGTACCTATGATTATAGATATGATTTAGGCGGTTACCCAGATGCCTACCCGCCGGATGGAGTATATGACGAAACAACGGCGGCAGGGCGCCTGAACGCAAAAGCCGCTACAGCTTTGAATCCCTACGGAGCAACGGGTGCGCCTTCTGTATTGTATATGGATTTGGAAACCTCAGCTCGTGTAAGCGACCTTTTGGCTGTGGTGCAGAACTATGCAATCTCCGAAACAGCAAGATTTGTGACGGGTTCCCGTCCAATTGAAGAGGTAGAAGATTATCTCCAGGAAATCGGAACAGCCGGAGGAGATGAATTGAATCAAATATACAATGATTTGTATCTGGATTATATCAGTAATTAAAGCGTTCCGGAAACAATTGTTAATGAAGTGATCTACAAACAGTCAGGGGTGTGGGGCCTCAAAAGTATCAGGCCTTACACCCCTGACAAAATGAGGAGATAATAGCATGAAGAAAGTTACTGCCTGTATTGAGCAGCTGTTGCTGCCAACCTATGAGGCTCCGGCCGCCGAGGAATTTCCCATGTTTGCGGAAAACCGGGTTCATCAGCGCAGCAGCGGAAGACCTTATCCAAATAAAGTCGTGCTGAAGGTGAACCCTTCCGAATGCAAAGAACATAGCTATACGTCAGTGCGTCTGGAAAATGAGTATATCCGTATCATCATCTTACCGGAAATCGGAGGGCGGATTTATTCGGCCACAGATAAAACGACCGGGTATGATTTTTTTTATAAGCAGCACGTAATCAAACCGGCTTTGATTGGAGCCTTGGGCTCCTGGATTTCCGGCGGTGTAGAATTTAACTGGCCATTTCACCACCGGCCCTCCGGATTTATGCCCTGTGATTATTATCTTGAGGAGCTGGAGGATGGCTCAGCTGTCTGCTGGCTCTCCGAGCATGACCCCATAGACAGAATGAAGGGGATGACAGGTATTGTACTGCGTCCCGGTGAAGCCCGTTTTGAGACACGCATGAAGCTGTATAACCGCACTGACGTACCGCATTCTTTTCTCTGGTGGGAAAACGCCGCTGTTCCGGTCAATGAGCAGTACCAGATTTTCTTCCCTCAGGATGTGACGTATGTGAATTTTCATTATCTAAAGTCAAGAAGTGCCTATCCCTTGACAAATAAGGGCGTTTTTAATGGCATTACCATGCCGGAGGGGTTGGATATCTCCTGGCATAAAAACACCCGGGAAGCCACTTCATATTTTGCGTGTGCTTCACGGTATGATTTCTTTGGAGGATATGACCATGGAAAAAGGTGCGGTGTGGTACATATCGGGGATCATCACATAACACCCGGCAAGAAAATGTTTACCTGGGCCTATGGGCAGCTTGCAGATATCTGGGAAAGAGCATTGACGGATGCGGACGGTCCCTATGCGGAGCTCATGGCCGGATCTTATTCCGATAATCAGCCAGATTTTGCATGGCTGGAGCCTTATGAAACGAAGCAGTTCTCCCAATATTGGTATCCGATATCACAAATCGGAACACCCTTGTATGCAAATATCAATTGTGCATTTTCTCTGGAGCGGAATCCTGACGGGTACTCTCCGGAAGCTGTTTTGCGGGTCCAGGCAACGAAAACCTTTGAGAACGCTCGGATTATGGTGCGTTGGGAAGAGGAGACCTTGTTTTGCCGGGAATGCGTTCTGAAACCAGGACATCCGCTAGAGTTCCATGTGGGTGTGATGCCGGAATTTGTTAGCATCGTCATTTCCTGTAACGGCCAGGAAATAGCTGCTTATACGGAACAGGTTTTTGACCGGTACCATATGCCTGAAACAATCACGGATATGCCGTCTGCAGCCGGTATGAATTCTGCGGAGGAATTATATCTTGCTGGTGTCCATGTGGATCAGTACCGGGATCCGGCGATTCTTCCGGACGCATATTGGAAAGAAGCTCTTAAGAGGGATATTCGCCACATTCCTTCGCTGATTGCCATGGCGGAATATGAGTATAAGCGCTATGCGATGGCAGAGGCACTTTCGTATATTGAGGAGGCCATAGCATATTTGACGGTGTACAATGCCCATCCACAGAGTGGTAGGGCATACTACGTTAAGGGACAAATTCTGGAGGCTCAGGGGGAGATTACGGCAGCCTATGACGCATACGCAAGGGCTGCGTGGGCTGCTGATTGTACTGGCCGTGCCATGACAAGAATGTCCATGCTGGATATTCGCCAAGGCCATTATGGGGAGGCTGTCTGCCATGCGGATACGGCCTTGGCCTATAACAGCAATAACATGACGGCAGTAGCCGCAAAAATCCTTGCCCTGCAAAAGAATGGCCGTGCAGAAGAAGGGGAGTGGCTGTTGCGGGAATTCCTGGCGAAGGACCCTCTGAATCATCTCTTGCGCTTCTTATCCGGCAGCAGTGATTTTTTTGACATCATAAAAAGTGGTGCTGCGCAGATTTGCCTGGATATTATGGAGGATTTGGCAGCCATGGGCGAGTATGAAGGAATTGTGCGGCTGCTGACGGGACTGTGTGACAAAAGGCCGGAGGAAATTACCTGCATGGTATATTATGCCCTGGGTTATTATAACCGATTGTTACAACGGGAGGGACTGCATTGGTACAAGAAAGCCAGCGGGACGTCACTGGGCTCTGCATTTCCGTTCCGATACGACGAGCTTCAGATTCTGACGGAAGTGCTTTCTGTAAGGGAGGATGCCAACGCCGCAAACCTTCTAGGGTGTTTATATTACAGCCGGCGGCATTATGAAAAGGCTGCCACACTTTGGAAATTCTGCCCGGACACCTGCCAGGTGCTCCGAAATCTGGCGGTGGCTTATTTTAGCCATCTGAACCGCCAAAAGGAGTCTCTCCCTCTTATGAAACAGGCCCTGGACCTTGTGAAGGTCCGCAGGGAGGAGGTGGGGAGTGAGGAGCAGCTCCTGTATGAGACTGTGATTCTGATGAACAAGCTGGGAAAAGAGCCGGAGGAAAAAATAGCGCTGATTGAGAACTATCCCTATGACCGTGACGATATCATTACGGAGCTTGCCAAAGCCTATAATCAGCTTTGGGAGCCGGATAAAGCCCTTGACATACTGATGTCCCATTCCTTTGTGCCCTGTGAAGGCGGTGAACACGCCATTGCAGACCAATATATGTTTGCTTATTTTGTAAAGGGAAGAGAAGCATTGGCCAGGAAAAATTACGAAGAAGCTCTCGGCTTTTTCCGTCTGGGGCAGACGATACCGGAGAGCATGGGAGCAGGTATCTGGAACCACTGTAAGAGCATACCAAACCGCTATGGCGAAGCTTTTTGTCTCCTTCAACTGGGTAAGACGACGGAGGCAGAGAAAATTTTCCGGTACATCACGGATACACCCATTGACTACTTTACCAATATGCACTTAAAGGAGCTTCCTTATTACCAAGCGAAAGCATTGGTACACCTGGGAGAGCCGATCGAGGCACAGCAGGTTATAACCCGTTTTTTAAGGGAATGCGAAAAAATGCGCGGCAGCAAAATAAATACATACTTTAGTACTACGCCATTTTTTATTTCATTTATCGACGACCCGGAGAAAATGCAGGAGGCACAGTATCAATACTTATGGGGACTCTGCGCGGACTGTATGGGGAAACCCCAGGAAGCGAAGAAAGCAATAACACAAAGTGTCGGTTTAAATAGTGATAATCTGTTTGCCCTAGGGTATGAAAAGCATGGATTTCTATTCTAAGAAGTATTTGTTCCGGAAGACTAAAACGCAGTGGTGATAGATAATCCGAAAAATGCCGATTCGCTGCTTTCCAAGCGCCTGTATCCACCGGAAACCAGCGCATTGACAGGTCCGGCCTGAGGTTCGACACATAGATATCCTTGATTGCCACCGCCATTATATAGAATCCATTGGTCAAAACCGTCCACGGTAAAGGCATACTTACCGATTTGGGCGGTTTTTCCTTTAGCCTCGAAAAAGCCGCTTATATTGCCCGACTTCGGGACACAATATTTTTGATAATCTCGTTGCCCGGGAGTTAATTCCGCCATTTCACCTGTGGGAATATATGCTTCATTTACGACCCAGCGTTTACCGATAGGTACAGAAAAAAATTTCGGTTCCGTGAAGGTAGTGTGAAAGCCCAGTGTAAGGGGCATGGCAGTGTCTCCCGTATTTGTAATCTTAAGGGTACGGTGGTAGCCATGCGCATGAAGGGAATCCTTTGCATCTATCTGAAATGGAAAAGGGAAAACTTCTCCATGGTTTACAAACTGCGATGTAAGACAGCAATTGGAGTGCTCCAGAACATGAAAGGGAGCATTGTATAAAAGACCGTGAAGATGGTTATTGTAAAGCGGTTCGTTTATAGGAAGAAAATAGGTTTTTCCGTCAAATACAAATGTACCTCCAGCAGTGCGGTTGGGCGGAAGCAGAAGGGGAATGCCGTACAGAACGGGATTTGATTGAAGGGCTTCTTGATTTTGTGGCTCTCTGAGAATAGGGAAATGATGATGCCGCAGAGAAGTGATATTTATGCCAAATTCAGAGGAAATACGGCAGGTCCAAGTACTGTTTTGCAATACATAGTCATTTATCATAATGATTCCTTCCTGTTGATTATATTGTATGTATTTATATTACCATAGGAAAATTAAGACATGCAATTGTTAAAAATGGATACGGGATATGCCTTTTTTTCTTATGTGGAATTCCTATTTTCCTTTTGATAATATCAAGTGGAGGATTTATGATGTAAAAAAAGCAAAAGGAAGCGGTGCAAAATCAGTAAGCACAGGAACCTTGTGGCAGAAAAGAGGTCGTTCATGGGAAGAAATATAGCATTGGGAAATGAAAAGGATTGGAAGAAACGGGAGCATATTCCTATGCTGGGAGCAGCCTATTATCCGGAAGACTGGGACGAAGCGGAGCAGGAGAAGGATATAAAATGGATGCAAAAAGCCGGAATGAAAGTAATCCGCATAGCCGAATTTGCATGGAAATGTATGGAACCTAGGGAGGGAGAGTTCCGATTTGACTGGTTACACAGAGTGATTGACCGGCTAAAGAAAGCTGGGATAGTGGTTATACTGGGGACTCCGTCAGCCACTCCGCCCATCTGGTTAGAGGAACTGGATCCAGATATGAGAAGATGGAACAGTAATCATCAGCAGGAAACACACGGAGGCAGACGGCATTGTTGCTCCAATAATGACACCTATAATAAGTATTCCCTCCGAATTGCCGAGAAAATGGCTCAGGAATTTGGAAGAGAAGAAGCGCTAATCGGATGGCAGATTGACAACGAAATATATCTGTATGGCGATGGCTGCTATTGTCCGTCATGTGTCCATAAATTTCATGAATATCTTGAGGAAAAGTATCAAACCATTGAAAATTTAAATGCGCGGTGGAATTTGAATATTTTCAGTCAAGCATATGAAAGGTTTGAACAGGTGCCGGTTCCGGAACGGTCCTGGCATAATCCACATCTGCTGTTTGAGTGGCATCAATTTCAAGCTGATAGCCATATTGCATTTGTAGAGCGGCAAGCGGAGGTGCTACGTAAAAATTCTGATAAGCCGATTGGTACGGATATGATGATGGTAATGGGGATTGATTATGAAAAAATGACAAAGTCCCTAGATTTGATACAGTTTAATCATTATCATACGGAAAAAAATCTTAAGGATGCGCCATTTTGGTTTGATATGCTCCGTCCATTGAAAAAACGCCCTTTCTGGAATACGGAAACGGCTGCCTGCTGGAATGGTTCTACCTGTATCAGGCAGTCCGTGAAACCGGAGGGGTTCTGCCGGGTGAATTCTTGGTTACCCATAGCACTGGGCGGAGAGATTAATATGTATTGGCTGTGGAGACAGCATTGGGCAGGTCACGAGCTGATGCATGGATCCGTCATGTCCGCGGCATGCCGGCCACTTCCGGTCTTTGAAGAAGTTCAACAGACAGCTGCAGAATTTGAAAAGGCTGCGGAATTCATAGCGGAAACACAGGTGGAAACGGAGGTTGCACTGCATGTCTCAGCCACAAACAGTGCCTTGCAGGCCGTACAGGAGATTGTCCCGGAGCCGGACGCTGGAGCGGGGGACAGTTGTATGCCATATTTGTACCGGGTGCAGCATTATTTTTACCAGCCTATGGTACAATGCGGACTGCGGCCGGAGGTGATTGCGGCAGGAAAGGAACTGGATTCTTACCGGCTTTTGGTATCACCCGTCATGCTGACCCTGGAGGAGGCGAATTTACAGAGCAGAATTGCCGATTGGGTACGAAATGGAGGCATCTGGGTTGTGGGACCCATGACGGATATTCGCAATGACATCGGTGCCCACTATAAAGACCGTGCCATGGGGATGGTGGAGGAATTGACGGGAGTGACGCTTACCTACCAGATTCCTGACGCAGAGCATAGGTTAAAAGCGGTTTGGTCGAATGGGGAGGAATTTATTGCGAATGAATGGCTTCAGTTATATGACGTTCCGGAAAACGCAGAGGTGTTGGCGAGGGTATCGGAGGGATATTCTACAGCCATTGGAAAAGCGCTTGTGGCAAAGGTAAAAGTGGGAAATGGCTGTGTTATTCTGGTAGGGACTTTTCCAAACAGGCAGGACATGATGCGGGTGATAGAAATTGCATGCAAGGAAAGCAGTGTGAAGCGGTTGAAACATTCTGCTTCGGTAACAGCAGTACGCCGCAATGGCAGACAGCAGGGATACATTGCGCTTGAGCATGACGGTCAGCCGGCAGTTTTTGTTCCCGAAATGAAAGTGAAAGATATTTTAACAGGTATGGAATATGCGGCGGGAGAAGAAATTGCGATGAAGCCATATGATGTCAAGATTCTTATAGAAACTTTGCAGAGGAGTTATTAGTTTCCGTTATTGCCTGTGTACCAATATAAATGATAAATCCTGGGAAATTAAAAATTTTAGGAGTGTAGCCCTCTCATTTTTTATGTAGAAAATGAGAGGGTTTTCCTTTTTTCTTAGTTTGATTAGAATTCTATACTTAATATGACGGAGCACGAAACTGACAGAATGAGGAGTTGTAATCAGTTACAAGTAGCGAGATGGCCCGGTGTGAACTATGGGAGGAAGAATCCCAATAACTAAAATGCATGGTCATAGAAGCGCTTCTAAAAGCTCAATTGCGTCTATGCAGGTAAATCAAATAGAGCAACTTAAAATTTTCTGAGTGTAATGCCATGCGGTTGGAGGATACTCCATGGCGATTACTTCTTATGCAATCTGCGGTGTTCGAGGTCCTCCCAATCAATCGTTTTGGAAAATTCAAAATTGATTGATTGGAGGTAAGAACGGTGAAATATGCACCCAAAAAAGTGTTTATTCTAGACAAAGGTTCATATACGGAGATTTCCTATCAGGAGTTCTGTGAATGTAGAGAGAAAGAAACAAAAAGCGTTTTATTCCGGTTCAGGGTATGCTCTTGGAAGTGCCGGAAGCAGTATATACAGAATTCTATCGGGAAAAGGAGCGGAACCGCTATCTTGATAAGCTGGATGAAAAGAATGGCCTAGTCTCCTTGGAATCCGTTATAGAAGCGGTGAAAAAACGTGAAAATTCTATTTCGGCACTGGCAGAGAGTATAGTGGATATTGTGATAGAGAATCTCTTAAGGGACAAGCTTCGTGGAGCTTTAAATCAGTTAACCGTAGAGGAACAGGAACTGGTTTATCAGCTCTATTACAGGAACTTGACAGAACGGGAAGTGGCAAAAACACTGCGGATTTCTCAGGTTGCTGTCAACAAAAGAAAACACCGGATTTTAGAAAAATTAAAAAAAATAATGGAAATTTAGAATTTCGGGTTATCAACTCTCTCATTTTTTCCTTTGAATAAATGAGAGGGTTTTTCCTTTCCATTTGAACTTTGACAACAGCATAGGCAGCATACCAGATACTTCCCCTCTGCTGTCGGTTAAAATCGGCAAGCCACATGACCGGAATTGGAAGGATTTATCAAAACCGTAGTGAGAGCAGGAGAAATTTCATGTTTATAGGTCAGACGGTGCGGGGCATCCGCAACGAAGGCGATAACAGGCAGAGGGTATAATGGTACTTCCGTCCAGTCACAGGCCGAGCGTAAAACAGGCGTTTTCTTTCTTCTGCCGTAAGCCGTCGCAGCCAATGAGGGCGGCCCTGTGAGAACCACAGGGTGGTGAAATTCCAATGAGGTCAAAGCCATGACCGTCTGGTCTGCTCCCACGTCAGGGGGTATCGGGGATAAATACTGACAGATAATAATCTCAAAACGATTGATTGGTTTTACAGGCGGTCGTTTGCCTATCTGCGGATGGCCGCTTGGTCATAAAAAAGAACAGGCAATTTATGAAATGTTTTTTACAGGCAGACATGGAGGGATATGTTGAGAGAGATAAAACGCGGGGATATTTACTACGCAGACCTTTGTCCGGTCATTGGCAGCGAGCAGGGAGGCGTCCGCCCGGTCCTGATTATCCAGAATAACGCGGGAAACCATTTCAGCCCTACGGTGATCGCGGCGGCGATCAGCAGCAGGCAGAGGAAACACACCCTGCCAACGCATGTGGCTCTGCGGGGACAGGATTACGGGCTGCGGGGATGGTCCATGGTGCTCCTAGAGCAGATAAGGACCATTGACAGATCCCGGCTCCTTGCATACATAGGGAAACTGGATCCGGAGCGGATGGAAGCGGTAGATGAGGCGCTGACGGTCAGCGTGGGGCTGGGAACGGCCAGGGAAATGGAAGGAAAGAGAAGCCTGGCAACAGGATGGCGGGTAAATGCGGATGAATGGAAGAAAAGAGAAAGAGGAGAAACGACTGGGATGGAAGAAAAGGAGATACAGGCAGTACGGGATATTTTATACAACAGTGACGGGAAGGTTGGATTCGCCTACCTTTATCCGAAGGACGAAGGTGAGAAGGAGGGGTACGTGTTTGATATGACACCTTTTAATATCGCGAATTTTATCGGCAGCCACCAGTCTGACGCGGATACGATCATTTTGACGGATATGCTGGACCGCCAGTTCCTGGAGACAGACGGGGGTTTCCTTTATGTCTGCCCGGACCAGGAGTTACGCCGGGAGATTCTTACCTTCCTGGACCCGATCAAGAGGGGCGAACAGGAGCCGCAGGAGATCCCGATGGTGGACAAAGAAACTTATGAGGCGTATGAGCGGTGGGAAGACAGGACGGTGACGGCTGCGGAACTTGGAATGCTTCCGTGAAAGGGAAGACATATGGGGCCTGCATTGGACCGTTTTTACTGGCAGAAAGACAGGTTGTCAGTAGTGCACTACTTAGGCCGGGGTAACGCCGGTATTTTGAGTGGGTATGGTGAATAGCCATTTAAGGAAAGATTGGGTATACTGTGTATACCGTAAGGAGCAGGGAGGTGAGGAAGATGCGGCGGTACGAAGTAGGTATGGTTACGGAAGGCGCAAAGAAATATTATTACATCAGCCACCGGGATACGCTGGAGCTTGTCGTGCTTCCCACCAAATATCTGAAGCATAAAACGGACGCTAACCGTTCGCCGAATACCGTGCGGAATGCGGCCCTGGCGCTCTGCTATTACATGGAATATCTGGCAGAAAAGGGCTTGTCCATAGCGGAAGTAACGGAACTGGCTTATGAGGAACAGCACAAACATTTCGTGCAGTTCCTGTACTGGGTGAAGGAAGGAAATCACTTAGAGGAAAAGAGAACAGAGATTACCGGGAATGGAACCTGTAACGCATATTTAAAGGATGTGTTCAGGTTCTTTTTATATCTTGCAAACAGTGATTTGGCATCGCCTCTCAAGGTGCTTTCCTATAACCAGATCACAGTGGCCAATGCGGTGGGCGTGAAGCGGGTGATGCGGTTCAATTCCTTCAAGGGTTATCTGAAAGCGAAGGACAGAGAAGTCCGGGCAGCGCAGGAGCCGGAAATCATGGGTATCTTAAAGGCATGCACCAACTGCCGGGACCAGCTGCTTATTCTGCTGATAGCGGAAACAGGGTTTCGGATTGGGGAGATGCTTGGAGTGGATTACACCAGGGACATCAACTACCAGAATCACACTATCTCTGTATACTTCCGGGAGGATAATGCGAATGAGGCTCGGGCCAAGAACGCGGAGTGCCGGAGGGCCAAAATCAGTGACGATACCTTTCAGTTTCTGCTGCATTATCTAAGCAAATACCGGAAACTTTTACAGCATCAGAGTTATCTGTTTATCAATATTTCTGGTGATACGGCGGGAAAACCCCTAAAGGCCGACAGCGTGTATGACATGCTGAAGAGGATGGAGGAAAAAACCGGTATGCGTCTGACGCCACATATGCTCCGTCGTTATTTTGCGGAATCGAGGTGGAATGCCGGGTGGCCTTTGGAATTAATCGGCCAGGCCCTGGGGCATAAGCATCTGGATACCACGATCCGGTACCTGGGAATTCTGGATGATAAGCTGATGGAAGCCAGCAGGGAGTTTTATGCTAAATATTCTAAGACTTACGGAATTCAGGATTTTCTATAGGAGGTGAGCCATAATGCCTGCGCCATTACTGCAATTAGCAGAACCAAAACAGAATATGGAAGAACTCCAGGCGCAGCTAGAAGCGGAGCTCAGCGAGTGTACGGAAGCGAAATCGCCAGGCAGAAACCAGGTCAGGAACTTTATGATGACAAATGGAATCTGGCATATTGTGGAACTAGATTATTTGGCGAGAAAGAAATTTGAGGAATACCTTTTTGATAAATATTCGGAAATTTCCAGAAAAAGATATTTGCTTGATTTTGACCGGGTGAAGCAGCATGCTATCAAGAGGCAGATGCAGTTAATTGTAAATGGCAGATACCAGGACCCGCCATATGAAAATACCATATTTTACCTGCCGTATTACCCAAATCCAAAAGTTTTAGAGCGGTTTCAAAAAGCTAAGAAAAAGGAAGAACTGGCGTGGCATTTTGAAATCTGTGCACCGGAAATAATGAAGCGTCAGATATTTCAGGTTTTATGTGTCACAGTAAAAAGCAGTCAGGATAACAGGCGTTTGTCGGATAGACTTTCGGAATTGCGGAAATTTTATGCGTTCTGTTGTGAGGAGTCCATTGAAGATATTGAACGAATGGAATATGAACAGATTCAGAAATACAGAGAAAACAGAAAGTCGATATGGAGTACGTATATTATAGATCATTGCCGTAAAATTCTTTTCCTGGAGAGTAAAGAAATTCACTGGCATGCCAATATCTGGTACATGGAAAGGTTCCATTTGCAGCCTGAGCGCTTGAATCCGGCGGCTCCGGTGAGAAGGATTTCTTTTCTGGAAGTTACGCATAAGGGTAACCGGGAACTGCTTCAGCAGTATGTCCGGTACGGACTTGGAGTGACAAACCTGGCGTTGGGCATGCTGCGGGATGAGACGCTTCATGTCAGAAAATTTCTGGCAGATATCACTCAGCCGGAGGATAAAAACATATGCGTCATCACGTCAGGAGAAATGGAAACTTACCTGAAGAAGTTACAGGAAGAAAAAATACGGGCTACTTCGTATAACGCTAAAATAATGGCTATCCTGCATTTTTTCAATTTTTTACTAGCAAGAAGGTATGTGGAACATATTCCTTTTGATGTGGATCTTTATTTAAAAAAAGAAGTGCGTGTGCATCATGACCGGAGCGTGGAGACGGAAACAGCAATCGAAATTTTGGGGAAATTAAGCAGTTTTCCAGAAGAAATCCGGCTTATGTATCTGCATTTGTGGGCGCTGGGATTAAGAATCAGTGAAGTATGTGCATTGAGAGGGGATGCCTATTATATACAGGGGCAGGATACATGGATAAAGGTATATCAGACAAAAATGCATACATACAAGCGGATGCCTATTCCTACAGCATTATATAAACTTATGAAAGTTTATCTGAAAAAATACAATATCGGGGCGGAGTCCTATGTGTTTCAAAATACACACGGCGGGGCTTATTGCAGTGGAACACTACAAAAGAAACTGAAAAAGTGTTGCGAGGAAAACGACATTGCTGCCGGGACGTACCACTTCGAAAGTCATGGTTACCGCCATACAATCGCCACAAATTATTACGATAACGGGGTATCTGTACAGGGCGTGAGGGATTACCTGGGACATGTATATGAGGAAATGACGTTACAGTATATTGATTATATGCCAAAGAAAGTAGAAAAAGCCGGTGAGGATTATTTCCACCAGCATGGAAGTCTTGCTACAGGCCTGAAAGGAAGTGAACAAAAAAATGGATAACAGAATTTACCTGAAAAATCTTCCCTGTTATAAGGCAGCGACAGAAGCTCAGATAAAGGCGATTGGAAAAAATCCTTATTATGATTTACAGAGGATTTCATCAGCAACTTTACGGGAGGAACTGACCGCTTTTGTATTATATCGGAGTACACAGGTCGGTATTGCAAGAATTTATAGGGACAGACAGCAGTTCAACAAGGTATGCCGTTTCCTGGAAAGGCAGAGTGGGAGAATAGAGAGTCTGAAGGCCCAGGAGCCCGAACTTCTGATTCGTAAATTCAAAAGCTGGATGTTGGTGGAAGGGATACCGCTGACTGACAGAGGCCAGCATATATATGGCGGAGAATATGTCGAAAAAGCCCGGGAAATTTCGTATCTTGAGAGGATGTTGAAATTTTTTGAGAAGCCTGATACCCGACCAGAGCAGGAAAAGGATGTCTGGGAACTGGATGAGCTTGATATTACCGTTCGCCTAAATCCTATTAAGCAATTTAAAACGATTTCATTTGAGGCTATCGTGCAGAAGGAAATGAGGGAGGAAGTAAAAAAGGGGATTTACCTGAATCTGCAAAAGGAGGCGATTACCTGTGTACAGAAAGAAATGACTGCATTGCGGCGGTTTTCCGGGTTTTTACATGAGCGCTATCCAAGCGTGCAGTCCTTCAAGGAAATTGACCGGGAACTGATGGAAGAATATCTTATTTATCTAAAAACAGAGCAAGATGGAATAAATGTCCTGCATGCGGAAATGACACGGTTCCGGACTGTTTTAGAAAGCATTGCCAGGGCCTGCGATTACCTGAATCTGGCTGGAGTATTCCTTGCAAGGGATATTCCGCCGCATGTAAGGAAAGAACTTAAGAGCTATTCAGACGGGGAACTTCGCCGTTTGAATGCTGCCTTGGTAAAAATGGATGAACAGGTGGCAAGGTTGATGATCATTCACCAAATGCTGGGAACACGAATTTCCGATACCTTGACACTGGAGCCGGACTGCCTGCAAGAAAAGAGTGGTGTGACCATCATACGTATCCGGCAGATGAAGGCTGGAACTTATGAGAAACCTATAAGTGAAGAATTGGCATCACTCATCCGCAGGGCCATCGCCTATACAAGGGAGCGGTATGGGGAAACACCCTATATTTTTACAAATGGGAAAAATCCGGATAAACCCATGCAGTATGGGGCAATTTCGTCAAGCGTGGTAAGGATGCTGCGTAAAGAAAATCTTTGTGATGACAACGGGGAACCCTTTGGCTTTGGAACGCATTTATACCGGCATTGCTATGGCATTAAGCTGGCGGACATGCACTTAGACGATTGGACCATCGCCAGGCTCCTTGGACATAAAAGCCTCCATAATGTGAAATATTACCGCAAGATGAGTAACCAGCTTCTGGCGGAGGAGACCCGATTTATAAGGCAGCAGATGTCAGAACTTATACTGGCCAACCTAGACGGATGGGAGGAAGAATATGTTAAAATACGAGAAGATGATAGCCTTGAATAAGCAGGCCAGCGCGGTTAAAGTCGAACTGGCAAAAACGACGATCTGGCAGATGTTGGATGAGAACCAGCGGATCACCATTCCGAAGTTAATGGAAATGACCGGGTTGTCCAGGGGATTTTTTTATAAGAATCCGGAGGTGCGAAGGGAGCTTGACCGGGCGCTGGAACAGCAGGTGGGGATGATCGACCCGCGGAGAGGGATCCTGGATCTTGCGATGAGTGGTGAGATTGAACTGTTGAGAAACCAGATGTCAGAATTGCGGAGGGAAAATGAGGAACTGAAGCAGGAGATCCAGAGATTGAAGAAGGCGCTGGGGAAAAGAAATCTGGAGATGATCCGGGGATTGTAAGTAAAATGTACATAGCCTGCGGAGGGCGGAAATAAAAAATACATGAAACATAAAAGGAAAGGCGTGGCGAGGAAGTCATGCCTTATCTTTTCGACTTTTTTAGAGAAAGAACACAAAACACAGTTTTACATACCGTTAAACCCAGTATTTACAAGGCTTTCCGGGGATGGGCTACAGTTTATGGACGAGCCCACCGCCGGCCTTGACCCGGAGGAGCGGGTGCGCTTCCGGGGCGTATTATCCAGATATGCCAGAGAGGGTCGCACGGTCCTTTTGTCCACCCACATCGTGGAGGACGTCCACCAGATCTGCCAGGAACTGGCGGTGCTCCGCAGGGGGCGTTTGTTTTACGCCGGCCCCTCCGGGGCGCTTCTGCGGCAGGTGGAGGGGAAGATCAAGCTGGTACATCTGGAAAAGGAACATCAGCTGACAGAACTTCAGAGGAAAGCCGTCGTCCTGTCCGCTACCTATGAAAGTCAGGGACTGACTGTGCGCATTATGGATGAAAATATGCTGTTTCCAGAAGCCGCGCCGGTGGCCGCTACCCTGGAGGACGCCTACGTCTATTGCATGGGAGGGAAAGCCCATGAGTAAGATAATCACCATCATCCGCTACGAATACAAAATGCAGATAAAAAGGCCGGCTACCTGGGGGATTCTTCTTGCCGCTACTCTGCTCTCGCTCCTTGACAACTTTCCCTCAGAGGGAAATCTGGCCCGCCTGGAATTTTTGAACCAGCCGGCTTACTACGTCTGCCGGATTATAAGCTTTGACGCTCTTTTGCTGATGTTTGGTCTGGTGTTTCTTCTGGCGGGGCGGTTTCCGCTGGACAACAGGACAGGGATGAAATCTCTGCTGATGGCGTCCCCTCTGGAAAAATGGCAGTATGTGCCGGGAAAATTGCTGGGCGGCTTTTTCTATGCGTTCTCGGTATTGGTTATTTTTCTTGCCTTGAATATGGCCATTTATTTTGTGGCGGCGCCCTTTGAAATCCATGCTCTTGACTGTATCGTTCCGCTGTTAAAGGCTATGGCCGTCTGCGGTCTTCCCGTCAGTCTGTTTGTCAGCTTCCTGGCCGTTGCTCTTCCCGGAGTGATGGACATCCGCCTGTTTTACATCCTGGCGGCGGTTCTGTTTGGGTTTAACGCCGCTCATGTGGGCTCTGCGGAGGCCACGCCGTTTTATTTCATCACGTCCGGAGATTTGGCGCGTCTGATTTGGGTCCATCCCAAATGGCCCTTTGTAGATATGGGCAGCGTCCTGGCAAACGGCCTTTTCCTGGTAGGCGGAGGCTTGATTTTTGGCGTTCTTCCATTTCTGAAGCGCGGCTTTTGGAGGTTCGTATGATAAGAAAAATGAAAAAGGAATTGAAGATTGCGGGGATAAATTTTTTTCTGGTAGCGGGGTCCCTTGCGGCGGCGCTGATACTCCTGTCACTGGCGGCAGGGGAGCTTATTGACTTTTACCCGGTCAGCTTCGAGGTGATTTTCCCGTTTTTTACGGCTGTCGCCGTGGGGGAATGGGGAAAGACCAGGGCGGACGACAACTTTGATGTGATTGCGGCCCAGGGAAGTTCCCTGTTTCAGTGGGTTGCCCTCCGCTACGCAGCCATTTTCGGCATATCCGGTGTTTTTGCTGTGCTCTGTATGGCGGTCTCATCTGTGATTCGGTACGAGCTGCCCCTGTGGGAACTGCTTATGATGTATGTTTCTCCGGCGTTTTTCTTGTCGTCCCTGTGCGCTCTGGTGGGGATTATCTGTACCCAGGAGCATGTGGGCACACTGGTCTGTGGGATTCTCTGGCTGGCTTTTCTTCTGACCCGGGGGCTGCTGCGGGTTCCGGGGGTGGAGTATATTTACCTGTTTATCCGGTATGTCGGAGATGAGAATTACATCTGGCTGTGGAACAAGGGGATTCTGGCCGGGGCGGGGGTGGTTTGCTGGGGGATGATCTATTGGGAATGTAAACGGTGAGGTACTCCCCGACTGCCAGGCGGAAGCTTGTAAATTCGCTCCAACTGTCAGCCGACGCTTGTAAATCCGCTCCAACTGCCAGCCGGTAGCTTGTAAATCCGTTGATATTTGTTTATAATTAGGATAAAAAATGGATTCATTTGTGGAAAACAGAGGAACATCTTTCGGCAATAGGCGCAAAGAAAGGCGGAACATCTCATGCTTCTCAGACAGATGAAATATTTTTCCGCTGTCGTTGACTGCAACAGCTTCACCGAAGCGGCGGAACAATGCTATATTTCTCAATCAGCCATCTCCCAGCAGATACAGGCTCTGGAAACAAACCTGGGGGTTCTGCTGATTATCCAAGGAAGGAGCGCCGCAGTTTCGAATCGGCTATCCGAGAGATTATAACGGGCTGGAGCCGCACCAGGCCGTGGCGGATTTTTCACAGCTTTATCCGGAGGTTTCCAGCAGCATTGTGAATGGCACCCATGAGGAGCTGTACCATTATATCCGGTTTGGAGGAGAGGACCTGATTCTCAACGACCAGCGCCGGGCATTTTCCGATGAATACGTGAACCTTGATCTGATACGGTGTGGCTGCTTCGTGGAGTTGTCTGCCCGCAACCAGCTGAGCGCCAATGAGACCGTGGGGATAGAGGACCTTAAGCGCACGCCCTGTATTCTCATTTCTCCCAGGGAGCAGCAGAGCGTGGAGGAGGATTACTATCGAAATACGCTGGGCTTCGGAGGCAGCTTTCTGTTTCGGAAAACTGAAGGAGGAGGGAAAAATCAAACACTTCGGCATTTCCTTCCATGACAGGGCTTCTGTTCTGGAGCAGATTTTGAGGGAGTATCCACAGATTGAGGTGGTGCAGATTCAGTTTAACTATCTGGACTACAACGACCCTGCGGTGGAGAGCCGGAAATACTATGAGGTTTGCCGTAAATTTGGAAAACCGGTCATCGTGATGGAGCCGGTGAAGGGCGGAAATCTGGTGAATCTTCCGCCGGAGGCGAAGGCTGTATTGGAGGAGTTTGGCGGTGGAAGTCCGGCCAGCTATGCTATCCGCTTCGCCGCCGGATTTGAGGGAATCAGAATGGTGCTGTCCGGTATGAGCAGCATGGAGCAGATGGAGTATAACATCAGCTTCATGAAAGAGTTTCAGCCCCTCTCCCAAAGGGAGTTAACTGCCATTGACCGGGTGCGGGAAGTTTTTCAGTCCAAAAATCTGATTGCCTGCACGGCCTGCCGGTATTGCGTTGCGGGATGTCCGAAGCATATTTCCATTCCGGATTTGTTTGCCTGTCTGAACGCCAAAAAGATTTTCAACGACTGGAACGCCGACTATTATTACAATAACGTCCACACCGCCCAGAACGGCAAAGCCTCCGCCTGTATCAAATGCGGAAAGTGTGAAAAGGCTTGTCCCCAGCACCTTCCCATTCGGGAGCTTCTGGTTGAGGTGGCAAAAGAATTTGAGCGTTAAGGAGGAATATCATGAATAAAGCATAATAGTTTCGTCACTCCAGATATGAGCTTCTATATACCGTTCCGGTCCATATTTGCCATCATCATTCCAATATTGAGGCAAACCATATTTTTCAATAATTTTTAGTATTTCATCATAAGTGTAAAGTTTCTTGCGATATTCCTTACCATCATTTACTTTTTCACTAAAGGTAGGATGAGAATCGCCGTATGTAAATGAGATGGTTCTTAAATTAAATTCCTCAATGGGGATTTTTATAAAAGAACTATTTTCAAACCAGGTACTTAGCCACGGACTGTGTTCAACTACCATGTAATGTGGTGATTTTCTTGCAATTAATCCGCCTTTTTTCTTAAATTCGTTTCTCAAAATGTTTTCGTAATAAACCCGTGCCTGCATATAATCAGTGTGTCTTTTGGCGCATTGTGCATTTGGTTTTGTAATTGCTATTTCCTGGAGTACCTTATTTGCCTCTTCTATGGATAAATCAGATAAATTTTTAAAAGGTCCTATGGTTTTATCGCAATAATGATATAAATACATTTTGTCACCTCAAAGCCGAAATGGTAATCTTCCATAGACACGTTCATCATAATCAATGAATGGTTTGAACGTTGTGTTGAAATAATTGTATCACAAAATATTTCCGTTTGCCACGTATTTTTGAAGAGAAGAAAATTACAGGAACCCGGGAATTGTCTTGATTTTCGGGAAATAGCACAGCATACCCAGGGGACAGGACCGAAAAAAATTGTGAAAAATTCCAAGTTGATTTTCAAGGAAATCTTTGCTACTCTGATGATACAAATCTGAAATGCTTCGTGTTATTTTCACCGATTCATTTCTGTTATCTTTTTATTCCCGACAGGAATCTGCGCATCGCGGAGCCT
>CALWLN010000163.1 GCA_944381535.1 uncultured Lachnospiraceae bacterium
CCTCCAGTGCCAGGCCGGGGGGGATTCTCCCTGCTTACAATGCCATTCCTGCAAGCAGGCCCAGAGCCATAACCACCCGGACATCATTTATCTCACCCACGAGAAGCCGGCCACCATCTCCGTGGAGGACATCCGCCGGCAGATAAACAACGACATCGGGATAAAGCCCTACGCGGGCCCCTACAAGATCTATATCGTTGACGAGGCGGAGAAAATGAACCAGCAGGCCCAGAACGCCCTTCTTAAGACCATCGAGGAGCCGCCGTCCTACGGAGTTATCCTGCTTTTGACCACCAACGCGGGTGCCTTTCTGCCCACCATTCTCTCCCGTTGTATCACCCTGAACCTGCAGGTGGTGCCGGACGCCGAGATCAAGGCCCACCTCATGAAGGAGTACCGGATTCCCGACTATCAGGCGGACATCTGCGTGGCCTTCGCCCAGGGAAATGTGGGAAAAGCCATTCAGCTTGCGGGTAACGAGGATTTTATCGAATTAAAAAATTCCGTGCTGCAGTTAGTCAAGCGTATCAAAGACATTGAATTATATGAGATGACAGAGGCCATCAAGCAGATCGGGGATTACAAACTGCAGATCAACGACTATTTTGATTTGCTGATGATCTGGTACCGGGATGTGCTTCTGTACAAAGCGACTGCGGATGTAAACGGCCTCATTTTCAAGGATGAAGCCTTAGACATAAAAAAACAGGCAAATTTAAGTTCCTACGGTGGAATCGAACGGATTCTTGAGGCGCTGGAGAAGGCAAAGCTCCGCCTCAATGCCAATGTGAATTTTGATCTGACCATGGAATTATTGCTGCTGACCATGAAGGAGAACTAGAATTATGATAAAAATAGTTGGCGTCCGGTTTCGGCCGGCCGGTAAGATTTATTATTTCAATCCCCTGCATTTTTCCCTGCAGGTGGGCAGCCATGTGATCGTGGAGACTGCCCGGGGCGTAGAGTTCGGCACCGTGGTGCTGGCGCCCAGGTCAATGGATCCCTCCCGGGTACCCCAGGCCTTAAAGCCCGTGCTTCGGGTCGCCACCAGAGAGGATGAGAAAAATGAAGCCCGCAACAAGGAACGGGAGAAGGAAGCCTACAAAATCTGTCTGGAAAAGATCCACAAGCACAATCTGCAGATGAAGCTGGTGGACGCGGAGTATACCTTTGACAACAACAAGCTGTTGTTCTATTTTACCGCCGATGGGCGCATTGATTTCCGAGAGCTGGTAAAGGACCTGGCTTCCGTGTTCCGCACCCGGATCGAGCTTCGGCAGATCGGCGTCCGGGACGAGACCAAGATCCTGGGCGGTATCGGTATCTGCGGGCGGCCCCTGTGCTGTCACTCCTACCTGTCGGAATTTGCCCCGGTGTCCATCAAAATGGCCAAAGAACAGAACCTCTCTCTGAACCCCACCAAGATTTCCGGGGTCTGCGGACGGCTCATGTGCTGTCTTAAAAATGAGGAAGAAACCTATGAATATTTAAACAGCCGCCTGCCGGGGGTAGGCGACCGTGTGACCACCGACGACCGCTTAAAGGGCGAAGTGCAGAGCGTCAACGTGCTGCGCCAGTTGGTGAAGGTGATCGTGGAGGTTGACGACGAAAAGGAAATCCGGGAGTACCATGTGGACCAGCTCCGCTTTAAGCCCCGGCGCAAGAAGGACCACCATAAGCTGTCCGCCAAGGAGATGAAGGAGCTGGCAGCTCTGGAGGAGAAGGACAAAGGCGACGGCACCTCCAAGCTGGAGGAAAATTAATTGCTATCATGAATGAGACAGGAGGATTTTGCCGTGTCTGAAACTATACGGACAGGAATCGCCGGAACCGAAGCCCGGGAAAGAAAAAACGCGGCAGCTTCCGCTCCTGCCCTGCTGCCGGGGGAACGGCTGGACGAGCTTCACCGGAACGGGTATTTTATCATTCAGAATCCCCAATTTTTTTGCTTCGGCATGGACGCCGTACTTCTGTCCGGCTTTGCTGTCGCAAAGCCAGGGGAACGCGTCATGGACCTGGGCACCGGCAACGGGATCATCCCCATTTTGATGGAGGCAAAGACCCAGGGGCAGCATTTTACAGGACTGGAAATTCAGCCGGAAAATGTGGACATGGCCCGCCGGAGCGTGGCTTACAACCGCCTGGAGAACAAGATCACCATTTTACAGGGAGATATTAAGGAGGCTTCCAAGCAATTTGGAGCTTCTTCTTTCCATGTGGTTACCAGCAATCCCCCCTATATGACCGGAAGTCATGGACTGACCAACGAGAATCCGGCCAGGGCCGTGGCCCGCCACGAGCTTCTCTGCGCTCTGGAGGACGTGGTGCGGGAGTCAGCCAGACTGTTAAAGCCGGGCGGACGGTTTTACATGGTACACCGCCCCTTCCGGCTGGCGGAGATCATGTGTCTCATGAGCCGTTACGGAATCGAGCCCAAGCGGATGAAGCTGGTGTATCCCTTTGTGGACAGGGAGCCCAACATGGTGCTTCTGGAGGGACTTCGGGGCGGAAGGCCCCGGATTACGGTAGAGAAGCCCTTGATCGTCTACGAGAAGCCCGGGGTGTATACCCGGGAAATTTATGATATTTACGGGTATTAGAAATGAGGAACATTTTATGGCCGGAAAGTTATTTTTGTGCGCGACACCCATCGGAAATCTGGAGGATATCACCCTCCGGGTCCTTCGCGCCTTAAAGGAAGTGGATTTAATTGCGGCGGAGGATACCCGCAATTCCATCAAGCTGTTGAATCATTTTGAGATTCAGACGCCTATGACCAGCTATCATGAGTACAATAAGGTGGAAAAGGCCTATCAGCTAGTGGAAAAAATGAAAGCCGGCCAGAATGTGGCGCTGATTACGGACGCAGGGACGCCGGGGATTTCCGACCCGGGGGAGGATCTGGTGCGTATCTGCTATGAGAACGGCATTGAAGTAACTTCCCTGCCGGGGGCGGCAGCCTGCGTGACGGCCCTGACCCTGTCGGGCCTTCCCACCAGACGATTTTGTTTTGAGGCCTTTCTGCCCAGGGAGAAAAAGGAGCGGACGTTGATTCTGGAGGAACTTAAGAGAGAAACCCGGACCATTGTTCTCTATGAGGCGCCCCATCATTTGAGGAAAACCCTGGCAGAGCTTTTGGACGCTTTGGGGGACCGGAAGATTTCTCTGTGCCGGGAGCTTACCAAGAAGTATGAGACAGTTCTGCGCGCCACCCTCCCGGAGGCGGTCTCCTACTATGAGGAGCATGAGCCCCGGGG
>CALWLN010000164.1 GCA_944381535.1 uncultured Lachnospiraceae bacterium
GATTCAGTTCGGACATATCATGCGTCCGACCCACCGTTCCAACACCTATGCCTCAGACCGGTTTGAGGTTTGTAACCATGGCTTTACCGCAATTTATGACGCAACCCATGGAGCCGCGGTGCTCAACGATTGTAAGTACGGAGTCAGCATGAAGGACAGTGAGATTTCCCTTTCGCTTTTGCGGGGAGCGGTGAATCCCGACCCGGCAGCGGACCGGGGAAGCCACCACTTCCTCTATTCCTATTATGTGTGGAACGGTCCGTTTGAAAAAAGCGGAGTTGTTGCGGAGGCGGCTGCTATCAATTCGCCGGTGCATGTGACAGCGGGCAGCAGACCAAAAATCTCCTTCTTTGCTGTGGATGACCCCAATGTCGTCATTGAAACGGTGAAGCTGGCGGAGGATGGCTCCGGAGATATGATCCTGCGCCTGTATGAAAGTATGAAAGGGACGAGAAGAGCGGTGCTTTCGTCCGCCTTCGCCTTCGAGGCGGCCTGGCTTTGCAATATGCTGGAAGAGCCGAAGGCTGCTCTGGAAACGAAGACACATCAGGTGGAGCTTAAACTGCGTCCCTTTGAAATTCTGACTCTGCGTCTGAAGAAAGGGAGTAGCTTTTGTTGAGTCTTTTCCGTTATTCCGGAGAAATGAACGCAATGACCATCAATATTGGAGAGAGCGTAGAGGGACGGTATGAGCCCAATTGTCGTACCCAAATGCGGATTGCGCTTATGGATTTTGAACATTATATGGCAACGGCTATTGGTTGCCATCAGGTTATGACCTTCGAGGATATCACCGGCAGTATGGAAGAGCTGTGCAAGCTGCTGAATGTGAAAGTACTCAAATCCTACAAGTGAAATGAATGTTTAGAGGTTATGATAAAGAAAAAAGAGAGGAGAACTTGTATGACAACGAGAGAGCGATTTCATAAGCTGATGGAACGCGATTCATCTCTGGACCGCAGCCCGGTGGTGGAGTGGGCCATGTGGTGGGATAAGACTATTCAGGACTGGGAGGCGGAGGGCCTGCCGAAAAATTTAAACGATGAAGAGCTGTTTTCCTATTTTGGGTTGGACAGTATTACTCAGTTCTGGTTTCCTCATTTTACGGAGGACTGTCCCCAGCCGGAGTCCAAGTTTGTGGGTCCTGGAATCGTGCAGGATGAGGAAGACTACCGGCGTCTTCGGAAATTCTTCCTGCCGGAGGACGCTGTGGAGCGCATGAAGGATAAAATTCTCTCCACAATCCCCAGACATGAAGAGGGAGATACCATTGTATGGTATACTGTAGACGGTTTTTTCTGGTTTCCAAGGGAGCTTTTTGGGGATGAGGCTCATCTGTATGCTTTTTACGATTATCCCGAACTGTACCACGAGATCTGTGAGGAACTGTTAAACTGGCAGATAAAGCAGATTGACGCGTTCGCAAAATACATGAAGGCGGATTTCATGACCATCGCCGAGGACATGAGTTACAATAAAGGACCCATGATATCCAAAGCCCTTTTTGATGAATTTATGTTGCCTTACTACAAGCGGCTTATCCCGGAAATCAAAAAATACGGAACGAAGGTGTTCGTGGATTCCGACGGGAACGTGTCCCAGATGATTCCCTGGTTTCTGGAGGCTGGGGTGGACGGAATCCTGCCTCTGGAGCGCCAGGCCGGCGTGGATCTGGTGGAACTGCGCGGGAAATATCCGGACTTTCTTTTCATTGGCGGATTTGATAAAATGTGTATGTTCCGGGAGAAAGAGGATATCAGGCAGGAATTTGAGCGTCTGCTTCCCGTAATTGAGAGTGGCGGATATATGATTGGCATGGACCATCAGACGCCGCCGGGAACCACAATGGAGAATTACCGGTATTATGTAAAGCTGTTAAAGGAGTACGGCGAAAGGGCCTGCAAGGGGAGAAAATAGTGCGGAGCAGTTCGTCTGCCGGTTGCCACAAAATTATAGAAAATTTCAAAAAGTTCTTGCAAATAGCAGGAGAATATGCTATTATAAACTTCGGTCACCGCAAAAGCCGGTGGCGGAAGAGGGCTCCTTGGTCAAGCGGTTAAGACATCGCCCTTTCACGGCGGTAACACGGGTTCGATTCCCGTAGGAGTCATTTGTCAGCATTTGCCGATGTGGCTCAATTCATGACAATTGAGGAGTGGAACGAGTCAATTGTAGGCAGAGCAGTCTGATTACAAATCAGCTGCTCCGGAATTTGCCGATGTGGCTCAATTGGCAGAGCAGCTGATTTGTAATCAGCAGGTTATCGGTTCGAGTCCGATCATCGGCTTAGGAATAGAAGTATTCCACTTGGACCTTTAGCTCAGTTGGTTAGAGCAACCGGCTCATAACCGGTCGGTCCTGGGTTCGAGTCCCCGAAGGTCCATTTGATTTATTTTTGATAGGAAAGAAATATGGCCCAGTGGCTCAGTTGGTTAGAGCGCCGCCCTGTCACGGCGGAGGTCGAGGGTTCGAGTCCCTTCTGGGTCGTTATGGACATACCCAGGTGTCCATGAGAATGGGATCTTAGCTCAGCTGGGAGAGCATCTGCCTTACAAGCAGAGGGTTAGAGGTTCGAGCCCTATAGGTCCCATGAATGCCGGCGTGGCGGAACTGGCAGACGCGCAGGACTTAAAATCCTGTTGTAGCAATACAGTACCGGTTCGATTCCGGTCGCCGGCATTATCCGCAAGCGCGCGGATAACAATGATATATGTGTGTGTAGCTCAGCTGGATAGAGCACTTGGCTACGGACCAAGGTGTCGGGGGTTCGAATCCTCTCACGCACGTCCTTTGTTTTGGCCGCAAACCCTTTATTTATACGGGTTTGCGGCTTTTTCCTTCCTTAAAAATGTGTGTTCACCTGTGTTCACTTTATGCTTCTTTTTTAAATGAGACAAAACGGATTCTCCGCCTGCGGCAATAAGAAAAGACCATTGGGGGAGCCAATGGTCTTCTCTATGAGGGGAGTATAAATAATTAATAAGGGGTATAACTTATAAAAAGAATCTCTGAAGGAGAAATCCTTTTTACATACTGATTATAATATATTTTGTTAAAAAATGCAATGAAAAAGTATGGAATAAAATATGAAAAATTTCAAATACTAATTGGGCAGTACGAAGTATAAAATCAAAGCAGAAAAGTCTTAGGAGGCACGAATCATGGCGAGAGATAACAATACTCAGAGCAGAAGCACCAATAACAGCAGAAATGCCAATTCCCAGAACAAGGCCCAGAACAGCTATTCCGGCACCAACAGCCAGAATAACGGTTCCAACACAGGCGGCCAGAATAACGGTTCCAACGCCGGCGGCCAGAACAACGGTTCCAATACAAGTGGTCAGAATAACGGCTCCACTACCGGCGGACGTAACAGCTATTCCAATACCAATGGCCAGAATGCCGGTGGAACCAACAACGGCCAGAACAAGGGTCAGAACAAGGCTTCTAACAGAGGCGGAAGCAACTGCGATTATTAAGAGATAAGCTGCAAAAGGAAAAGAACGGCATATAATACCAAGAGAACAGATTGCGGGAACCTTCCTGCAATCTGTTTTTAAAGAGAAGAAATCTCAACAAGTATCAGATATAAAGAGGTGAGCCATGGCAGTTAGGACAATCGGTGTCAAGGAACTGGAGGACTATGCGGAAAAGCCAAATACCAAGCTGGTGGATCTGCGCCCCAGAGAGGAATACGCCCAGTATCATCTGGAAGGAGCCGTCAACATTCCTTATGATGATTTGGAAAAATACAAGGGGAGATTATCAAAAAGCACCACGTACATTTTATATTGTGAACGGGGATCAAGCAGCCTGCTGGCCGCAAAGGAACTAAGTCAGGAGGGCTATCAGGTCTATACGGTGATCGGCGGTATTCACGCATGGGAAGAAAGCGTCAGGGACTCATGAGCTGTGTCAAGAAAACCGCTTAAATTAGCTATTTCCGGCGAAAATCTATTGACAGCAAAAGTGGGAGGCTATATGATAAGTAGTGTGGAAATCCAAATGATTTCCGCACTACTTATCAATGTCGGAAAACGCAAAGCGGAGAACATACATGAATACATTTGAGATTATCACCCCCTGTCACTTTGGCCTGGAAGCGGTCCTGAAAAAAGAAATCTACGATCTGGGATACGAGATTCTGAAGGTGGAGGACGGCAGGGTGACCTTTGAGGGAGACGCGGAAGCCGTCTGCCGCGCCAACATTTTCCTTAGAACCGCGGAGCGGGTACTTGTGAAGGCCGGGGAATTCCAGGCGGAAACCTTCGATGAGCTGTTTGAGGGTATCAAAGCCATTCCCTGGGAGCAGTATATTCCCAGAGACGGAAAATTCTGGGTCACCAAGGCCTCTTCCATAAAAAGTAAATTGTTCAGCCCTTCCGATATCCAGTCCATTGTGAAAAAGGCCATGGTGGAGCGCCTGAAGGGGAGTTATCATGTAGAATGGTTTGAGGAAACCGGCGCCAGCTATCCGCTGCGTATTTTTCTGTTGAAGGACAGGGTGACGGTGGCCCTGGATACCACGGGGGAATCCTTACATAAAAGGGGTTACCGCACCATGACCAGTAAAGCCCCCATCACCGAGACCCTGGCGGCCGCTCTGATTTTGCTGACCCCATGGAGAAAGGACAGAATCCTTCTGGACCCCTTCTGCGGAAGCGGGACCTTTCCCATCGAGGCGGCCATGATGGCGGCGAATATTGCCCCTGGCATGAACCGGAGCTTTACGGCGGAGGAATGGACCAACCTGATTGACCGAAAGTTGTGGTATGAGACGGTGGAAGAGGCCCAGGAACTGGTGGAGGCCGAGATTGAGGTGGACATCCAGGGCTATGACATTGACGGCGAGGTGGTAAAGGCCGCCAGAGAAAACGCGAAACGGGCCGGTGTGGACCATCTGATTCATTTTCAGCAGCGTCCGGTGGAGGCCACAAGCCATCCGAAAAAATACGGATTTCTTATCACCAATCCGCCCTACGGGGAGCGGCTGGAGGAAAAGGAAGCGCTTCCGAAGCTTTACGGGGAGATCGGGGAAGTCTTAAAACGCCTGGACAGCTGGTCGGCCTATATTATTACAAGCTATGAGGATGCCGAGCGCTATATCGGCAGAAAGGCGGATAAGAACCGGAAAATATACAACGGTATGCTGAAAACGTATTTTTACCAGTTTTTGGGACCGAAGCCGCCGAAAAGAAGCAGGCAGGAATAGACTTAAAAGAGGAGGGAACGTGCGTAATTCAAAGAAATACATCGGGATGTTTCTGGTGCTGATGATTGTATTGGCGCTGAAGTTCAGCGGCTTGTGGAGCAGTGTGGAGCAGGTGGATACCTTTCGGGGCGCCAACCTGAAACCGGAAATTTTCAATCCGCTGATCGCAGAGAGTGTAAACGAGAAAGAAATTTCGTTTTATATAGATAACAAGGAATTGAACAGCAGTGATACGGGAATTTTTATGGATGAGAATCTGTCGCTGATGTTGCCGGTGTCCCTGCTTCGGGACAGCTTTCGCTGCAGCAGCCACCTCTATGAGGGAAATCAGCTTCTCATTGAGAAAAGAGAGGATGAGATTTTATTTGCGTTAAATGAGCCGGTGGTCACCGTGAACAAGGAGCAGAATCCTCTGACTTCCTCCATGGTCTATGCCAATGGAGAGTATTACGTTCCGGCAGATACGGTTTCAAGACTTTTAAATTACTCCTATGAATGGAATATTCAGGAAAACCAGGCGGTAGCCCGGGACAACGCCGATGGGGAGAGTATTCTTCCGGCTCGGTATGATTTGCGGGATAAGGGGCGGACCCCACTCATCAAGGACCAGGGACATTTCGGAACCTGTTGGGCTTTTGCGGCCCTGTCGGCCATGGAATCGGCCCTGCTGCCGGAGGAGGCTGTGGAGCTGTCCCCGGATCATATGTCCTTAAAAAACAGCTTTTATCTGGAGCAGGTGGACGGCGGCAATTATACCATGGGAATGGCCTATCTGACCTCCTGGCAGGGACCGGTATATGAGGCGGACGACCCTTACGGGGACGAGGAATCCCCGGACGGTTTAAAGCCCGTGAAGCATGTGCAGGAAATTCAGATTATCGAGCACAAGGATTATGAAAAAATCAAAGAGGCGGTGTTTCAGTACGGTGGCGTCCAGACCTCCATCTACAGCGCTGTGCGCAGCTCCCGGGTGGACTCCGATTACTATAACAGTGAAACCGCCAGCTACTGCTATATCGGCACGGAGAGATCCAACCATGATGTGCTGATCATCGGCTGGGACGACAATTATTCCAGGGACAATTTTAATATGGAGGTGGAAGGCGACGGCGCCTTTATCTGTCAGAATAGCTGGGGAAGCGGCTTCGGTGAGGACGGGGTTTTTTATATATCCTATTACGACGTCAACGTAGGCAGCCATAATCTGGTGTATACTGGCATTGAGGCGACGGACAATTACGATAACATTTACCAGACGGATCTGTGCGGCTGGGTGGGGCAACTGGGCTACGGCCGGGACAGCATTTACGCAGCCAACGTGTATACCGCCGGTGGGAGCGAAAGCCTGAAGGCGGCCGGATTCTATGCCATCGGGAAAGATACGGAGTATAAGCTGTATGTGGCGCGGAATTTTGAGGACACCGATTCCCTTAAGGAGCGGGCGTTGGTGGCGGAGGGAACTCTTGTGAACGCCGGCTACTATACCATAGATTTTGACTGGCCGGTGCCGGTGACCGCAGGCGAGCGGTACGCGGTGATTCTTTACCTGGAAACGCCGGGTACGGAGAAACCGCTGGCCATCGAGTATGCGGCGGACGAATTTACCAGTACCGTGGATATCACCGACGGCGAGAGCTATATCAGCTCCATGGGCAACCGCTGGGAAAGTCTGGAGGAGACCCAGAGCAGCAACCTGTGCCTGAAAGTGTATAGTGATAACCAGTAGAGAAATGGAGATTTTTATGAAAAGAATTATTTTTGCCACAGGAAATGAAGGAAAATTAAAGGAAATCAAGGTGATTCTGGAAGAACCGGGCGTGGAGGTGATCTCCATGAAGGAGGCCGGGATTGAGGCGGATATTGAGGAGAACGGAACCACCTTTGAGGAAAATGCCGTCATTAAGGCCAGGGCCGTGGCCGCAAAAACCGGGAAGATTGTATTGGCGGACGATTCCGGACTGGAAATCGATTATCTGGGTGGCGAACCCGGGGTATACTCGGCCCGGTATGCGGGAGAGGACACACCTTACACGGTTAAGAACCAGTTGCTGCTGGACCGGCTTGCGGGTGTGGAGAAGGAGCGGCGGACGGCGCGGTTCGTCTGTGTGATTGCGGCAGTTTTGCCGGACGGGGAAGTGATCACCACCCGGGGAACCATTGAGGGGTATATCGGCTTTGCGCCGGCGGGAGAAAACGGATTCGGCTACGACCCCATTTTCTATGTGCCGGAGTACGAGTGCTCCACCGCCCAGCTTAGCATGGAGCAGAAGAACGCGTTGAGCCACAGAGGAAAAGCTCTGCGTGCCATGAAAGAGAAATTACAAGAATATTTGGAAGCGTAAGGAAGATGGATGATGAGAATTTTGATTGTGAGTGATACCCATAGGAACCATAGTAATCTGAAGCGGGTGCTGAGCGCCGAGGCTCCCATTGACATGCTGATTCATCTGGGGGACGCGGAGGGGTGCGAACGGGAGATTGCCTATATGGCGGATTGCCCTCTGGAAATCGTGTCCGGAAACAGTGACGTGTTCTCTTTTTTGGAGCGGGAGAAGGAACTCATGTTGGGGCGATACCGGACCCTGATTACCCACGGTCATTACTATTATGTGAACATGGGCCTTGCCCACATCAAGCAGGAGGCCGAGGCCCGTGGATTTGATATCGTCATGTTCGGCCATACCCATCGGCCTATGATCGATTTTGGGAAAAATCTGATTACCCTAAATCCAGGCAGTCTGTCCTACCCACGGCAGGAAGGACGCCGGCCTTCCTACATTATGATGGAGCTTGAGGGGGATTTGCCGGCTCGTTTTCGACTGGAATATCTGTAAAATTTTTGTTGACATTTTGGCAATGCTATAATATAATACTATTTGTGTCACGGCATTTTACAGGGAATCTGTTAGAGACGGGGTGTGGCTCAGCTTGGCTAGAGCGCCTGGTTTGGGACCAGGAGGTCGCAGGTTCGAATCCTGTCACCCCGATTGCCGCTATGCGGGTGTAGTTCAATGGTAGAACACCAGCCTTCCAAGCTGGACACGGGGGTTCGATTCCCATCACCCGCTTGCATTGAGCACTTAATGAGGTCGAGCGAAGCGAAGGCCGAATTTAGTGCGAAAGCACACCTGGATACGTAGCGAGGTGTTTTCGAGCTTAGTAGCCATGGTGCTACCACAGTGCACTTAATGCAAAGTATCTTATCTGTGTTCGTAGCTCAGCTGGATAGAGCAACGGCCTTCTAAGCCGTGGGTCGGGGGTTCGAATCCCTTCGAGCACGTTACTCTTACGGTTTGTAAGAGTGTTGATCAGGAAGTTCCTGATTTTTATGGTGGGTATAGCGCAGTTGGTTAGCGCGCCAGATTGTGGCTCTGGAGGCCAAGGGTTCGAATCCCTTTATCCACCCGCAAAGCATGGGCCTTATTCCCCGCGAGCAGAGAGCCAAGCGGACATGCTCGCATGTTCTGTTGGCTTTTTTGTACGATTTTTCCAGAAAAGTTATGGCAGACAGCCCGCCCTGTCTTAGCATTGGGCTATCGCCAAGCGGTAAGGCACAGGACTTTGACTCCTGCATTCGCTGGTTCGAATCCAGCTAGCCCAGGTATGGGATATTAGCTCAGTTGGTAGAGCACTTGACTTTTAATCAAGTTGTCCGGGGTTCGAATCCCCGATGTCTCATTTGAAGCAGTCTGAATTGGCAGGCTGCTTTTTGTTATGAAAAGACATTTTTAATTTGAAAGCAAAATGGAGGGTTAGGTTTAGATGAATATAGCGAAAATTATGACACCGAAGGTGTTCACTGTTTTCCTGCATGAGACGGATACCGTGCGGCAGGGATTGGAGGTTATGAAGCGGCATGGCTACACGGCCATTCCGGTGCTGGATCTGGAGGATAAGTATCTGGGCTGTATTTCCGAGGGGGATTTTCTCTGGCATATTCTGGCCAAGGGGTCCGCGGACTGGAAGGAGCAGGAGAAGTATCGAATCGGCGAGTTGTTGCGCCGGGATTTTTGCGAGCCTTTGGACATCGAGGCGGACCGGGACAGGGTGATAGAGGCGCTCTTGAAACAGAATTTCGTGCCCATTGTGGACAGCCGGAATGTGCTGTGTGGCATTGTCACGAGACGGTCGGCGATGGAGTATTTGTTTGAGGAGAAGTAGTGAGAATTCATAATCATCGCAAATTATTAAGAATTGGGAAAGCTTGCGTTTAGCGGAGGTACATATGTCAGATAAAGTGTTTTCAAAATGCGGAATGCGGTGTGATTTATGTCTCATTTACCGGCCGAATGTAAAAAAAGAGGATAGGCGGGAAGAAATCTGTAAGGGTTATGAAAAAACAACGCCGGGGTATCATCCCAACCCCAAAACCATTATTTGCGACGGGTGCTGCAGTGAAAAAGAAGGCGCCATATTGCTTGACCCGACGTGCAGGGCCCGGAAATGCGTCATGGAAAAAGGCTATATTCATTGCGGGTACTGTGAAGCATATCCATGCGATATTTTCCCGGCGGAGCTGTCACAGGAGGAGCTTGTACAACGGATAGACGTGGAGAAGCAGTGGACCTGGGAAGATGAAAAATTAATGGAAGCCTATAACTGCAAAAAATATATGGACGAGTTTCGAAGGGGAGAAAAGCGTTCCTAAATGTGCAGGTATTCGGAACGGATAATTTTGCTTAAAATCCGCAGCTGTCTCATGAACCATGCCCCGGCGGTACTGCGTGTAGGGCATGGTTCATATTTTTTCTTGCCTACTTTGCAAATTTGTGATACGATTACTACACCCCAACCGCAACATTGTTCACATCATGTATTTTCAGGTATAAGATTCAATCAATTCAGCGGCAAGCCGCACAATCCAAACCATCAATTTAATAAAATAATCATAGTATCCCCGAATCAGCCGGATTGACGGGGTATGGTGTTTTTGTTATACTAAGATAAAGGTAAGATAACGTTCTGCACATACCCTTTCATACCTGCTTGAGTTCTGGGAGGAAAGGAGAATCTATGGACCGGGATATCGCGGAAAAGCGATTAGAAGACTACAATGATGTATTTGCGGATATTTTTAATAACCTTGTATTTCATGGGAATCAGATTCTGGAGGAGGATAAACTGGAACCCTTCCCAACAGAAGCTTTTACCAGGAGGGCGGACGGAGGTTTTCGTCAGGGAAACGGCGATGTCCGCAAGGTGGACCGTCGAAACGGAAGATACCGGCTCATCTATGGTACCGAAAACCAGGACGGCCCGGACAACACCATGCCGGAACGGATTATGGGCTATGAATATGCGTCATACGAGGAACAGATAAAACAATTTATGGCTCAAAACGAAAAAGAAGGCAATCGTGCTTATACAAAAAGAATCCATGATCACCAGCGCCTGGCGCCTGTGGTGACAGTAGTTTTACATTATGGAGGTGTATGGCAGCGCCCCAGAAGCCTCCATGACATGCTGGAATTCCCCACGGAAATCGAGGAAGAAATCAAACCCTTCGTGGCAGATTACCCTATGAATCTGGTTGATTTGGCCACAGTGCCAGAAGAAGTCCGGCAGCGGATGACTTCGGATTTCCGTTTTGTTGTGGAGTACCTGGCCTGCAGGAATCGTCCGGAGAAAATGAAGAAATTTATGTCCGATAATGAGCGGGTGATTCGCCATCCGGTGGAATTTCTGGAGGTCATGAGCGAACTGGCCAGCGATGGGCGATACAAAATTATTCGGAATCAGTTGATAGAGCAGGAAAAGGCAGGTCATAAAAAGGAGGATTTGACCATGTGGAAGATTGAAGACGAGATTGAGAACAGAGGAATTGAGAAGGGCATTAAGCAAGGTGAATGGCTCAAAATGATTGTTCTGATAAGAAAGAAATGCCAGAAGGGGAAAGATGTCCAGGAAACCGCAGAGGAGCTGGAGGAAGATGTTTCGATCATCCGGCCAATCTATGATTTGATTACATTGCATCCGGAGATGGGGGACCAGGAGATTCTTTCCAGGTACCAATCTTTAAAGTGATATTGGTACTGTATGCGTCTGATGTTCTCCCCATGCGTAATGAATCAGCAGCATAGACTGGGGCGTGAGAAATTTGGCGGCAAAATGGGCCGGCGCACGAAATTTTGATTCGTGCGCCGGCCCATTTTTGACTTGCCCGCCATGAGCGGGCTCTAACGGTTTACATAATCTTCCGGAACAGCCCCATCAAATCCTCCACGCTGGCGTCCTTGGGGTTCCCGGGGGCGCAGGCGTCGGCAAAGGCGGATTCCGCCAGGAAGGGAAGATCCTCTTCCTTCACAGCCTCCAGTCTGGCAGGAATTCCCACATCCTGGGAGAGTTGTCTGACTGCGTCGATGGCGGCTTTCCGGTATTCTGCCTGGGTCATGCTATCCACACCCTTTACGCCCATAGCTCTTGCGATTTCACGGTATTTTTCACCGGTACATTCCTGATTGTATTCCATAACGATTGGCAGCATCATGGCGCAGGCCACCCCGTGGGGCGTGTCATAAACGGCGCCCAGAGTATGTGCCATGGAGTGGGCAATGCCAAGTCCCACGTTGGAGAAGCCCATGCCTGCAATATACTGTCCGAGAGCCATGTCCTCCCGGCCCTTGCTGGTGTTGGCAACAGCGTCACGAAGAGATCTGGCAATGATTTCAATGGCCTTTAAATGGAACATGTCGGTCATTTCCCAGGCTGCCTTTGTGGTGTAGCCCTCAATGGCGTGGGTCAGGGCGTCCATTCCGGTGGAGGCGGTCAGCCCCTTGGGCATGGAGGACATCATATCCGGGTCTACAATGGCGACGATGGGCATATCGTGGGGGTCTACGCAGACAAATTTGCGCTTCTTTTCCACATCCGTAATGACATAGTTGATGGTTACCTCTGCCGCAGTTCCGGCGGTGGTGGGCACGGCAAGGATGGGAACGCAGGGATTTTTTGTGGGAGCAACGCCCTCCAGGCTGCGCACGTCCTCAAATTCCGGATTGGCGACGATGATACCGATGGCCTTTGCGGTATCCATGGAGGAGCCTCCGCCGATGGTGATGATGTAATCGGCCTGGGACGCCCGGAAAGCCGCCACACCGTTTTTCACATTTTCGATGGTAGGGTTGGCCTTGATATCGGAGTAAATCTCGTAGGCAAGGCCTTCCTTGTCCAGTAAATCGGTTACCTTGGCGGTCACCTGGAATTTGATCAGGTCCGGGTCAGAGCAGACGAAAGCCTTCTGAAAGCCATGGGCCTTTGCCTCGTTGACAATCTCCGCGATTGCGCCTGCTCCGTGATAAGAAGTCTGATTCAGCATGATTCTGTTTGCCATAATAGTTCTCCTTTCATAGATATGTGGGGGCTATGGAAAATACATACCCGCTGGTCTTATTTTATCATGGAATGGCGGGAATGAAAAGCGGGGAAATTTTTTTGTACTAAAGGTGACGGCAGGCACATATAGTGGTACATAGAAAGTATTGTTGCTGTCCACAGACCGGTTTTGCGAAGCGTGTTACCGGACGGGGCGTGCCCGGTAACAATATCCTGCGGGAGAGGTGAGCAATTTGGAACAAGTATACATGAATACCGCGAAAATGTTAAAGGCGATTTCCGAACCGAAGCGTCTGCGCATTGTGGATATGCTCTCCTGCGGGGAGTTGTGCGCCTGTAGAATTCTGGAAAATTTCCACATCACCCAGCCCACCCTTTCCCACGACATGCGGGTGTTGATGGAGGCCGGAATCGTCAGGGACCGCCGTGAGGGCAAGAATATTTTTTACTCTTTAAACAGGGAGCGCTTGGCTGCACTGGAACAGATTCTGCACGGAATCATGACGCCCAAGGAAAATTGTATTTGCCATTTGAAATAATTGAGTCACATTCCAGCGCCGGTTTTCATATAATCTATAGAATGATTTCTATATTTCAATTCATGAAGAGGAATGATTTAGAACTCATAAAAAATGAAATCCATGAAGGAGAAGAATCTATGAAAACCATGAAAATCTATGAACCGGCCATGTGCTGCGCCACCGGGCTCTGCGGGGTGGGGGTTGACCCGGAACTGCTTCGCATTTCCGCTGTATTAAATACGCTGAAACAAAACGGTGTGGAGGTACGGCGATTCAATTTAAACAGTGCCCCGGGAGAATTTGTAAAAAATAAGACCGTCACCGGATATTTACGAAAGTTCGGACCGGATAAGCTGCCGGTAACACTGGTGGACGGTGTGCTGATGATTGCCGGGCGTTATCCAACCAACCGGGAATTGACAAGCTGGCTGGAGCTGTCCGATGACGTTCTGGGCGGGGACTGCTTATGAAGCCCTTTCAGACCTTGGAAGTCACGAAGACAAAATATCTGTTTTTTACCGGCAAGGGCGGGGTGGGGAAGACCTCGGCAGCCTGTGCCACCGCCGTGTCGCTGGCCGATAATGGCAGGAAGGTTCTGCTTATCAGCACCGACCCGGCTTCCAATCTCCAGGATGTGTTTGCCATGGAGCTGAACAACAAGGGAACGCCCATCCCGGCCGTCCCCAATCTGACGGTGGCCAATTTGGACCCCATACAGGCGGCGGCTGAGTACCGGGAGAGCGTGATTGCCCCCTACCGGGGCATTCTGCCGGAAGCGGCAATCGCCAATATGGAGGAACAGCTTTCCGGCTCCTGCACCATTGAGATTGCTGCCTTCAATGAGTTCACGGATTTTATTACCGATGGAAAGGTGCAGCAGGACTACGACCATATTCTTTTTGACACCGCTCCCACCGGGCATACCCTGCGGATGCTTCAGCTTCCCTCGGCCTGGAGTGATTTTATCAGCGAAAGTACCCACGGCGCCTCCTGCCTGGGCCAGCTTTCCGGGCTGGAAAATAAAAAGGCTGTCTACCGGCAGGCGGTTGCCACTTTGGCCGACAAAGGGCACACGACCCTTGTGCTCGTGACCCGCCCGGAGGAGGCTCCGCTGAAGGAAACCAGGCGTGCGTCTCTGGAACTGGCCGATTTGGGGGTGAGGAATCAGATTCTTGTGGTGAATGGCGTCCTGTCGCAAAGGGACGATGTTATTTCCGAAAAGCTGTACCGGAAACAGCAGAAAGCTCTTGAGGAGATCCCTGAAGAACTGAAAGCACTTCCCGCTTATCGGATACCGCTACGGGCTTACAATATCACCGGCCTTGAAAATGTGCGTTCCATGCTGCAAGAAAATTGGCAGGAAGAAAATATGGACTCCATGCTGTGGGAGGACTGGCAGGAGAGAAATCTGGAATCCATACCAGGAGGGGGGCGACAGGAAGCGCATGTGTGCTCCATGATTGGGGAGAAAAGGCGGGAGGCATATATGTGTACGATATCGGGGGAAGCTTGTCAGGAAGGGAAGAATGTTCCCCCTTACGCACAGCAGCTTCACGGACTTTCGGATGTTGTGGATTCCATTGACAAAGCCGGCAGAAAGGTGATTTTCACAATGGGCAAGGGCGGTGTGGGAAAGACCACGGTGGCCGCCGCCATTGCCATGGGTCTGGCCCGGAAGGGGAAAAAGGTGCACCTTACCACCACTGACCCGGCTGCGCATCTGAAATTTGTGCTGGAGGAGGCAGACAACATTACCATGAGCCGGATTGACGAGGAGGCAGAACTGAAAAAGTATCAGAAGGAAGTGCTGGAAAAAGGAAGGGCCGGCGGACTGTCCGGGGAGGATATAGCCTATATTGAGGAAGATCTGCGCTCCCCCTGCACACAGGAAATCGCCGTGTTCCGGGCATTTGCGGAGCTTGTGGAAAAAGCGGAGGAGCAGATCGTAGTCATTGATACGGCCCCTACGGGACACACGCTGCTCCTGCTGGAATCCACGGAAAGCTATGACAGGGAAATCCGGCGCGCCAGGGGCGAGACGCCGGAATCCATCCGGCGTCTGCTGCCCCGGCTGAAAAGTGTGGAGACAGAGGTTATCATCGTTGCCTTGCCGGAGGCCACGCCGGTCTATGAGGCTCTGCGTCTGGAAGAGGATCTGAAGCGGGCGCAGATTGGGGTTCACTGGTGGGTCATCAATCAATCCCTCTGTCAGACGGGAACCACCAACGCCCTGCTTCGGGCGAAGGCCGGCCATGAGTTGGAATGGATCAACCGGGTGGACCAACACATGGACGGCAGCTTTGCCCTTGTGGCATGGAGCGGAGAACCGATGAAGGGGGATATGCTTCTTAGGTTGTGAAAGGTTCTGCCTCAGGTATTCTGTGTTCTATAGTACTGCGCCTGGGCGTTCCAAAGTTCATGGTATTTGCCGTTGGCAGCGGCAAGGAGCTCTTCATGGGTTCCTATCTGGATAACAGCGCCTCCATGGAATACGGCAATCTTATCACAAAACCGGCAGGAGGCAAGGCGGTGGCTGATATAGATGGCGGTTTTATCGCCGGCAATCTCATTGAACTTACTGAATACCTCATATTCCGAAACCGGGTCCAGGGCGGCGGTGGGCTCATCCAGGATGATAAAGGGGGCGTCTTTGTAAAGAGCGCGGGCAAGAACGATCTTTTGCGCTTCGCCCCCGGATATTTCTACGCCGTCTGTGTCAAAGTCCTTGTAAAGACAGGTATCCAAATGATTTGGCATTGCCGAAAGGCGTTTCCCAAAGCCGGCTTTCTTAAGACACCTCTGCGCTTTATCGGTGTCGTAGGCGGCGCTTGCGGCGACATTTTGCCCAAGGCTTAGGGCAAACAGCCGGAAATCCTGAAAGACCACAGAAAAAAGGGACATATACTCGTCATAGTCATATTTTTGGATATTGACGCCGTTGAGCAGGATTTCCCCCTCAGTGGGGTCATACAGGCGGCACATCAGCTTGATGAAGGTGGTTTTGCCGGACCCGTTCATACCAACCACAGCCAGTTTTTCGCCAATCTTGAATTTTAAATTTACATGCCGCAGGGCATAGGCGTCGGTGTTCGGGTATCGGAAGGACACATCCTTAAATTCCACATCATATTCGTTATCGTCCCGCTTCTCCACGGTCAGCGAACCCTGGTACATGGGGTTGGGGCGGTCAAGATAGTCAAATAGGTTCTGCAGGTGGAGACAATATACCTTATTATCGGACAGGAGATACATCAATGCCTGTAATCCCTCCCCAAGCCGTGACAGGACGGTGACATACTGTACGATACTTCCCACACCAAAGGCGCCAAAGAAGGATTTTGCAACCACATAGAGGTAGCATACGGCGTTTGCCAGTCCTATGGTGACATATGCGATGGCAGGATAGACGGACATTTTGAAAATATCCGATTGATTTTCTCTGTCATGCTGCAGAAGCTTATCCAGCACCTTGGACGCAATGATATTTTGCTCGTAAATGCGGACGTCCTTCGCCTTCTCCGTGTTTACATATAGCTCTCTTCCGAAAAATTGAAACGTGCGGTTGAACCAGGTGGTATCCTTGCTCCAGCGCATAAAAGCGTTGTTTTTCTTTACGGTTGCCTTCGAATTGCTGAGACCTCCCAAAGCGATACACAAAAGCACGATCAAAATCCAGGCAGAATGATTCAGTGCGGCATTGCCAGATCTGGAAGTAAAGAGGCTCCAGGTCATTACAAGGGAAGATACAATATTTACACCGGCGAGAACCAGGTCAGGAATGTCCCAGACAAGCCGCGCCAACCCGTTGCCGAACTGATAGAGGCTTTCCTCGATTTGCTGCCGCTGGTGCTGGATCTGTGCATTTTCCAGGTCTGCAAAATTCATGGACATCTGTTTGTCGGAAAAGATTTTTCCGAACCCGCTCCACATCTGGGATTGCTTTTCTGTGTAGACCCGGTTGGCAGTGCTCTTTAGAACAGAACATAGGAACTGAATCAAAAGGATACCCGCAACATAGGCAGTCACCGTTTTGAGGCTTCGCCGGGCGGACAGCTCGTCGATGATCCGCGCCGAAAACCAGACGGAGAGAAAAGGCTGCAGGGCGTTAATGAACTCATAGCATGTTTTGCTCTGTACAAGGCCGGGACAATAACGCCTTATGATTCCATAGCCGCGCATTGTAGTGGAAATCCGTTCTCGAATCGACATTTTATTCATTCTGACACCTCCCTGTTGGCGTTCTCTCTGTAGTATTTCGCCTGCATTTCAAACAAATGATAATAGGTTCCCTTTTTTGCCAGCAGACTCGCATGGGTGCCTTCCTCACAGATTACGCCGTCTTCTATCAATATTGTACGATGGCAGAAGCTTGTGCTGGCAAGTCTGTGTGAAATGAAGACGGCTGTTTTTGCCTCACAGATCTGATTGTAATTTTCGTACAGGGTACTTTCCGCAATGGGGTCAAGGGCAGCGGTGGGCTCGTCAAGCACCATAACGGGCGCGGATTTGTACAAAGCCCGGGCCAGCAGTAATTTCTGTACCTCGCCGCCGGAAAATTCAATGCCTTCCTCGTAAATGGCCCTCCCAAATTGACTTTTGACGCCCTGGGGAAGCTGTTTCACCTTATCCCAAAGTCCGGCGGTTTTCAGGCAGCGTTCTACCTTGAGTGAATCAAGGGCTTCCGCTGGTGTTTCGGAGACGATTTCCTCGATGGTCACCGGTAAAATACTGAACTGCTGGAACACGGCGGAAAACAGCCGGTAAAATTCCGTCCGGTTATATTCCCGGATGTCAATGCCGTCATATAATACCTGCCCCTCCGTAGGCTCGATAAGCCCGCACAACAGCTTCACAAGGGTGGTTTTGCCGGCCCCGTTCAAGCCCACAATGGCTAAATGCTCCCCCGGCGTAATTTTCAGATTGATGTTGCGCAGGGCGTCCTGCCCGGAGCCTTCGTACCGGTAACTTACATTCTTAAGTTCGATCACCTTTGGAAGCCCGTCTGCGGGAACACTCTTTCCATCCTGTCTCTTGTAGGATTCGGAATATTCCAGGTAGGAGCGGAAATAATTGATTTTCAAGCTCAGCTGGTTCAGCGATGCAATCTGTGAAAATATGCCCCCAAGCCAGGAGGAAAAGCCGGTGATCACGCCAAAATACAGAACAAAATCCGCCACTGAAATCTGATGGTTCCATACAAGCCAGAGCAGGTATGCATAAGCGGCGATTTCCCGAAGCAAAGCGAACCCGTTGTCCCATACGGCCACTCCAAAAAGCTTGCCTGTCAGCCGCCGGTACCACCCGGCAAGACCCTGCATGTTGTCCTTGTAAATGTCAGAGAACCATGCGGCCATGCGATACAGGCGAATATCCTTTGCGGAGCGGATATCCCCGGCTGTGGCGTTGATATAGTTGAGCCGTTGTTGATAATGTATCCGTTCCGGATTATGTTCGGCCATCCATGCCAGGATTCTCTGATTCAGCGCATAGCTGACGGCGGTTGTGACGATTAAAAACAGGATAAGCCATAAATTCAACTGTGCAAGAATGGCCCAGTAAACAGATAATCCGAAGATACCAGTCAACAGCGCAATCAGAGTATCATAGATATTTGAGAGCGGGGAATAGTATCCGTAACAGCAGGCAAAGCTTTCTGTCTGAAGCTTCCGAAAGATACCGTTTTCCTGGTTGCCATAGTCGGTGGTCAGACCTTTAAGCGCCGCGCGCTTCAGATAAAAGGTATTCATTCTGAATTTCTGACGAAAAATAAATTCGCGAAAGAATTTAATGATTCCCGACAGAAGGGCAATGCAGACCGTGAAGGAGAGAACCACCGTTATCAGTTCCTGCAGGCTGCTTTTGCCGGTGATTTTATCTATCACGATTTTGGGCAGGTAGGTGGACAGAACCGGAAGGGCCACATTTGCCAGGATTGCGATTGCGCACCAAAGCAGCAGCGGCGCATAGCATTGGACGGTATTTTGAAGACAGTAGCAGACGTTTTGAAGCACGGAATAATGGGTGCGGTTCAACTCATCGTACGCCTTGTTTTTTCTTTTCATGTTTATCAGCCCCTTTCGTGCTGAGTTTACCATGGAAAAAAGGTTTCAGTAAAAATTTGCGCGCCAATTGCGTCCGACCGTGCACGAATTGCATTTGTGATATTCATATTTTCAGGGCGGGGACCAGAAATTCAGAGGTGAAGGCCCCGTCCTCGCTGTTGTATTTACACCAGCCGCCATGCTCATGCAGTATGGCTTCCGCGCGGCGCAGGCCGAAGCCATGGATTCCGGTCTTGGGGGACGGGAACAGGGAGCCGGTCTTGCGTTTTTTCTCACCGGAAGAGTTTAGCATGGAGAAGTATAGCATGTTCCCCTTCATGCCGATGTATATGCGGATAAAGCGCTCCCCACGCACGGTGCGGCAGGCTTCCATGGCGTTGTCCAGCAAATTTCCGATGATGATACTGAGTTCCAGATCCGAAAGCAGCAGGTTGTCCGGAACGCTTGCTTTTATGGTAGTCTTGATATGATTTTCCCTGGCCTGGGCAATTTTTGCGGATAAAATGGCGTCCAAAGACACATTGCCGGTTTTCAGAAGGGTATCCACATGCATGAGCTGATGGTCAAGCTGCTCGATGTAGGCAAGGGCCCGGGAGACTTCTCCCGCTTCAAGCTGGCCCTTCAGCGTCTGCAGATGGTGATGAAAATCGTGCTTGTATCCCCGCATTTCCGTATGGATACTGCGGACCTCCTCCAGGTGGCGTCCCGACTGCTCGGTTTGATATTCCACAAGTTTCAAATAGGTTTTCTTTCTCATAAATTTCCTCAATTGCGCTCAATGAAGCTGCGGTTGATGGCGTCATATTTTCCCCGTGCCAGAGGAAGCTCTGTTCCGTTATCCATGCGAATCCTGGCGCGGGATATTTTCACAATATGCTTCAGCGACACCAGATAGGAGCGGTGTGAGCGGAAAAAATCATCGCTGAGCTTTTCGGAAAAAGCAGAAATGCTTTCTTTGAGTCTGTATTCCTCTTTCGCTGTATAGATGACGATATAATGCAGGAACGCCTCTATGTATAGAATTTCGGACTCATAGAGCTTGACGGTTCCGCTGCCTGAGGCAATCACCAGGGAAGGAGGCTCTATGGCCAGCTTTTCCGCGGCTTTGGAGAGGACTGACATCAGCTTCCCCTCCGAAATGGGCTTTACCAGGTAATGCAGGGCGTCCACCTCATACCCTTCCCCAAAGAACTCAAAGTGGGAGGTGATGAACACGATTTCCACGGGACGTTTGTCCCGGCGGACTTGTCTGGCTAGTTCGATGCCTGAAATCTCCCCCATCTCTATATCCAGCAGCAGAATGTCATAGGCCGTATCCTCCGCATAGGCAAAGAGGAATGCCTCGGCGGAGGAAAAAGTATGGATTTCGCAGATATGCCCATATTTTGCGGCCCATGCTGTAATCAAGGTGGAAATGTGTTTTGCGTAATCTGCGTCATCATCGCAAACGGCAATTTTATATTTCACAGTGAATCACCGCCCTAATTTTGAAAATGGATTTGCTGACCCTCTGCCAGCGGATAGGTTACGAGAGCGTCTCCGTCGAGATTTTCTCTGTGCATATCCACGGCTGAAATCTGGCTGTTGTCGTAGGTCCTGTAGTAGTAGATTCCCTTGTCCATATTGCAGCAGGAGGAGTAAATGGTGATCTCGTATTGATTTTCCTCCAGATGTACGCAGCCTCTCTGCTGGTCTACGGAACCGAGAATATGAAAAAACTGGCTGACGCTTTCCGATTCGGAAGGTCCTGACACGGAGTTCAGCTTTGTAAAGGCGGCCTTTACGAATCTGGAAGCCGAGGATAAATCCCCCGGAAGTCCCATGGCGCCCATGCCGCAGCAGTAGGGCGTCAGCTTAAGGCCATCGGCAAAGCGGTTCACAGGCGGTTCTTTGGAAAGCTGCATATAGTTATTAAGATTGAATAACTGGTAATCAAAGGGAGGGTTGTTGGTAAGCACGCCAACGGGGTTCTCGTAAATCTTCAGCCCCTCCTTTACCGCCTCCACCACGATGGAACCCTGCTGGTCGGAAATCATCCAGTGCAGCGGGGCAAGGGGAAGCTGCCGGCTGAAATTGATATTTACCAGGTTAATCCGTTTCAGCAGCCTTCGAGCCTCTGCAAGGTTTGCGCACTGGCCGAGAATCCAGGGGATAAATTCAAAGGGGGAAATATTGTCATATCCGTCCCATTCTTCCTTGTAGTCGGCATTTCCGGGAAAATTCAGTCCCGCCATGCTTAAGCCCTTTTCGTTGGTGGCGTCGTAGTAGAGGGGATAGCCCTCCGCCACAAAGGCCATGCCGATTAAGGCATAGTGTTCGGTAACAGGCGCAGCCTTACGAAAGGAAAAAGGATAGTTTCGGGGAGTTATCGTAACCGTTTCGTGGTAGGAATATGCCAGATCCAGATTTCTGCCGAAATAATGGTCGGCGGAATGATACGTGATTGCTGTACACATAAAAATTTTTCTCCAATCTCTTATATTTTTGAAAACCATACGCCTCGGGGTCTCTGTCATCAAGTATGACAGGAACCTCTTTGCGAACCCTATAATCATGTATAATAGGAACCGCTCCGCGAACCCTATTATCTTGTATTATAGCATTAGTGTGCCTGTTTGCAATCAGTTTTACGATAATATTTCCTGTCTAAGGGGGATTCTACCAACAGTCGGTTGAAAAAACAGGGGTTTCCCTTTACAATTTGATATAGTAAAAGGAGGCGGCGTGAGATGTTTGAGACAGACAAAGAAACCTTTGGAGCGTTTGTTGCCAAACTGCGCAAGGAAAAGAGAATGACCCAGAAGGAGCTTGCCAGGCAACTGTTTATTACGGATAAGGCGGTCAGTAAATGGGAGCGGGGGCTGAGCCTTCCGGATATCAAGATGTTTGAGCCTCTGGCGGAGGCGCTGGGGATTACGGTGTTTGAACTGATGGCCTGTGAGCGGGAAGAACGTGCGGAGATTCCGGCGGAAAAGGTGGGCAAAGCCCTGCATAAGACCATGGAGATTGCCAGGGAGAAGCAGAGGCGGACCGTGCGAAAGTCCTGGGTGGTGGCGGGAAGCATTGCGCTGGCAATGGTGCTTCTGGTGGTGGCGCTTTATGCTGTCAGGACGGGATCCAATCTGGCGCTGGATAATATGAATCGGAAAGGCTCCTTTCCTGAGATTGGGTGTGAGTTTCAGGTGGAACTGCCCACCCGGGAGGAATACGTGAATTATTATGTCTATGAGGAGAGCCAGGGGGACTATGAAGCCCTGTTCCATGTGATGGGCGTTACGGCAGACGGGACGGAGCAGGAAATGTTCCGCCTGCGGCAATCGGGTATGCGGCTGATGTGGGCCCCGAAGGTGCTCTGGGATGAAGCGTATTTGTACGTGCTGTTTGGGGGCGGACAAAATCTGCGGGGAGAGGTAACAATGCATGACGGGATGGTAGACGCTGAACCTGCGTATTTTATGCCCTTTTTATACCGGTATGGCTTTGAGGACAGGGTGGTGGAGCAGATTAAGATAAGCCGGGACACCACCTCCATATTGTTGGACGCTTTTACTTATGAAGGAGAGACGGTATGGGTCAGTCAGCAGTTTCAGGGAATGCTGTTCGGACTGCACTTTGAGTTTTATCAAGGAAAGGATGGCTACTGCAGCTATGACAACGGACAGAAGCTGGGATGTCTGACCGAATTGGGAGGCCTTAGAACCACCGGTTATTGTGACGGGAGGGAGTATCTTATCATCGGGCAGGATGGGATTCACAGGCTGAATCTTGATAGCGGAGAGATGACGATAGTTAAGAAGGATTTCCGAAACTGCTACCGAGCGGAGATTAGAAAAACAAAATTACCGGATGGAGGGGAAGGGTATGTGACAGTCACCGCTTTGGTGACGGATTACGAGGAGAACTATGTCACTCGCGGAGAAATCAGGGAGGCTGAGACCGTGGTGACCCTGTATGACGAAGAATGGAAGGAGATGGATAGCGTGACGGTTCCGGCCTGGTGCTATGGACTGGAATGGGGAGAGGAAAGTCTGTTGATTTCGGATCAGAAGGACGGGCTGACCTGCTATCTGGCGCGGTTTTCGGACCTGTCAGTGGAGACGCGCAGGGTGCCGGATTTTCAGTGGAATGTGATTCGGGACAGGCTGGATGAATTGGAGGCCCAGAGGAGCCAGTGGGTGTATCTTACGGGGCAGGGGGAGTATGTGCTGACCGGGGAGGGAGCGGATAATTTGAGAATCCGGGAGTGAATTTTTGGCAGCAGTTCAGACAGGTAAATTTTTGAAAAAACTGAAACCTCCGGACCGTTTTTTTCGTCTTTATTATAAAGAGCAGTTTTGAGAGTAGGAAAAAGAGTTAGGTAAACTACAGGGAGGGCAGGGAGTTGATCGGGCTTTTCTGGGAACGTTCGGAGCAGAGATCAGCTTCGGGAGTGTTTTAAGAATGGAGGCGTCGTGTTGTGAGAAAAGAGAGGTTGTTTCAGATGATGGAGCTGGCGGCGGATGAATTTATTCTGGAGGCGGAGCGGGAGCTTCCGGCGGCTGCGGCGAAGAAGACCTGCCGGCATATCAGGGCAGCCGCGAAAAAGCCGAAAAAGATCTACTGGCATATCTGGGCGGCTGCGGCGGCCACCATCTGTCTGGTGGCCGGGGCGCTGGCGCTGGTCAGAGGCGGCCTGCGTCTGGGAGGAGGAGACAGCGCCTCCAACGGGCAGACGGCAGCCGGGGCCGGACATGGGGAGGAAAGCAGTGAATTTATGTCCTATGCGGGGCCGGTACTTCCGCTGACGCTTTCGGAGGAAAGTGGAATCAGCGCTACCCGGGATATCGCTTTTGTATTTCCGGGGGAGAACGGCGAGCAGGTGAAGGTGCGGGATACCTATGTGCTGACCAACGAGAGTGAAGAAGCGGTCACGGTGACGGGGTATTACCCCTATGCCGGGAATTTCTGGGAGCTTAGGCAGGTGCGGCCCGGCGTGACGGTAAATGGGCAGTCTGTGGAAACGAGGATCCGGACCGGGGAGGAAGGCAGTCAGACGTCCGGGGAGGAAAACAGCCAAACGTCCGATGGGACCGGTGGGCAAAGCAGCCAGACGGATACGGTGGCTTCGGAAGAGAAGCTGTTACAGTGGCAGGATTATCAGAAGCTTCTGGGGGACGGGAGTTATCTGGATACGGCCCTGGCAGAGACACCTGTTTTCAATCAGCCGGTGGTGGTGTATGAGTTTTCGGATTTTCAGGCGCCCCTGGAGGAATATCCGGCGGCCACGCAGGCGGTAAGCTTTGGAAAGGACCAGGGCCAGAGACGGATTTTTACATATGGATTTAACGGTTATGAGTGGTGGGAAGAAGAGGATCTGTACCGCTATAGCTATTTTGTACCCGGCGCCTGCGGAACGGACGAGAAGAAGCTGCTGATCGTGATGGGGGAGGATTTGCAGGACTACACGCTGATGGGCTATGAGGACGGCGGGTGCGAGGAGGGGGAGGAGCTTGCGGCGGTCTCCTGCGCCGTTACCCGTCGGGAATCCACCCTGGGAGATGTGATTTCGGAGGTGCTGCCGGAATTGGTGCTTTCCAATTGGGAGGCGTTCGGGGAGGAACTTAACGCGGCTTCGGCGGAAGCGGTGGAAAGTCTTTCGGAGGAAGTGGTGAAAAAAGATATGAGCCGGTACGGGGATTTCATGAATCTGCGGCCGGAGGAATTTTCACTCGGGGGTCTGGAGGAGTTGTTCCAGGCCGCATTAGGGCAAAAACGGGTATTTTATGAGGAATTTTCCCTGACCATACCGGCCGGCGGCAGCGTGGCGGTACAGGCGGCGATGTGCAAGTGGCCCAGCTTCGACTATTATTGCGGGCAGTCGGAAAATGTGGGCGTCCGGGGGTATGATATGTTGACAGGGGCAGGCTCAAGGCTTGCTATTACGGATACCAGGGCTTCTCTGGAGCATACGGATGGGATTGAGCTTGTACGGCAGAATTTTGGCTTTGACCTGGAGGCGGGGGTAAGCTCCGTTGCGTTGGATTTGTCGGAGGAGCACTATTATATGGAGGTACGCAAAAAGGGGCAGTGACAAGCTGCCCCAAAAACTGCTGCGCGCGCTTATATAGCGGAATTAAGTTGCTGTTTACTTTATGAGTGGTAACGATATGAACGCTGCACTACGCAGAAAGGATTACCCTCAGGGTCCTCAAGGACAATGTAGTCGGCATCGGGTGGATACTGCCATTCTTTCCGCGTTGCCCCCAGAGCCAGGAGCCGTTTCACTTCCGCTTCCTGATTATCGGTGAACAGATCGATATGATGCCTTCGGGCTCTTGGGGAAGAAACCTTGCTTAAGGAAAGCTGAATTCCTGCTCCGTCCCTGGGAATCAAAATTGCCCAGTCATCCGAGGCCGGATACTTCAATTTATAATTTAGCGCTTCGCTCCAAAAAGCAACGGCGCGGGAAATGTCCTGAACGCCCCAAACGATAGAGCCTATTTCTATCATGTCCTGATTCCTCCTAAGGTAATGGATATATTGATATGGTATATTTCATTGGCAGAGTCTGTGTTGCATAAAATCCGCAAGCAGGGCTGCTTCTTTTTCTAAATGCGTCCATGTGTCGGCGCATTCTCCCAAATAGGCTTTTCCTGCCATCTCCATCAATGGCGCAAGAGGCGCTGGAAGCTTAGGTAACACCCATTCCGCGGCAAGATGCTTGGGGCAGATTTCCCCGGTTTCCAAAGTAAACCACATGCGGGCCAATGTCAGCAGTACATTCCTGGTATCCCACTTCACGCCGGCAATCAGTCCGGGCAGAGAATGTTGGATTGCTTTTCGTATCTCGCTGTCGGAGACAGGCGGGATAAAGACAGCGGCTGGCTTTCCCTTCAGCGGTACACTGTGAGTTCTTGCCTGCCATAAAAGAATGGTGATATCCGGGTCATAACTGGCCTGAGGGATGTTTCCTGCCGTTATCTCTTCCCGCAGCCATTCTCCGTACATATACTCACATTTTGGCGGGAACTGCCACGGTACAAGATCTTGATGATTGATGACGGTCACTTCCAAAGGCCGCTTTTGGATACAGCCCACTTTTCCGGAAAGAGGCAGCAGCCTTTTGGTAAATTCCTCACGCAGATCCATGGGCAGTGCTCCATCGATGAAAATCAAAATATCCACATCGCTGTTGGGGTGCAGGCCGCCCAAAACGGATGAGCCATACAGATAGATTCCCCGCAGCTGGTTCCGGAATAATTCTTCTGCCATAGCCATTACCTGAAAGGCTTGTCTGGGTATTGTATCTCTGTCTGATTGTAATTTCATAAAGTTTCTCTGAAATCTCATGAAAATTCTCCATTCCACCGCACAGATGGGGGAAACGTTCGACACCTGACCTCTGCGAAATTCATGAAGCGGTATTTGTTTTTAGTGTTACTTCAATCAAAATAGGGATTGGATTTTTGAAAATTGTATCAAATTACCGGCACAATGTCCAGCCCGGATGCAGGAATGTTTCTGCTTTCATCTGTTTGACGGGGACAGCAGCCATAATGCTTTCAATTTGTCATTTCAAATCACTTGAGCTTTCAACCGGTTTGCTGTATACTGGCTATGGTTCTATTTACGAGTGAACAAAATTGAGATGGATTGACTAAGAAGGAGTAAAAACGTGAAGTACACAACCTGTATCTTTGATTTTGACGGCACACTGGTGGATTCTATGCCGTACTGGTCGCAAAAAATGTTGAACATTTTGGATGAAAATCATATCAATTACCCAAAAGATATCATTAGGCATATCACTCCCCTGGGGGATGTGGAAATAGCAAAATATTTTCAAGAGGTCCTGCATGTGAATCTGAGCGTGGAAGAAATGATAAAACAGATGGATGCCTTTGCCCTGCCGAAGTATCGGGACACCATTGTGCTGAAGGAGGGGGTTGCTGACTATCTGAAGCTGCTTAGAGAAAATGGCTGCAGTGTCAATGTGCTCACTGCCAGTCCCCACAAAATGGTGGACGTATGTTTAAAGCGGAACGGTATTTTTCACATGTTTGATCATGTGTTTACCTGCGACGACTTTGGTCTGACAAAATCGGATGTGCGGATTTATGAGGAGGCCGTCCGGCGGATTGGCGCCGAAATGAGCCGGACAGCATTTTTCGATGACAACATAAATGCCATCCGGACGGCCGCCAAGGCTGGGCTGTTCACTGTGGGCGTCTATGACAAGTCCGGCGAGGAGTTCGAGGAACAGATGAAAGAGGCTTCGGATGTATTTGTAAAAACTTTTGCGGATCTGCCGACACAATTTTTGATGTAATTAGCCAAAGAGAGTTGTTGAGGCGTTCATACCCGATATTAGTAATTCACAAAGTGCTCTCTGCATTCGAAGCCGATGATTTCTTTTGGTAAAGTCAGGTCGAAGCACTCTGACGCCTGGTATGAACCAATAATATGAAATAAATGAAATCCGCAGAAATCTGCCTCAATCCCTTTCAAGAAAGCCCTTGCGACATCATAGCGGCATACCCAGCCGCCCCGGCAATACATCAGTTCGGACAGAGGACTGCCATTTAGGTCTGTTTGGGCTTTCCCATCCACAATGTGTCCAAGCCGTAAAACCAGGCTGTCCATGTGATATGTTCTTGAAAAATTCTGAACAATTAATTCTTGAATATTTTTCGTTAAATCATATGTAAAATCGTTGTCCGGAGAGCAAAAATAATCTGCGTTAGGATTGGACTGCTTTAGCGCAAGCAGATTTTTGGACATATGTACGGGCGCAGAGGAAGCCACCAGGACCTTTTTTACATGATTTTGTATTGCATGAAATAAGAGATTATAGGTGCCAAATACGTTCGTTTGAAACGATAAGGCAGCATTTTTGGGGTTAGTAACATTTACAGCAAGGTGAATGATGACATCTATATTTTCCGTAGCTTTTTTTACAGTTTCAGAATCACAGATATCACCCTGGATAATCTGAACTCTGCCGTTTAGTGACAAGGGATTTTCTTTTGATATATCTAATACCGTTATAGCGTAGTGATTTTGAAGGAGCAGGGAAATTAAGGGCTCGGCTGTTTTGCCCAATCCTCCTGTTATTAAAATTTTCATAAAAACCTCACCATATCGTACCATATATGCCCGCAAGGGTGGCGCTGGATACGCCTATTTTTCAAAACCAAATTTTTGATAATAGCTGAAAAGTGAAACCTCCAATATCAATTCTATAAATATTTAGTGTGGAAGTTTTTTTGACGAAAGATACACGAAAAATCCGAAGCCGTTACCAATAGGAAACAGATTCGGATTATCATATTCTACTGCGGATAACAGGACTTGAACCTGCACGGTCTCCCACCAGAACCTAAATCTGGCGCGTCTGCCAATTCCGCCATATCCGCAAACGTCATCATATGACGACGTTTAGATTCTACCCCAGAATCCGCAAAAAGTCAAGAAAAAACAGGAAAATTAGGGATGTAAAAGAGAAATGTTTTCCTGTATAATAGAAATTATCCAGTCGCTGTCCGCAGACGCGCAGCGCAGGTCCGCAGGAAAGAACCCGTCTGCGGCCAATGAGTAGAACAACCGATACAATGATAAGAGAAAAGAGGAACGAAAAATGTTTCAATGGGGCATTATGGGAGGCGGAAATATCTCATCACAGTTCGCCGCCGGAATCGAGAAGACAGAGGGAATGAGCGTCTATGCGCTGGCCTCTCAATCGGGAAGAAACGGATTTGGAATCAAAGCGGAAAAATACTATGCTACTTATGAGGATCTGGCTGCGGACCCCAGGGTGGACGCTGTATATGTGGGCACCATTCATCCGCAGCATTTGCCCTGCGTCAGGATATGTCTGGAAGCGGGAAAACCGGTGCTTTGCGAAAAGCCCATTGCCATGAACACAGGAGAACTTGAGGAAATGCTCGGACTGGCAGAAAAGAAACAGACCTTTTTCATGGAGGCCATGTGGTCCCGGTATCTTCCGGCTGTGCGGGAAATGAAGCGCATTGCGCAGGAAGAGATTTATGGGAAAGTACAGTATCTGCATATCACCTTCGGTTCGCAGATTCCCAAAGAGGTACGGCGCATTTATGAGGCGGACCTGGGCGGCGGCGCGTTGCTGGACGTGGGCGTGTATGGCGTCAACCTGGCGGATTACTGGCTGGGAGTGAAGGAAAAGGAGATTCATGCATGGGCGCAGAAGCTTCCGAACACCGTGGATGTGTATACCGGCGTGCAGATACTATATGAAAATGGTGCGGCGGCGGATCTGGTTTTTGCCACAGACAGGAAACTTCCCAACAGCGGGGTGATTGTGACGGATAAGGCGGAGCTGGTGATGCCCTACTTCTGGCGGCCCACAGAAATTTTGCGGTACAAGCCCAACGGGAATTTTGCCTCAGAGCGTCTGGAGGAGCGGCTGTCATTTTCGCTGAAAGGCAACGGGTATCCCCATGAGGCCCTGGAGGTAAAGCGGTGTGTGGAGGAGGGGCTTTTGGAGAGCCCGGACATGACCTGGGAGGACAGCCGGCGGATTATGACGCTCCTGGACGAAATCCGCCGGCAGAGTGGAATCCGGTATCCCCAGGATGAAACACCCTCCGGGTATACCTGTATGTCCAAAAAACTGGACAATCATAATGAAAGGGATTAGACCGAACCAGAACCAGAATTTTGCTTACCCCACATAGGGCAGCATTTCAAAATACTCCTGCTGGGGTACCTCGTCAATCAGGAGATTGTAGCCTTCCCCGGTGAAGGAAAATTCATACTGCTCCCCGGTGGCAGAATTTTCCACGGTAACCCGGCTCTGACCGTCGGTGGATATGGGAATCAGAGAGGTCCCGGCCGGAAGATAGGTGGCGGAGCCGTTTTGGGTCACCGGAAGATCCCGGACGAGGGTCAGCACATATCTGGCATTATCAAAGATATACTCGTCGCTAACGGGAGCAGGCTGGGCGCCGGAAATGTCATAGGTCATGGGTGCCGTGGTGGAACCCAGGATATCCATATTTAATTGAAGCGCTACGGTGTCTGCGCCGGCCGCTGTGATTCTGGCGTTCGGTATCGTCCAGAGCTCCCTGGGTCCGGCGGAGGTGATTTCATAAAAATGGGTGTCATAGTCGTCGGAAGCCCAGTCGGTGGTCATCGCAAGAAGCAGCCGTCCGCTTTGCTGGCGTATCAGATAGTAGTTCACCAGTGTGAGAGGCTCGGTGCCTAAGGAATAGTCGGTGCCGTTTACGGTAAGGGTACACGGCGCTTCCCCGTCAGAATTTTTCCGAAGGCATAAGGTCAGCGATTCTGTCTGGCTTTTCACGGTCTGAGGCTCATTCAGCGGCAGGAGAACCAGGCCGGGGCCGTCGGCGGGAAGATAATCTTCTTTTAGATAGGGGAAAAAGGTTTCGGCGGGAAGGGTAACCTCATACGCCTGGTCGCCAAGAACACCGTTGCCGTAATATAGTACAATCCCGGAGGGGTTAAAATACCATGTTGTGGTGTGGAAGGTGTCCTGTATGACGGCTTCGTAATTATCGTACAACGTGGCTTCCTGCATGCGGAACACCGGACCGTTCACGTATTCTGCCACATAGGTGGTGACGGCCGAAGAAAAGGAATTGTAATCCGTGGCTATTTCCCTTAGGGTCAGATGTTTTCCGGTCCTTACGTCAAAATTGACGGCGGTGGTCAAAAAAGTATGTTCCGTGCCGTCTTGAAGACGGTCTGAGGTAAGACTTAGCATCCGGTGGTCCATACGGGTAGGGGAGAGGGAATCTTCGAAAAGATAGCCATAGAATTCCGGCTCCCCGGCGGCCTGTCTGGCGGCGGAAAGGTCGTTGGCAAGGATTTTTTCGATGGAGGAAACACGCTCCTCCTGCCAGTCTGCCACAGCGGACTCAAGCGCATCGAAGCCGTCTCCCCGGAAGGAAACCGTGTCATAATAGCCGGAAAGGAGCATTTCGGAGCCGTCACCGCTGGCCTCATGAACCCCATGACGGTCCGGGAGCAGGGAGTACAGCGGGGTGTCAGCGGAGATATCCGCCCCGGAGGATGTGCCGGCGTTGTTGGCTGTGGATTCGTCAGTGGAATTGTCCGCACCGGCGCCAATATCTGAGCTCTGGGAATCTCCCTTTGTGGAACCGGTACTCTGGGTGGCGGAATTATTTTCTGTAGCCTTTTCGGCGGAGGATGAATTCCCATCTGTGGGTGCCTTTGACCCGCAGCCGCCGGTCAGCAGCAAAGCAGCGCATAATAGCAGTAGTAGTTTTTTTCTCTTTTTCATAAGTACCCTCCTTGTTGCTGTTCTACAGTTTGCGTGCAAGATTTAAGTCAATCATATCCCGAATCGTGATTTTTCCGTCATATTCGTCTATCACTTTTTTTATATCGTTCAGAAGCAAATCTCTGGTATGGCTTTCCAAAGCAATTTTATCACTTTCGATTGCCAGCCGGTTGATATATTCATCGGAGCGATAGACCAAATCTCTGTAATATATTTTGGTTGTGATGTCGGCGAATCCATATTTTGCAGCTATATCGGAGCGCCTCTTTGAATCCTCCTCCGTATATTGCACCAGGGGCCGGGGCTCTGTCGCGCCGGTTGGATTGGGCATATACCGGAAACAGATGTATCGGATTTTGTCCGCCAGTTCTTCCTGGCCTTCTATAAGACAAGAAGGATGACTTGCGAAGCGGGCGAAGGTGCCGCCGGCCTTCAAAAGTTCGTATACCTTTTTATATCCTTCTTCTTCCGCAATCCAGTGAAATGCGCTGGCAGAATAAATAAGGTCAAAGGAATCCTTCCTGCCAACGTAAGACTGAAAGGGCAGATTTATGACGGAAAAATTGCTGTAATCTTTGAAGTTTTCAGCGGCAAGGGCGGCAAGATTGGCTCCGTATTCCACCGCCACAACGTTACAGCCGGTATCCAATATGGGCTTTGTCGCCTGGCCGGTGCCGATTCCTATCTCCAGGGCACAGCTTTTCGCGGATATGTTTGAATACGCAAAAATATCCTCATACAATTCGGGGACATAGGTCGGCCTCCATTTATCGTATTCCCTGGCCACTGTGTCGAATGTCCATTCTAATCCTTTGATTGGCATGTTCTTTCCCTCCTGTAATTTTTTTTATTTTTATTTGGAATATCCTCCAAGAGTGTTCAAGTTAAAGCGGCGGACAAAATTCATCAATCCCCAGATAATTCCGGCTTAGAAGATACACTCCCCCCAGAAGGGTGGCGGTGTCCTGCAGGGTGGAGGGGACAATCCGGCATTTCCGGCTCATGCGGTTTCGAAGTTTCTCATAAATCCGGCTGGTCACATCCGGCAGAAAAGCGGTAATAGTGCTGTTTATCACGATCAGCTGGGGGTTGAAAATGTTGACAATGTTGTTGATACCCATGGCCATATAGGTGATAAAGTCCTGGATGGCAAAGAGGGCAGCCCCCTCATTTTTCTGATAATCCTCCACCAGATTGTCGATGGTACAGTGGGAGGTATTTTTCAGCTGATTGTATTTCCGTAAAATGGCGGTCTCCGAGGCGTACTGCTCCAGGCACCCCTGGTTACCGCAGGGACAGGGCCGCCCCTGGGGCTCCACAATGGTGTGGCCGAACTCCCCGGCAAAGCCGTTGGCCCCGGTGTACAGCCGCCCGTCCATGATGATTCCGAGACCGATACCGGAGTGGACGCTGATATTTACCAGGTTGGAAACCCGGAAGGAGAAGGTCATCTCTCCCAGAGCCGACAGATTGGCCTCATTTTCAATCAGAACGGGCAGGGAAAAACGCTTCTCCAGCGACTGCTTTAAGGGGGCGTGCTCCAGGTCGTAGTGAGGGGTAAAGAGAATCTCATTTTCATAAACCACGCCGTGAATCCCGAGACAGATCCCGATTACCTGCTGATTTTCCTGGCGGGGATGGGTGAGGATATCCTCCACGGTGCGGTACAAAATGGGCAGCAGCGGTTCTGTCTCCGGATTCCAGGACAGTTGCCGGGAATAACAGTGTTGGCCCAGCAAATCCGAAATCAGCAGATTTATGTTGTGGGGGCCGATATCCAGTGACAGCACATGGGCGTGAGAGCAGCGGAATTTCAGCATGATGGGCCGCCGGCCCTTGCTGGTATGCTGGCTTCCGGTTTCCTCCACCAGCCCGTCCGACAGGAGGGCCTGCACCTGACTGGAGACGGTGGCCTTGGTGAGCCCCAGCTGCTTGGCCAGGTCCGCCCGGGAGATACAGCCCTCCCGGATGATGGTTTCTAATATTTTTCGATAATTCATGTCACGGATAAATTCCTGACTTCCCGCTGCCATATTTAGTCTCCTCTGTGAAATATACCATTCTGATAAAGATTGAAAGCCTTAAAATGTGGTCTTGGGTAATGAAATAGTAGACCGACAAAAGGTTTTATGGTATCATTATAATAAATAATAAGCAGATTATCAAATGAATATTTAGAAATATTGCGTATGGTTTTGGGTAGTTGAAGCGTGAATGGGCAGGAAGCCAAGAAGAGTGTTCGTGAGAATGGGGGAGGCGCCATGAAAGAAAACAATGTTTCCAAAATACTTACATTACTAATGTGCGCGGCATTGACCGTACTGATGTTTCCAATGACTGTCAGCGCGGATACGGGGCCAAAGCCTTCGGTGCGTATTTCTTTTGAAAATATGGGTGACGAGCTGTGCTACGGCACGCTGTTGTCAGAGACGGCCTTCACCGGACCGGCGTCGGTCTGGGATGGCAAGGAAGAACATATTCGTAACAATGATTTGGATTTGGAAATATGGAAAGCCTTTGTTGACTATAAAGACGCGGATGGGTACTACTTCCTCCAGTGGGGGTGGCAGGTAAATGAAACGAAGGAGCTTGCGTGGACCTATTACCCACCGGAGAGGTTCAAGATTCTGTTATATTATCCTGAGACGGAAACCTTTGTGGCAAGTGGTATTTATGAAAAATATGCGTTTGACACTTATTACACCGTAGACATGGACGGTGTCAATATCGGTACGGAGGAATACAACGGGGAATTAAGCGGTGGAGAATCCTTGGTTGCTCATAAATCTTACGATTATACTCGGGAGCTATATTCTCTTATCGCCCGTATTGTAATTACGGTTCTGCTGGAAATGAGCGTGGCGCTCCTGTTTGGTTTCAGAGGGAAAAAACAACTGTTGTTTTTGTTTGGGGTCAATGTGGGAACGCAGGTCATGCTGAATGTCTTGTTGAACGTCATTCACTTTCGTTCGGGCCCATGGAATTTTGCGGCTCACTATATTCTTTTGGAACTTGTAGTCTTTGCTCTGGAAGCGGTGCTGTATTGTACGCTGTTGGAAAGAATGGTTCCGGAATTAAAGAAAAGCGGGTTTTACGTGTTGTATGCCTTGGTTGCCAATGGCGTTTCCTTTGGGGTCGGATTTATTGTTGCGCAGAAGCTACCGGGGATATTCTGAAAAAATGTATTCGGAAAATTTGCGCAAATTTTACAAGGTATGTGATGAGCGATTGCTGGCGAACCGACCGTTTATTGTGGCGAGCCCACCCCGTAAAAGTAACTACCAAAATATAAAAATACCGCTGTCAATCAACTTCCAATTGACAGCGGTATTTACTTGTGGTATCATAATAGAAACAATTAGTTCAGCCACTAAACTAAATGAATGGAGGAAACAGATTATGTCTTATTTTGATGTACCAGCAATCAAGTATGAAGGCCCAAAGAGCAAGAATCCCTTCGCCTTCAAGTATTACAATCCCGAGGAGATTGTCATGGGCAAAACCATGAAGGACCAGTGCCGCTTCGCCATGTCCTACTGGCACACCTTCACCTACATGGGCAAAGACCCCTTTGGCGGCGACACCATGTTCCGTCCCTGGGACAACACCGCCGACGAGATGGAGAAGGCCATCGAGCGCGTGCACGCGGCCTTTGAATTTATGGAGAAAATGCAGATTCCCTTCTTCTGCTTCCATGACGTTGACATTGCGCCCCGGGCTGCAACCCTGAAGGAAACCAACGAGCGTCTGGATGTTATCGTGAAGGTCATTAAGGAAGAGATGGCCAGAACCGGTATCAAGTGCCTATGGGGTACCACCAACGCTTTCGGCGATGACAAATTCGTGCACGGCGCAGGCACCTCCTGCAACGCCACCGTATTTGCCTATGCTGCGGCCCAGATCAAGAAGGCTATGGAGATTACCAAGGAACTGGGCGGTGTGAACTATGTATTCTGGGGCGGACGTGAAGGATACGAGACGCTCCTTAACACCGACACCGGCTTAGAGCTTGACAATCTGGCGCGTCTTCTGCGGATGGCGGTGGACTACGCCAAGGAAATCGGCTTTGAGGGCCAGCTTTTGATCGAGCCCAAGCCCAAGGAGCCCACAAAGCACCAGTATGACTTTGATGCTGCCACCGTAATGGCGTTCTTAAGAAAATACGATCTGCAGGATTACTTCAAGCTGAACATCGAGGCCAACCATGCCACACTGGCACAGCACACCTTCCAGCACGAGCTGAATATGTGCAGAATCAACGGCATGCTGGGCAGTGTGGATGCCAACCAGGGCGACCCCATGCTGGGATGGGATACGGACCAGTTCCCCACCAACGTATACGACACCACGCTTGCCATGTACGAGATTCTTCTGGACGGCGGGTTTACCAAGGGCGGACTGAACTTTGATTCCAAGGTGCGCCGGGGCTCCTTCCAGGAGGACGATCTGTTCCTGGCTTACATCGCTGGAATGGACACCTTCGCAAGAGGTCTGAAGGTTGCCGCCGCCCTGCTGGAGGATAAGGTATTTGAGAACTTCAAGGCAGAGCGTTACGCGAGCTACAAAGAGGGCATTGGCTATGACATCATCCATGACAGGGTAGGATTCAAGGAACTGGAAGCTTACGCCCTGGAAAACGGCGTGACCAAGAACACCTCCGGACGCCAGGAAATGCTGGAGATGATTCTCAACCAATATATCATGGAAGTATAAAAAGGTGAGAAAGTATGAAATATATCGGCATCGATTTAGGAACCTCCGCCGTAAAACTACTTCTGATGGAAGCCGACGGGACCATTGAGAAGATCGTCTCTAAGGAGTATCCTCTGTATTTCCCCCATCCCGGCTGGTCAGAGCAGAAGCCGGAGGACTGGTATGAACAGACCATGGCAGGATTGCAGGAGTTATTGGCGGACACGGATAAAAGCAAGGTGGCGGGAATCAGCTTCGGCGGGCAGATGCACGGCCTGGTGATTCTGGATGAGAAGGATGAGGTCATCCGCCCGGCCTTGCTCTGGAACGACGGGAGAACCTATGAGGAATGTGATTATCTCAATGAGGTGATTGGCAAGGAGACCCTGTCAAAATACACCGGAAATATTGCCTTCACCGGATTTACGGCCACCAAAGTGCTGTGGGTCTACAACAAGGAGCCGGAAAACTTCGCGCGTAGTAAGAAAGTAATGCTGCCCAAGGATTATCTGGCCTACAAGCTCACCGGCGTTCACTGCTCCGACGCCTCGGACGCTTCGGGCATGCTGCTCTATGATGTGAAGAACCGCTGCTGGTCCAAAGAAATGCTGGAAATCTGCCATCTCACTGAGGAGCAGATGGGAACAGTATTTGAAAGCTATGAGACTGTGGGAACCCTGCTGCCGGGGGTGGCAAAGGAGCTGGGGTTGCCGGAAAACGTGAAAGTGGCGGCCGGAGCCGGGGACAATGCGGCGGCGGCAGTGGGAACCGGAACCGTGGGCGAGGGAGCCTGCAATATCTCCCTGGGAACCTCGGGAACGATCTTCATTACCTCCAGGGAATTTAAGGTGGATGAATATAACGCACTCCATTCCTTCGCCCATGCGGACGGACGGTATCATCTCATGGGCTGTATGCTCAGCGCAGCCTCCTGTAACAAATGGTGGATGGAGGACATTCTAAACACCCAGGAATTTGCCAAGGAACAGGCCCCGATCACGGAGGAAAAGCTGGGAGAGAACCGGGTATTTTTCCTGCCCTATCTGATGGGAGAGCGTTCCCCCCACAATGATTCCAAGGCAAGAGGAACCTTCGTGGGAATGACCATGGACAGCTCTCGGACAGATATGACCCAGGCAGTGCTGGAGGGCGTGGCCTTTGCTTTAAGAGATTCTCTGGAGGTAGCAAGAAAGCTTGGTATTTCCATTACAAAGACCAGAATCTGCGGCGGCGGAGCCAAGAGCGCTCTGTGGAAAACCATGATCGCCAACATCATGAATCTGGAGGTGGAAGTCCTGGAGGTAGAGGAAGGACCGGGACTTGGCGGCGCCATGCTGGCGGCGGTGGCCTGCGGAGAGTACGAAAGCGTAGAGGAGGCTGCAGCCAAGATTGTGAAGGTAAAGGAGACCGTGAAGCCCCAAATGGAGCTGGTGGATAAATATGAAGCCAAATACCAGGTGTTTAAGCAGATTTATCCTGCGCTGAAGCCGGTGTACGCTATAATGAGTTAGGGGAAACCGGTATAGGCCCTGGATGAAATAAGCGGCAGCCAGCATACATTTTCAAAAAGGAAGCGGCAGCCAGCGTACATCTTTAATAAGGAAGCGGAAACCAGTGTAAGCCTCAATGGGAAGGGGCGGCTGGTTTTCGCTTTTTTAGTTTAAATCGTTACCGAAATAGTTTGCTACCGGAATAAATTTATTCTTGACAGTTCTTATCAGAATGTAGTAGTATACCAACAAAGCATTTATATAGGAGGAAACTAGATTATGAAGAAAGCAGTGAGTATGTTTTTGGCGCTGGCCCTGATGGCGGCATCTCTGACTGCCTGTGGTTCAAACGAGAACGGCGGGAATAACCAGCAATCAGCCGGAACGGAAGGAGAGGCTGGCGAAACCTTTTTTATCGGCGGTATCGGCCCGGAAACCGGCGAAAATTCTATTTATGGTCTGGCGGTGCGAAACGGCGCGCAGATTGCCGTGGACGAGATTAACGAGGCGGGCGGCATCAACGGATACCAGATTGCCTATGATTTCCAGGACGATGAGGGCGATGCGGAGAAGGCCATCAACGCCTACAACACTTTGAAGGACTGGGGCATGCAGATGTTGATGGGAGCTGTTACCACTACACCCAGCGTGGCGGTTGCGGATAAGACGGCGGAGGACGGAATGCTGCAGATTACCCCTTCCGGGTCTTCCTTAGACTGTGTCAAGAATGACAACGTCTTCCAGGTTTGCTTTACCGACCCCAACCAGGGAATTGAGTCCGCAAAATATGTGGGCGAGGCGGGCCTGGCACAGAAGGTGGCGGTTATTTATAACAGCCAGGACTCTTATTCGTCCGGTATTGCGGAGGCCTTTATTGCGGAGGCGGAAAACCAGCCCTTTGAGGTGGTGGTTTCGGAGGCATTTACCAACGATACCAAGACGGACTTTACGGTGCAGTTACAGAAGGCTAGGGACGCCGGAGCGGACATGGTGTTTTTGCCCATCTATTACCAGGAGGCGTCCCTGATTCTCCAGCAGGCCGACAGCATGGGCTATGACCCCTTGTTCTGCGGCGGCGACGGCATGGATGGTATTCTTGGCGTGGATAATTTCGACACCTCTCTGGCGGAAGGGATGATCCTTCTGACGCCCTTTATTGCGGACGCGGAGGATGAGCTGACGCAGAATTTTGTCACTGAATACCAGGAGAGGTATGATGAGGTTCCCAATCAGTTTGCGGCGGACGCTTATGATGCCATCTACATTTTCAAGGCTGCTATCGAGCAGGCCAATGTGACTCCCGACATGAGCGTGGAGGAGATAGGCACAGCTTTGAAGGCGGCCATGACGGAGATTACCGTGGATGGCCTCACCGGGGAGGGAATGACCTGGGAAGCGGGCGGTACCGTAAATAAAACGCCTCGGGCGGTAAAAATTGTTGACGGGGCTTATCAGGAAATGTAAAATATATAATAAAAGCACGAAGGGCTGCTTTCGGAGCAGCCCTTTTGTACTCATTAACAAAGAGGTAGAGGTGAGTTTATGGGATTTTTATCGTATCTGATCAGCGGTATCAGTCTGGGCAGCGTGTACGCCATCATTGCTCTGGGCTATACCATGGTGTACGGCATTGCGAAAATGCTGAATTTTGCCCACGGGGACGTTATCATGATCGGAAGCTATGTGGTATTCTGCGCAGTCAGCGTCATGGGAATGCCGCCGGGAATCGGGATTTTGATTGCAGTGGTGGTGTGTACGGTCTTGGGCGTGGTGATCGAGCGGATTGCCTACAAGCCCCTTCGGGGGACTTCGCCATTGGCGGTATTGATTACGGCTATCGGTGTCAGCTACTTTCTGCAGAACGCGGCCCTTTTGATTTTTGGCGCCGGCGCAAAATCCTTCACCTCCGTGGTAAATATACCGGCGCTGAAGCTGGCGGGGGGAGCCCTGTCCATCTCCGGGGAGACCATGGTGACTATCGGGGCATGTATCGTTATTGTGATTGCTTTAAGCTGCTTTGTCAAATTCACCAAGTCCGGCCGCGCCATGCTGGCGGTGTCCGAGGACCGGCAGGCGGCCCAGCTGATGGGAATCAATGTCAACGGGACCATTGCCCTGACTTTTGCCATCGGCTCCGCCCTGGCGGCCATTGCGGGAGTGCTTCTGTGCTCCGCCTATCCAAATCTGACGCCCTATACCGGATCCATGCCCGGTATTAAGGCCTTTACGGCGGCGGTGTTTGGCGGAATCGGTTCCATTCCGGGAGCCATGATCGGAGGAATTCTGCTGGGCGTGATTGAGAATCTCAGCAAGGCATACATATCCACCCAGCTGTCGGACGCCATCGTATTTGCGGTGCTGATTGTGGTTCTGCTGGTGAAGCCCACCGGGATTCTCGGCAAAAAAGTCAGTGAGAAAGTGTAGGTGGCCTCATGCGGAAATTATCAAAAACAACAGTCAACAATCTCATTACCTATGGAATTGTTATTTTTGCTTATATTTTAGTGCAGATTCTCCTGGCCACAGGCAGTCTGTCCAGCTTGCTGGAGGGGCTTTTGGTGCCCCTGTGTACCTATGTGATCCTGGCGGTATCCTTGAACCTCACCGTAGGTGTTTTGGGTGAACTGAGCCTGGGCCATGCGGGATTTATGTGCGTGGGTGCTTTTTCCAGCGCGTTTTTCTCTGTGAGCATGCAGGAGGCCATCGCCTCGGACGGCTTAAGATTCTTCCTGGCGCTGCTGGTGGGAGCAGTCTGCGCAGGATTGTTTGGCATTTTAATCGGTATCCCGGTGCTGCGGCTTAGGGGAGACTATCTGGCCATTGTGACCCTGGCCTTCGGAGAAATTATCAAGAATATCATCAATGCCATGTATGTTGGCCGGGATTCTTCCGGATTTCATTTTTCCATGAAGGATACAACGTCCCTGGGTATGGCGGAGGATGGGCAGGTGATTCTGAAAGGACCCCAGGGCATTACGGGAACTCCCGGCGATTCCAATTTCACCATCGGCGTGATCCTGGTGCTGATCACCGTGTTTATTGTGCTGAATCTGGTGCATTCCAGAGCGGGCCGTGCCATCATGGCCATTCGGGACAACCGGATCGCGGCGGAGTCTGTGGGAATCAATATTACAAAATATAAAATGATGGCTTTTGCCATTTCGGCGGCCCTGGCCGGCGTGGCAGGGGTACTGTATGCCCATAACCTTTCGTCCTTGACGGCCACCTCCAGGAATTTCGGCTACAACCAGTCCATTATGATTCTGGTATTTGTAGTCTTAGGAGGCATGGGAAATATCCGCGGCTCCATTATCTCCGCAGTGGTTCTGACCCTGCTTCCCGAGATGATTCGGGGAGTGGGAGACTACCGCATGTTGATTTATTCCGTGGTGCTGATTGCCATGATGATATTTAACTGGAGCCCGAAAATTAAGAATTGGCGGGAGGCACACCCCCTGCTGAAGCGTAGAAAACGTGGAGAGGAGGCGTGAGCATGGCACTTTTGGAAGTGAAAAATCTCGGGATTTCCTTCGGCGGCCTTCGGGCTGTGGACGGCTTTAACATCAATATTGAAAAAGGACAGCTCTACGGTCTTATCGGTCCCAACGGCGCAGGCAAGACCACGGTGTTCAATATGCTCACCGGGGTGTATAAGCCCAGCGACGGAACCATTTTTCTGGACGGAAAAAATATCACCGGCAAAAAGACCATTGATATCAACCGGCAGGGCATTGCCCGTACCTTCCAGAATATCCGCTTGTTTAAGGATTTAAGCGTTCTTGACAACGTGAAGGTGGGGCTTCATAATCACTATAAATATACGGCGGGAACCGGGATTTTCCGGCTGCCCAAATTTTTCAGGACGGAAAAAGCCATGGACGAAAAGGCCATGGAGCTTCTTAAGGTCTTTGAGCTGGACGGCCAAGCCCAGGTGCTGGCGGCCAATCTTCCCTACGGAAAGCAGCGGAAGCTTGAGATTGCGAGAGCCTTGGCCACGGAACCCAAGCTGCTTCTTCTGGATGAGCCCGCAGCGGGCATGAATCCCAACGAGACCCAGGAGCTGATGGATACCATCCGTTTTGTACAGAAGGAATTTAATATGACCATCCTGTTGATCGAGCATGATATGAAGCTGGTATCCGGTATCTGTGAGGCCCTGACGGTGCTGAATTTCGGGGAAGTGCTGGCCCAGGGCAGGACCGGCGCCGTTTTAAATGACCCGAAGGTGATCAAAGCCTATCTGGGAGAGTAGGAGGGAAGAACCATGGCGATGCTGGAAGTGAAAGATTTGGAAGTATATTACGGAATGATTCAGGCCATCAAGGGCATTTCCTTTACGGTAAATGAGGGGGAGGTCATCGCCCTCATCGGCGCAAACGGAGCTGGTAAGACCACCATTTTGCAGACCATCACCGGGATGATACCCGCAAAGCGTGGGACCATCCTTTTTGACGGGGTGGATATTACAAAGGTGCCGGGACACAAGATCGTGCCTATGGGCATGGCCCACGTGCCGGAAGGGCGGCGTGTATTTTCCCAGCTGTCGGTGCTGGATAATTTAAGGCTTGGAGCCTACAGCCGCAAGGATAAAAATGAGATTGAAGAGACCTTGGAGATGGTTTATCACCGGTTTCCCCGTTTGAAAGAGCGCAGGAAGCAGATCGCCGGAACCTTGAGCGGCGGCGAGCAGCAGATGCTGGCCATGGGCCGGGCGCTGATGTCAAAGCCCAGGATCATTTTGATGGATGAGCCCTCCATGGGACTTTCCCCCATTTTCGTGTCGGAGATTTTTGATATTGTCCGGGAAATCTCGGAGAGCGGCACTACGGTTCTCCTGGTGGAGCAGAACGCGAAAAAGGCCCTTGCCATTGCGGACCGTGCCTATGTACTGGAAACTGGAAACATTGTTCTTGAAGGGGAGGCCGACGTCCTTCTCAATGATGAGTCCGTGAAAAAAGCATATTTGGGAGAGTAGGTGGCCGGAATGAAAAAGATTGTGATTACCATTGCGAGAAGCTACGGAAGCGGCGGGAAGACACTGGGGAAACTGCTGGCCGAGGATTTGGGAATCCCCTGCTACGACAGAGAACTACTGCGGCTGGCCTCCGATGACAGCGGAATCAACGAGGCCCTGTTCGGAGAGGTGGACGAGAAGAAAAAGGTACCTCTTTTTAAGAACACCAAGCCCTATACCGGACAGGTGTTGCCGCCGGAGAGCGACGGCTTTGTGTCCGACGATAATCTCTTTAATCTCCAGGCGAAGATCATCAAGGAGCTGGCGGAGAAGGAGTCCTGTATCATCATCGGGCGGTGCGCCGACTATATTTTAAAGGACCGGGAGGATGTGCTGCGGCTGTTCTTCTACGCGCCCTTAAAGGACTGTCTGGTGCGGGCCCATGAGCTTTCCGGGGAGCCGGAGAAGGAACTTCTGAAAAAAATTCAGAAAATTGACAAATACCGGGCGGATTATTACAAGTATTATACCGGAAATGACTGGAATGATACCCGGAACTATGATTTTTGTTTAAATACGGCTTCCATGAGTTATGAGAAGCTGATCGATGTGGTGAAGTCCTACATCCGTATTTGCGGGTGGTAGGGGACGCATATAAGCATGAAGAATCCTGCTTGGCAGGATTTTTCTTTCTTTAGCCGGAAGGAGGGCTTTTCATGGAACAGATGTCCTTATTTGATGACCGAAAATTTTCTGCCCCTCTGGCCAGCCGGATCCGGCCTGCGGACCTTGACGAATTCGTGGGGCAGGAGCATTTGCTGGGAAAGGGGAAAATGCTGCGTCAGCTCATTGAGCGTGACCAGATATCCTCCATGATCTTCTGGGGGCCGCCGGGGGTGGGCAAGACCACCCTGGCCAGTATCATCGCCGGGCGCACCAGGGCGGATTTCATCAATTTCAGCGCTGTGACCAGCGGAATCAAGGAAATCAAGGAGGTCATGAACCGGGCGGAGGAGAGCCGGCGGCTGGGAGTGCGCACGGTACTTTTCGTGGACGAGATTCATCGGTTCAACAAGGCCCAGCAGGACGCGTTCCTGCCCTTTGTGGAGAGGGGAAGTATTGTGCTCATCGGCGCCACCACGGAGAATCCCTCCTTTGAGGTGAACGCGGCCCTTTTGTCCCGGTGTAAGGTGTTTGTTCTGCGGGCCCTGGAGCAGAAGGACCTGGAGAGGCTTCTTGCAAATGCCTTGAAAAATCCGGCCGGTTACGGAAATCAGAGTATCCGCGTTACCGACAGCCAGCTTGCGGCCATTGCGGCCTTTGCCAACGGGGACGCCCGGACCGCCTTAAATACCCTGGAGATGGCGGTGACCAACGGGGAAATCAGCCCGGAGGCCATCACGGTGACGGACCAGGGGCTGGAGCAATGTATCAGCAAAAAATCCCTGTTATACGATAAGACGGGGGAGGAGCATTACAATCTGATTTCGGCCCTCCACAAGTCCATGCGAAACTCTGACCCGGACGCGGCTATCTACTGGATGTGCCGCATGCTGGAGGGCGGGGAAAATCCCCTCTACATTGCCCGTAGGCTGATTCGGTTTGCCAGCGAGGATATCGGCATGGCGGACAGCCGGGCGCTTCAGGTGGCGGTGGCGGCCTACCAGGCCTGTCATTTTCTGGGAATGCCGGAGTGCGATGTGCACCTGACCCATGCGGTGACCTATCTCTCCCTGGCACCAAAGTCCAATGCCCTGTACGTGGCCTGCGAGGAATGTAAGAAGGATGTGCGGGAGTTTAGGGCGGAACCGGTACCTCTTCAGCTTCGGAACGCGCCCACAAAGCTCATGAAGGAGCTTAGCTACGGCAAGGGCTATGAGTATGCCCACGATACGGAGGAAAAACTGACACACATGGAGTGTATGCCGGAGTCCTTAAAAGAGCGCAGATATTACCATCCCACAGAGCAGGGGGAAGAGAAGGCCGCCGGGGAGAGGCTGAAAAGAATTAACGACTGGAAAGCACAAGGGGTTTGACGGAAGGACCAAAATATATTATGATAGGGTGGATGGGAGGAAACAAATTATGCTGTTAGACTTTTTGTTGGATTTGGACGGAAGGATTTTGCTCTTCATTCAGGAATACTTGAGATTTCCCTGGCTGACAGGGATCATGAGGTTTATCACCAGTCTTGGTGACGGCGGAATCATCTGGATCGTGCTTGCGGCCGTTTTTATCTGTACCAAGCGGTACCGAAAGACTGGAACGGCCATGGCCGTGGCGCTTCTGATCGGTTATCTGGTGACGAATCTGATTCTGAAAAATCTGGTAATGCGGGTGCGTCCCTACGACGCCGTTGCCGGTCTGCAGGCGTTGATCGGACCCTTAAGGGACAGCTCCTTTCCCTCGGGTCATGCCACAAGTTCCATTGCGGCGGGCTTTGTGGTGTTGAAGGGAACTCCGAGATACATCGGAATCCCGGCCTTTGTGTTGGCGGTGCTGATTGCTTTAAGCCGGCTGTATCTGGGGGTTCATTATCCCACGGACGTGCTGGCAGGCGCGTTGATCGGACTGTTTGCGGCTTTCAGCGCAAAATATGTGGTAAAGACGTGAGAAATGGGAAGAACCGGCTTTGAGGAAAAGCAGTTGAAATGCCAGGGGGCAGGAATGACGGAAAGGAGAGGGTGAGACGGAATGGGCGCTATTATATGGATCATCATTATCATTTGGGTGGTAGTTGCGGTCAGCAAGGGAAAGAGCCAGAGTAAAAATCAGGGCAGCTCCCAGAGCGCGCAAAAGGCGCAGACCATGCAGCAGAAGGCCCAGGCCAACGCAAAACATGTGGCCAGGCAGAATGACGGTGGGAGAACGCAGACTTCGACAGACGCCCAGCGGGAACTGAAGGCGCGGTTGGCTAAGAAGTATAAAAAATCTACGGACCCGGATATTTTGAAGCGGGCGAAGGCTTCGGTAGCCGAGGATTTTAATTCAGATGATATAAAATATCAGGCGGCGGGAAGTTACGATACCGGCAGAGAGCGCGCAAAAGGCCAGGAAGCTATGGCGGGCAGAGCAGGAAGTGCGGGCAGTGCCAGCAGAACCATGGAGAGAAGCCAGGGGACTTTCGCGGCAGAGGCCGGCAGGACCATGGAAAGGGGCCAGGGAACTTCCCCGGCAGCAAAAGCCGCAGCCGTTGCGGCAAAGGGCGGGCCCGCAGGTTTTCCGCCTGACCGAAACCGGGCTGAGGGAAATTTTGCGAATTCCTCGGATATAACAAAGGCGGGATATACAGGAGTGCCGGAGAACGGCCCCAGCGACATGATGAAGGATATCGAAGATCTGATGATTAAGGGTCCGGATACCAATATTGCCTTTGAGCGGGATTTTGTGTCGGAGGGACTGGATTTGCTGAATCGGATTCAGGTCTAACCGGAAGCCTGGAAAGCGCGGGAAGAACATTTGTTGCGTCCATCATGCATGGCGTAGGCAGTTTTGACAGAAAGAAAGGATTTTGTATGCCACAGGGAGAACCAAGAAGCGGTGAAAAATACCGCCATTTTAAAGATAAGCTGTACCAGATTGTTACGGTAGCCACACACTCGGAGACGGGAGAAAAGCTGGTTGTTTACCAGGCACTGTATGGGGATTACGGCGTGTATGCCAGACCATATGACATGTTTGTCAGCCTGGTGGACCGCGAGAAATATCCGGAGGTGAAGCAGAGATTTCGGTTTGAGCTGGTGGAGCTGGAACCGGAGAGGGAAGCAACGGCCCGGGAAGAGCAGACGAGAGAACCGGAGCGGGAAGCAAGAACCCGGGAAGAGCAGACGAGACAACCGGCGGAGAAGAAAACCATTGAGGACCTTCTGATGGATTTTTATGATGCGGGAACCTATGAGGAAAAGTACCGTATTCTTTTGGATATGCGGGAGGATATTACCGACGTGATGATCAACAACATGGCCGTGGTTCTGGATGTTGTGATTGAGGAAGGACCGTTGGAACGCCGCTACGAGGAATTGAAGCAATGTATAAAAACCTACCGACAGTATGAGACGAGCCGCTTCTGAGAAGAAGCGGCCCGGATATGCTTTATTCCCGTTTGATACCCCGTTGCTTACAGCGGGGTATTTGATTCCGGCAGACCATGCCGGGACAGATGACTGTTATGGTATTCGCCGGAAAATGTCACGTCTTCTCCGAACCATTCCGGCGGCCGGAAGGCGTTGGCGGCTTCCTCTGAAGCAAATTCCACCTCTGCCAGTATCAAGGGAGCCAGTGCGCCCTCAAATACATCCAGTTCGATGGTGAGATTGTTTTCATAAGGAATGCGGTATCGTTTCTTTGTGATGAGACAGCCGTCGGCTTTTTGGCGAAGGTGCAGGTAAGCTTCCTCTGTCAGCGGCAGGTTGTATTCCTCCCGCGCCATCAGGCCGTCGGATTTGTAGGTCAGATAATATTCATCGTCCTGGCGGCGGACGCGCACCACCGGGCGGATGTTTAAGTAGCCCTGTTCGATCTGCTGGGATGGGTGGGAAGTGTAGTCCTCCGGCAGCTGATGAATCAGATATTTGCGTTCGATTTCCATGGGGACCTCCTGTTTGAGCTAGTATATTCAATGTTTCTATATATAGGAACTGCTTTGCGAACCCTATAATCATGTATTATACCAACGATATCTCAGAAAAACAACAAAAAAGCCTCCCACAGGGAAATTGCCTGTGAGAGACTTTTTGGGGAATGCTGTTACTGCATACCGCCAGACATCTGCTGTTCCTGCTTCATGATCATTTTCTTAACCATCTCTCCGCCGATAGATCCAGCCTGAGCTGAAGTCAGTTCTCCGTTATAACCCTCTTTCAGGGGGACACCGATTTCAGAAGCCACTTCCTGCTTGAAACGGTTCATTGCTTCCTTTGCTTCTGGCACTGCCATTCTGTTTGTGTTAGAACCGGAATTGTTAGTCATTCGATTCACCTCCAAGTGATTTCAATATAGTTTTTTCGAAGATAAGTATCACTTACCTTGGTGTTATTATTTACAGCAGAAAAAAATATATGTTGGAAGTTTTTGCTAATCTGAGGGAGCCTTCGTAGAGATTTCGTAAAATTTGACAGGGTTCTCTATGACGTGGTAAAATGTAAAAAATATTGTGATCTGGACAGGTGGCAGGAGAGGAAATAAGGGAGTGAAGTTATGGCAATTCAAGTAAAAGACAGATTATTTACGATTGAGATGGCGAACACCATGTACCAAATGCAGGTGGATTCCTATGGGGTGTTGTGCCATCTATGGTACGGCGCAAAAACAGGCTGCTCCATGGAGTATCTGATGGATTATCCGGACGTGGGATTTTCCGGTAATATTTATGACGCGGGGAATGTGAGAAACTACTCTCTGGATAACCGGCCGTTGGAGTACAGTACCATCGGAAATGGGGATTATCGGATTCCGGCGCTGTCTGTGATTCATGCAAATGGCACAAAGGCGTTGGACTTGCGTTTTGAAGCTTACGAAATTCTTCCGGGAAAATATCAGATTCCGGGACTACCGGCGGCTTATGGCGATGAGACGGAGGCAGAGACCCTGCGAATTACGCTGAAGGATAAGTTTAGTGATATCAAGGTAATTCTTAACTACGGCGTTTTTGAGAAGCTGGATGTAATTACAAGAAGCACCGTGATCATAAATGGAGAAAAAGATGCGGTGACGATAGACCGGGCCCACAGCCTGTGTCTGGACATTTCCCGGGGAGAATGGGAGTGGATTCATTTTCATGGCCGTCACAATATGGAGCGCATTGTGGAGCGGAATGAGATTTTTCATGGGATCCAGGAGAGCAGCAGCCGGCGGGGAAGTTCCAGCCAGCAACAGAATCCGACAGTACTTCTCTGCGAAAAAGGCGCTACGGAGGAACGGGGGCTGTGCTACGGAGCGGCGCTTCTCTACAGCGGTGGTTTTCAGACTCAAGTGGAAAAGGAACAGATGCGACAGGTACGCCTGCTGATGGGAATGAATCCGGAACTGTTTTCCTGGCAGTTAAATCCGGGAGAAGCGTTTTACACGCCGGAGGTGATACTGTCGTGCTCCCTTGAGGGCTTTGGAACGCTTTCCCATCAGTTCCACACCATCTTAAGAGAGCATGTGTGCCGGGGAGTTCACAAGCTGGCGGAACGTCCGGTGCTTATCAACAACTGGGAAGCCACCTATTTTGACTTTGACGGGGAGAAGATTTTGAAAATCGCCCGTCAGGCAGCGGAGCTTGGCGTGGATATGATGGTGCTGGACGACGGCTGGTTCGGCAAGCGGAATGACGATTGCTCCGGCCTGGGTGACTGGTTTGTCAATGAGAACAAACTGAAATGCAGTTTACATAAGCTTGCAGAAGATATCAACGGTCTGGGCATGAAATTCGGCCTCTGGTTTGAACCGGAGATGGTTTCCGAGGACAGCGATCTGTACCGGAATCATCCGGATTGGGCCATTCAGATTCCGGGAAGAGACCCGATCCGGTCCCGGTTTCAACTGGTACTGGATATGTCCCGGGCAGATGTGCGGGAATATCTGTATGAGTCTATCCGGAACATTTTAAACAGCGCAAACATCGAGTATGTAAAATGGGATATGAACCGCAGCGTCTGTGACTGGTTTTCCGCCATGCTTCCGGCCGGGCGGCAGGGAGAGCTGCCTCACCGATATGTGCTGGGCCTGTATGAATTGCTGGAGCGGCTGACAACAGAGTTCCCCCAGGTGCTGTTTGAGGGTTGCAGCGGAGGCGGCGGACGGTTCGACGCCGGGATGTTGTATTATTGTCCCCAGAGCTGGTGCAGCGATGATACGGACGCCTATCAGCGGACACAGATTCAATATGGAACCAGCTTCTTTTACCCTGTTTCGGCGGTTGGCTCTCACGTATCGGCCGTACCAAATCATCAGACTGGTAGGAGAACCTCCCTGGAGGCCCGCGGGGTGACGGCAATGGCCGGAAGCTTCGGCTATGAGCTTGATCTAAGTAAATTAAGCAGGGAGGAAAAGGAGGCTGTGGGAGAGCAGATCCGGCGGTTTAAGCAGTACGGCCCCCTGATTCATAACGGCGCATATTACCGTCTCTCGAATCCGCTCAAGGACAATCTCGCGGCCTGGTCTTTTGTAGAAAAGGATCAAAGCAGGGTGCTGGCACAGGGCCTGACGTTCCGGGTAGAGCCAAACATGAGACGATATGTGCTGAAGCTCAGGGGACTTGAACCGGCGGCTCAATATCAGCTGGTGAAAGGAACGGAGCTGGAGGCGGGACAGATTTATACCGGTGCGGCCCTCATGGCAGGCGGAATCCTGCTTCCCGGAGCAGACGGGGATGATAAGGCCTTTGAATTCTATTTTGAGAGGGTATAAGAGAAGTATATCAGCGTAAAAATGATTTAAATTAATTTGAAAAAGGAGGAATTCTCTATGAGTAAAACAGGTGTATTTCTGGCCCAGGGGCTGGAGGAGATTGAAGGCTTGACGGTGGTGGATCTTCTGCGCCGAGCAGGAGTGGAGGTTGTGACCATCTCCATTTCCGGGGAAAGGGAGGTTACCGGCTCCCACAACATTACGGTGCTGGCGGACGCACTGTTTGAGGATGTGGATTTTGCGGAGCTTGACGGTGTGGTGCTGCCGGGAGGAATGCCGGGAACCACCAATCTTATGAATCATGCCGGCGTCAATGAGGTAATGAAAACCTTTGACGGAGCGGGAAAACTGGTGGCGGCCATCTGCGCGGCTCCCAGCGTGCTGGGTCAGGCAGGACTTCTGAAGGGCAGAAAGGCCACCTGTTATCCCGGCTTTGAGGGGAAGCTGACCGGTGCGGTGATAAGCACTGACGAGGTGGTGCGAGATGGCCACATTATCACCAGCCGGGGCATGGGAACGGCCATTCCCTTTGGATTGGCGCTGACAGCCTATTTCATGGGACAGGAGAAGGCTGGAGAGCTGGGAAAATCCATAATATACAGATGTGAGAGTTAGCGGAAGGAAGATTTGGAAAATGGCAGAGGCAGAGCAGTACCGGGTACCCTGTGTGTACCCGTGTAAAAATAAGCAGGGCACAGTGAGGGTGGAAGTGCCGGGCTCTAAGAGCATTACCAACCGGGCGCTTTTGCTGGCTACACTGGCGGAGGGAACCAGCGTCCTCAAGGGGGCTTTGTTCAGTGATGATTCCCGCCATTTTCTCTCCTGCATTCAGAAACTGGGCTTTGAGGCGGTGGCGGAGGAGAACGAGAAAACTGTCACAGTCACAGGACTTGGCGGAAGGGTGCCGAAGAAGGAGGCTTCCATCTATGTGGGAAGCGCCGGAACAGCGGCGCGGTTTTTAAGTGCCTATCTTGGCGTATCCCATGGAATCTATCATCTGGACGCGTCCTCTCAGATGCGCCGCCGTCCCATGGCGCCGTTGCTCTCTGCTCTGGAGGAGCTGGGGTGTCGGGTGCGCTGTGAGCAGAAGGAGGGGCATTTCCCATTTACTCTTACCTCCAATGGTTTCGCAACCCCAAGGATGACCGTGGACATCGGGGACAGCAGCCAGTTTTTAAGCGCCCTTCTGATCACGGCCGCGCTGGCGCAGGAGAATATGGAGCTTCAGGTTACGGGCAGCCATGGCATGGCCTATATTCGGATGACCGAGAAAATGATGGAGCAGTTCGGGGTCAGAGCGGAGCGGACAGGAGAAAATCTGTACCATATCAGGAGCGGACAGCGGTACCGGGCCATGGAATATCAGATTGAGCCGGACGTGTCCGCAGCCTGTTATTTTTATGCCATGGCGCCGCTGCTTGGAATCTCTGTGCAGGTGCGGCATGTACAGTTTGATTCCCTCCAGGGGGATGTGGAATTTTTAAGAATCTTAGAGCGCATGGGCTGCCAGGTGAGGTCAGAAGCCGAAGGAATCCGGGTCAGTGGGAAGGCGGACGGAAGCTTTCACGGAATCCTGGCGGACATGTCCGCCTGTTCCGACCAGGCCATCACCCTGGCGGCGCTGGCTCCCTTTGCGGACAGTCCCACCACCATCACTGGGATTGGCCATATTCGTTTTCAGGAGAGCGATCGCATGCTGGCTATTGTGACGGAGCTTGGAAAGCTGGGGATTGCATGTGAGATGGGGGAGGATTTTATTAAAATTTATCCCGGCGCGCCAAAGAGCGGCCTGGTGGAAACCTATGAGGACCATCGGATGGCCATGGGCTTTTCACTGATCGGCCTGCGGGCGGCGGGAATTGTGATAAAGGACCCGGAGTGCTGCCGGAAAACCTTTGAAAATTATTTTGAAGTTCTGGAGAAGGCCATTGGTCAGCTGGATGAAATGTAAAAGGACGGGGAACACTGTTTTCGGAGGTGATACTATGCGCCAGGAATGGAAACAGGACAACAAAGAAGAGGAAGCCCGGAACCGCCAGGAAAATCTGGACCGGTTTAATAATGTCACAAAGAGCGTGAAGCCGGAAAATCAGAATCAGACCCACAATGTCCGCAAGGAAGGCATTGCGCCAATCAATCAAAAGCGGTAAAAAGCGGAGAGACAGAATGTAACAGGTCAGATATCTGAACGGTTACAACAGAACGCAGTCCCGGGGGAGATACCCCCTGGGGACTGCGTTCTGTTGTATTCTGAAATCAACACACTGGATTTGGAAGCATTGTAGGGGCTCCGCGTGTGACAGGTTATGATTCTTCCTCCTCGTCCTCCGTTTTTTCGGGAATCCGCATGAAAATTTTATTGATACGCTTCTTATCCATATCCTCCACCCGGAAATAGATATTATCCTCGGTGGTGATGTTCTCCCCAACTGTGGGCAGGTGGTCCAGAAGGCCGATCAGATAGCCGCCGATGGAATCGTAGTTCTCGGAGGTCAGATCCAGATCCAGCGCCTCGCTTAAATCTTCCAGATTCATGGAGCCCTGCACCATGTATTCCCGGTCGCTTATTTTCTGAATGGGGTCCTCCTCGTCGTCGTCGTACTCGTCCCGAATTTCCCCGACGATCTCTTCCAGCAGATCCTCCAGTGTGATAAGGCCGGCGGTGGCGCCATACTCGTCCAGGACGATGGCGATGTTATTGCAGGACTGCCGCATTTCCAGAAGCAGCTCCGAGGTATTCTTGTGCTCGTAGGTGTAGTAGGGCTTCCTTAAAATATCCCGCACACAGAAGCTGTCCCGGTCCTCGCACAAAAGCAGGTCCTTCATATTGATAATACCGATGACATTGTCCGTGGATTCTTCATAGATGGGAAGTCTGGTGTAATGGTCCTCCCGAAAGATATCCAAAAGCTCGTCATAGGTGCTGTTGATATCCGCAAAAGTCATATCGATCCTGGGTACCATAACCTCCTTGGCCTGGGCGTCTCCGAAATCGAACACATTGTTGATCATTTCATGCTCTTCCGTCTCAATGACGCCGTCCTCGTGGCTCACGTCCACGATGGTGCGAAGGTCATCCTCCGTCATGGAATTCTGGGTCTTGTCGGGGTCCACCCGGAGCAGGAACATAATCCCCAGAGAGGCTTTGTTGACGATGAAAATAATGGGGGTAAAAATCTTCATAATGAAGCTAATAACGCCCGAGTAGGCCAGGGAGATACTGTCTGCGTGTACCGTTGCCAGAGTTTTCGGTGTTATTTCACCAAAAATTAAGATTAAAAAGGTGATGATGCCGGTGGCGATACCTACGGCGGTATTTCCGAACAGAGAAATCGCCATGGTTGTGGTGAGGGAAGAGGCGGACAGGTTTACAATATTGTTGCCCACCAGGATGGCGCTTAACAGCTTACCGGAGTTATCCGTAATTTTAAGTACCCGTCTGGCCTTGACGTTTCCGTCTTCCGCCAGAGTTCTCATTTTAATTTTGTTGCAGGTTGTCAGTGCGGTTTCTGCCGAGGAAAAAAATCCCGACAAGCCAATCAATACGATTAAGACAATAAGCTGCGCGACGACACTAGGGTCCAAGTTAAAGTTCTCTCCTTTCAGGTGGTCCGCTTCCTGCGGACGGGTTGGTGTTAGTTTACCGCTAAAAAATATTCAGCTATTCATAACTATACGGTAGAACGGAAAAAATTGCAAGGAATTAAGAAAAAATTTAGAAAATTTAGAAGTTACCCTATGGGACTATTTGAAGAACAGTGACAGTTCTATTTTTCAGGACAAAATCATATAGTTTTGGTAGGACAGGGTGGGCGTGATCAAAACGCCCCGGGCAGGAAAGGAAGAATGTTATGGAACGGACGGGAAAAAACAATACGACGGCGCTATCAATACTGAAGATTTTGCTTTTTATGTATATCATCACGGGGGTTTTGCTGTTGGTGTTGACGCTGCTTTTGTCAAAGCTTCAGCTAAGCGAGAGCGCAGTCTCCATTGGAATCGTGGTAATCTATGTGATATCGGGCTTTGTGGGAGGACTGCTGGCCGGGAAAAAGATGAAGAGCCGGAAATTTTTATGGGGCATGCTGATGGGAGCGGCTTATTTTCTGATTCTGGTTATTGGGTCTGTCGTGTTTCACAAGGGAATGGACATGGAGGCCAGCCGGTTTGCCACCACGCTGGTTTTGTGTATCGCCTCCGGCATGGTGGGCGGCATGGCTGGGTGAAAAGAGGAAAAATCCGCTCCCGGCAGTCTCGTTTCCGGGAGCGGATAATTCACTGTCCCTCCGTGTCCGACGCAGCCGCTTTTTCGAATTCAACAATGGCCTTAAACTGGTCGCAGTCGATGAAAACGTCGAACTGTCCGCCCAGGGCGGAGGTGTAGGTGCTGACGATGGCGAGCCCCAGTCCGTTGCCCTCGGAGGAGCGTGCCTTATCACCTCTGACAAAGCGTTCCACAATCTGCTCTTTGGTGAAGTCCATGCGGTAGGCGGAGGTATTGGTGATCTCAAAGCGAATCAGCCGGCCCTTTTCCGTGGGGGTGGAGCTGGTCTTTAAGAACACCCGGGTGTGCAGGGCGGAGTATTTCAGCGCGTTTTCAATCAAGTTCTGGCAGATACGGTATAAGTAGCTGCTGTCGGTGACAAGCTCGGTGTCGGCGGCGGTCAGCTCGGTGACGAATTCCAGGCCGCTGGCGGTGATCTTATCCTCCATGTCGGCGTAAATCTGCTCGATCAGCCGGTTCAGATTCAGAGGCTCGGGCTTTAACTCAATGTTGCCGCTGCTGGTTTTGGCCAGGGAGAAGAGGCTTTCAATCATTTCCTTCAGCTTCTGGGCCTTGGTGGAGAGCACCTCCACATAATCGGCTGCGGTGTCGTTTAATTCCTCCTTCTTTAAGAGGTCGATATAGCCCACCATGGAAGTCAGAGGTGTTTTCAAGTCATGGGAGACGTTGGAAATCAAATCCACCTTTAATTTCTCGCTCTTGATGGCGGCTGCAATGCTCTCCTTCTGGGATTCCATGGCGGCATTCACGATTTTCTGGTTGTTTTCCCGGGTTTTGGTCATCACCACGTCCAGCTGCCGGCGCATGAACCGATAAAGGGTCCATTCGCAGACAATGAAGAACCAGAAGATGGTGAAGACGGTGACATAGGCGCTGGAGTAATTGCTGCGGTACCAACCGCGAGCATAATCGGCAATCCAACGAGTAATAAAGAAGGAGACAAATAGCAGAACGCCTCCGGTAATACAACAGAATAACTGTTGTCGGTGATAAAATCGCTTCCACCTTTCGTAAGTATAGACAGGCTGTTTTGGTTGCTCGGTTTGTTCCGCTTGCTGAAGCTGATCCATTTGATCCGTATTTGCATAAGTGATATTTAGACAGAGACGGTATATCAGGACGGAGGTAAGACCCAAAAAGAAATTTCCCCAAAGCCCCAGTATCCAGGTGCTTTCCGTATTACGCCAGCCTGTTCCTTCGTACATAGCATAAAAAAAGATGATAGCAACAATCCCAAAGATAACGCTTGCAATAATATCTCTTCCCGTCTTTGTAAGAATCGCTTTTGCTATTTTTTTTACCTTAGTTTCAACTGTATTTTTCCATTTTGTAGCCAATTCCCCACACCACCTTTACATATTTTGGATTTCTAGGATCAATTTCGGTTTTCTCACGGATATGGCGGATATGCACCATTACGGTGTTTTCCACGGTATAGTCCGCAAGCTCGTTCCACACCCGCTCGTAAATCTGCTCCGCCGGAAAGACCTGCCCCGGGTGCTCCATCAACAGCAGCAGAATCCGGTACTCCGTGGCTGTCAGCCGCACCTCAGTCCCGTCCACGATGGCGATACACCGGGTTTTGTCCAGTACAAGCCCGCCGTTTACCAGCTTGTCCGCTTCCTGCTTCGGCGCGCTGCCGCCCCAAGTATGATACCGCCGGAGCTGGGCTTTGACCCGGGCCACCAATTCCGCCGTATTGTAGGGCTTGCTGATGTAGTCGTCGGCGCCCATGATGAGGCCGGATACCTTGTCGCTCTCTTCGGTCTTGGCGGACAGGATGATCACCGGAATTTTGTTGGTTTCCCGGATCTTCATGAGAGCGGAGAGGCCGTTTAAGCGGGGCATCATCACGTCCAGGAGGATTAAGTCCACATGGTGAGCCTGCAGCACGTCCAGGGCCTCCATGCCGTCGTAGGCCTTCAAAACATGATACCCCTCATATTCCAGAAGCTTGCCCAGAGAGTAGACAATTTCTCTGTTGTCGTCTACCACCAGGATGGTCTCTGCGTCCATAGTTCCAAGTCCTTTCTGTAAAATTCTGTCTCACAAAGGTAATACCGCTAAGGAGCGGCGGAAGGAGTCCTTCTTAAGTGTTACCGGGTGAAGTGAACGGTAATCTTCAACTTCACACTACGCATTATAATAGGGGTTTCCGAGAAAAAACTCAATATAATTCTTAAAAATACCTTAAGATGATTTCCAGAGTGTACCATTTTAGCAAAAGAACGTTTGAAGTTTTGGGACTTGCATTTTTGGGGCACATGGCATATAATAGACTTAACAAGAGAGCCGAAAGCTGGAGCGGACCCAGCCGCCGGAAGAAATTTACTACTTTAAGTAGCGCTTTATCTTACCAGGACGAGGGCGCTACTTTTTGTGCTTAAAATACAAAACAAGAGTTATTACGGCACAAAGCATAATTACAAAAGAGAATAAATCGCTATATGTAACCATTGGCACCAGCCCCTTTCAAAAAATCTCGGCGGCTGACATATCGCCCCATCGGCTCCCTTGATAAGTCTATTATATTGTCATGGTACAGATCGCTTGGGTGGCTTTTTATTTCAGCAGGTCGGCTATGGTTATTTCCAAATCGGAAAATATACCTGACTGGATGGGCTGCTCAAATCCGGCAATCATCGGAGCGGCCTCCACCTCATAACGGTATATGGTAATGCGCTGCTTGTCCGGGTCCACGATCCAATATTCCCGGACGCCAGCGGCTTCATATTTTGTGCTTTTGGTAAGATAGTCGCGCTTGCTGCTGCTGGGAGATACTATTTCAATAATCCAGTCCGGGGCTCCATCGCAGCCCTTGTCTGTAAGCTTGTTTTTGTCGCAGATAACGCTGATATCCGGCTCCACGTAATTCGTATCGTCTTCTGTCAAAAAAACGGCAAATGGGGCAGGATAGACCTTGCAGGAGCTGCCCTTTGAATCAATATGGTTCGTGATTCTCTGGCATAAGCGGTTTACCAATTCCTGGTGAATCCGGTTCGGCGGCGCCATCATATACATCTGGCCGTCGAACAGTTCCGCCCGCTGGCCTTCCGGCAGGGCGTAGATATCGTCAATGGTGTAGGTACGCTTTTTGGGTAATGCCATAGTAAGACCTCCTCTGTGCTGCGGGTTATTTTTATAACAATTCAAATCGTGTATCTATTGTATCATCTCCATTGTCAGATGACAACTTAAATTCTACGATATAAAGCTTGTCCGGGTCCATGTAGCGAAAAAGGGTTTCCAAAGGGTTTTCAACAATAAAAAACGCAAAACCACTTTACCGCTCCTCCAAAATATGTTATAATCCATGAAGCGGAAAACGCCAGGGAGCATTTTCCATATCTCTTATCATACAGAAATCATAAAATAGAAAGGAAGATTCGTTATGAAACACGTAAAGACCTTAAATACAAAGAAGCTGCAGAACACCGTAAAGAAGGGCGGCTGCGGTGAGTGCCAGACCTCCTGCCAGTCTGCGTGCAAGACCTCCTGCACCGTAGGAAACCAGAGCTGCGAGAACAAGTAAGAGTCGGCGGATACAAAAAACAGAAAAAACGTCACAGAATAGACCGTTCGCAACAGGGCGAGCGGTCATTTGTGTGCTATGGAAAGAGAGGAACTATAGCAGTGGTTCATCAGTATAAAAATAACGGCTACAATATTGTGCTGGACGTCAACAGCGGCGCCGTCCATGTGGTGGACGACGTAACCTATGATGTGATTCCCCTGTATCGGGAAAAAAGCAAAGAGGATATCGTGGAGGAGCTGTCCAGTCGGTACGAGGCTGCGGAGATTGCCGAGGCATACGACGAGGTCGCTGCCTTAGAGGCGGACAGGCAGCTGTTTACGGAGGATGAATACGAGGCCTATATTGACGGATTTAAAAATCGTCCAACAGTGGTGAAAGCGCTGTGCCTTCATATCGCCCACGACTGCAACCTGGCCTGTCGTTACTGCTTTGCCGAGGAAGGCGAGTATCACGGACACCGGGAACTGATGTCCTATGAGGTTGGGAAGGCGGCTCTTGATTTTCTGATTGCCAATTCCGGCAACCGCAGGAATCTGGAGGTGGACTTTTTCGGCGGCGAGCCCCTTATGAACTTTCAGGTGGTAAAGGACCTGGTTGCCTACGGGCGTGAGCAGGAAAAATTACATAATAAGAATTTTCGGTTTACCCTGACGACCAACGGCGTATTGCTGAATGACGATATCATGGAGTTCGCCAACCGGGAAATGGCCAATGTGGTCTTAAGTATTGACGGAAGAAAAGAGGTCCATGATTTTATGCGTCCCTTCCCAAAAGGCGCCGGAAGCTACGATTTAATCGTGCCGAAGTTTCAGAGGTTCGCAAAGAGCCGGAAACAGACCAACTATTATGTGCGGGGGACCTTTACCCACTATAACCTGGATTTTTCCCGGGATGTGCTGCATCTGGCGGATTTGGGATTTCAGCAGATTTCCGTGGAACCGGTGGTGGCCTCCGAGACGGAGGACTACGCCATCCGGGAAGAGGATCTGCCGAAGCTTTATGAGGAGTACGATAAGCTGGCGGTGGAGATGATTCGGAGAGAGCGGGAGGGAAGGGGCTTCAATTTCTTCCATTTTATGATCGATCTGGAGGGCGGTCCCTGCGTGGCCAAGCGGCTTTCCGGCTGCGGCTCCGGCACCGAGTATCTGGCGGTGACGCCCTGGGGAGACCTGTACCCTTGTCACCAGTTTGTGGGCAATGAGAAATTTTACATGGGAAATGTGTACGAGGGCGTGAAGAATACCGCCATCCGGGAGGAATTCCGGGGGTGTAATGTTTACTCCAAGGAGAAATGCCGGGACTGCTTTGCGAAATTTTACTGCAGCGGCGGCTGCGCGGCCAACTCCTACAATTTTCATGGGGACATCAACAATGCCTATGATATCGGCTGCGCGCTGCAGAAGAAGCGCATTGAATGTGCCATTATGATAAAAGCCGCGTTGGCGGAATAGGGAGAGTGAATTATCGTGAAACGAAGTAAAGGAATTGCAATATTAATCTTGATTTTGCTGGTCCTGGCCGGCGCAAGCTGGTATGCCGGTACCATCATTTCTGACGTGGCTGCGGGTGACAGCAGCGGGATACGCCTGGGATTAGACCTTAAGGGCGGCGTCAGCATTACCTATGAGGCCGTGGAGGAAAATCCCAGCGCCGAGGACATGGCGGACACCGTCTACAAGCTTCAGCGGCGTGTGGACAGTTACAGCACCGAGGCCCAGGTGTACCAGGAGGGAGATAACCGTATCAACATCGAGATTCCGGGCGTCAACGATGCCAACGCGATTCTGGAGGAACTGGGCCAGCCGGGCTCTCTGGAAATCCAAAACGCGGACGGCGAAGTGATTCTCACCGGCGCGGATGTGGAGGACGCGCAGCCGGTTTCCACCACCAACCAGCAGACGGGGAAACGGGAGTACATGGTGTCTCTGAATCTGACGGATGAAGCCACCGAGATTTTCAAGGAGGCTACCACCGAAAATCTCGGCAAGACATTGCCTATCGTCTATGACGGGGAGGTCATCAGTAACCCCACAGTAAACCAGGTGATTGAGGATGGAAATGCGGTGATCCAGGGAATGGAGAGCTATGCGGAGGCCGAGGCCCTGGCCACCCAGATTCGCGTGGGCTCCCTGTCGCTGGAGCTTACCGAGCTGCACTCCAAGTCTCTGGGCGCCCAGCTGGGGGAGGAGGCGTTAGCCACCAGCCTTCTGGCGGCTGCCATCGGTATCATTGCGGTAATTCTTTTTATGATCGTGATGTACCGGATCCCGGGCCTGGCGGCTGGCATAGCGTTGATCCTGTACTGCGCCCTGACTGTGTTTGTGCTTTGGATTTTTGAGATCACTCTGACTCTGCCCGGCATTGCCGGTATCATTTTGTCCATCGGTATGGCCGTGGATGCCAATGTGATCATCTTTGCCCGTATCCGGGAGGAGATTGCCGCGGGTAAGAGTGTGGAATCCGCCATCAAAGCCGGCTTCCACAAGGCCATGTCCGCAATTCTGGATGGCAACATCACCACGCTCATTGCGGCTGTGGTGCTGGGAATCCGGGGCTCGGGAACTGTCAAGGGCTTTGCCTACACGTTAGGAATCGGTATCGTTCTTTCCATGTTTACGGCGCTGGCAGTGACCCGGTGGATTATGAAGAGCTTTTATGCCATCGGCTTTCAGAATCAGAAATTTTACGGCATGCAAAAGGAGCGCAGGACCATCAATTTTCTCGGAAAACGAGGGGTATTTATCGGGATTTCCCTGGCTGTGATCGCAGCCGGCTTTGTGGGAATGGGAATCCACAAGGCCACCGGAGGAAACGCTTTGAACTACAGTCTGGACTTTATGGGCGGAAGCTCCACCACCGTTACCTTTAACGAGGACTACACCATTGAAGAAATCAGCGAAACTATTGTGCCGGTGGTGGAAGAGGTGACCGGCGACGGCAATGTCCAGACCCAGAAGATCAACGATTCCAACGACGTGGTGATCAAGACTCGGGCTCTGGACCTGGAGGAGCGTGAGGCCTTTAACGCAGCCATGCTTGAGAATTTCGGCGTGGAGGAAAATGCCATCGTCAGTGAGAACATCAGCGGAACCGTAAGCGCTGAGATGCGCTCCGACGCTGTCTGGGCCGTTGCTCTGGCCACCGTATTTATGTTGATATACATCTGGTTCCGGTTTAAGGATATCCGTTTCGCGGCCAGTGGTGTGCTGGCTCTGGTGCATGACGTCCTGGTAGTACTGGCCTTCTACGTGTTTGCGTGGATTTCCGTGGGCAACACCTTTATTGCCTGCATGCTGACCATCGTGGGCTACTCCATCAACGCTACCATCGTCATCTTTGACCGTATCCGGGAGCATTTAAAGACCTTAACCGACCAGAGCAAGGAAAGCCTGAAGGAAGTGGTCAACCGCAGTATCACCCAGACTCTGTCACGGAGTATCAATACCTCCCTGACCACCTTCATCACCATATTTTTCCTGTGGCTTTTGGGCGTCACCTCCATCAAGGAGTTTGCGCTGCCGCTGATGGTGGGAATTGTCTGCGGAGCATACTCCTCCGTATGCCTCACCGGCGCCATGTGGTATATGTTCCGGGTGCGTTTCCCGGGAAGAAAAAAAACGGCGGAATAACAATGCCCGGCGCAGGAGATACACTTGCGGAATTTTATAACAGATGACACAGGAGCTTCGCGCGAAATGGACGCGGGGCTCCTTCTTTCATTCGACAGGAAAGTCCGCGAAGGTTACTTTTCATGGGGGTGAAAAATTTGAAAATCCAAGGGTGTATTTGCTTTTCATAGGCTATTTAAAACTTTTTTTGAGGCTTCTGGCATGATAGTGGATAGCCACATGCCTCAAAATTAAAATTTCATATTGAAAAGCCACCTGTGATCCCTTAGTGTAATAGCTGCGAACACAACACGAAGGGAGAACCCACAGATGGCTTCAGCTAATACATTATGCAAAAAAATACTAAATGTCAAGACCGCAGTTGTTGAAGATCAAGACTTTTATCAGGATATGGATGGGGTAAGCCATCTGAGGATCAAGGCTCGTCCAAATCGGTGGCACGAGCACGACTGCCCGTTTTGCCATAAACGTTGTCAACCGTATGATGTGCAGACCAAACACCCGAGGACATGGAGAGCACTGGATTGGGGCGGCGTTCTCGTTGAGATCGCGTACTCTACACATCGGATCCTCTGCCCAGAACATGGCGTAGTTGTTGCGGATGTGCCTTGGGCGTACCCGGGCAGCGGCTTCACAAAAGACTTCGATCTTACCGTTGCCTGGCTTGCCAAATATCTCCCGCGCAGTGCTGTCTCTGCATATATGCGTATCGACTGGGAAACCGTCGGCAGATGCGTGCATAGAGCCCTGAATGACCTTGAGCCTGAACGCTCCCGCCGCCTGGATGGCCTTGTCAATATCGGTATTGATGAGACCAGCTATAAGAAGGGTCACAAGTACATCACAGTGATTGTAAATCATGACACCAACACCGTTGTCTGGGCATCGGAGGGGCACGGCAAGAAGGTTCTGGAACAGTTCTACCGGCAGCTCGGCGCAGAGCAGCTGGCCAGCATCAAAGTCGTTACCGGCGACGGAGCAAGGTGGATCACAGACTGTGTTAACAAGTACACCCCTGAGTGTGAGCGCTGCGTAGATCCATTTCATGTCGTCGAATGGGCTATGGAAGCACTGGACGAGGTCAGACGCGAAGTCTGGCGGGAGGCCTACAAGGAATCGGAGACCATCGCAAGGCAGCATCCCCGAAAGGCGGGAAGGCCCAAAGAGGACGACCCGAATACGGCCATTATCCGTGCAGCCAGGGAGAAGGCAGAAGAGATCAAGAACTCTGCCTATACTCTTGGAAAAGCGCCGGAGAACCTGACTGAGAAGCAGCAAATCAAACTTGCAATGATCGCGGAGAACAACAATCGCCTGTACCGCGCCTACCGCATGAAAGAAACGCTTCGGCTGCTTCTAAAGCTCCGTGATGTTGATGAAGCGGAGGCGGAGTTGAGGCGCTGGCTCTGGTGGGCATCGCACAGCAGGATACCGGCCTTCAAGGAACTCTACAAGAAGATCAAGCGCCACAAGGAGCATATCCTGAACACAATCCGGCTTGGTATCAGCAATGCACGGATTGAAGCAACAAACAACAAAATCAAACTGATAATACGCAAGGCATATGGTTTTCGGAATATCCAGAACATGTTGGATATGGTGTACCTGGTATGCTCCGATTTGAGCATCCCACTTCCGAATCGAAAACCAAAATGCGTGAAATCAGTATAAACACTGGGCTGGCGGGTGTTTTTCACCCACTAAGACCCATGAAGAGCC
>CALWLN010000165.1 GCA_944381535.1 uncultured Lachnospiraceae bacterium
CCCCCCCCAATACATTATATAGTTTTTGCTACACCCCATAGTAAAAATACCTTCTCCTTAGAAAGAGGCAGCAGATCGACAGGCTGCCTCTTTTGCTTTTCAAAATTAAGCGGTTGCTTCTGCTTAGCAGGGGGGAGAGGCATGGCCTGAATTTGAAGAAAGTGTAAAAAGGGTATCTTGCGTATGGCAGAAAAAAGGAGCGACAGGGCGAAAGACCGTATAGAATGCAAGGAAATTTTGGAATGGAAGGGAAAAGGGATTGTGAAAAACGCACAAAAACAGACCGCAATTTTTGTGAACTTTGTGAACACTTATTGAGTGACAGATGCTATACTAAATAACGTAAAAACCCCCCAATACATTATATAGTTTTTGCTACACCCCATAGTAAAAATACCTTCTCCTTAGAAAAAGGCAGCAGATCGACAGGCTGCCTTTTTTACTGTCCAAAAAAGAAAAGGTTGTTTTCTGCTGAGGTGTTGGATAAAATAAGTATAGTATACAAAAAGGAACGATGAGAATATGACGCCTTCCACGGTTTATGAGATGGAACAGAAATTACAATATATGATGGGTATGCGCCCGGTACTGAACCGCCAGGCTTTGTTCAGCGACGGAACCGCCGACTATCGGGAGCCCATGGAGCCAAAAGCCGGTGAGATGGTGACGATCCGTTTTCGGACGGCCCAGGATAACGTGGACGTGGTCTGGCTTTGTGTGGGTGACAGGCGGCTTAGGATGGAATGGTATGAGCGGGAGTCGGAGTTTGATTACTACCGGGTTTCCATAGAGATGGGCCAGGAGCCGGTGCGCTATTATTTTCAGGCGCAAAGCGGCTTTATGGAGTGTTACTATGACCGGCTGGGAGTCACGGGGAAAGCGCGCCCGGAGTATTTTTTCACCATGGTACCGGATTTTTCCACGCCGGACTGGGCCAAGGGGGCTGTGATGTACCAGATTCTGGTGGACCGTTTTTATAACGGGGATACCTCCAATGACGTGGTGGATAACGAGTATTATTATATTAAGACATATAGCAGGCAGGTGGGAAACTGGCGGAAGTACCCGGAGAACTTCGGCGTGGCGGAATTTTATGGCGGGGACCTTAAGGGTGTCATGGAGAAGCTGGATTACCTTGAGGGGCTGGGGGTGGAGGTTTTGTATTTTAATCCCATTTTTGTCTCCCCCTCCAACCATAAATATGATATACAGGATTATGATTATATCGATCCACACTACGGAGTGATCGAGGCGGACGGCGGAGAGCCTCTCCCGGAGGGAGACCATGAAAATATCCGGGCCACGAAGTACAAACAGCGGGTGACGGACAAACGGAATCTCGAAGCCAGCAACCGGTTATTCGTCCGGCTGGTGGAAGAGGCGCACCACCGGGGCATGCGGGTAATTCTGGACGGGGTGTTCAATCACTGCGGCTCCTTCAACAAATGGCTGGACCGGGAGCGGCTCTATGAGGGACAGGAGGGCTATGCGCCAGGAGCGTATGTTGCTGAAGATAGTCCCTACCGTGACTTTTTCCAGTTCAGCAATCCCGAAGGGTGGCCCTACAACGGTTCCTATGACGGATGGTGGGGACATGATACCCTGCCCAAGCTGAATTATGAGGGCTCGGATAAGCTGTACGAATACATTTTGGAGATTGGGAAAAAATGGGTGTCTCCGCCTTACAACGCGGACGGCTGGCGGCTGGATGTGGCGGCAGATCTGGGCCACTCCAGGGAATTCAATCATCATTTTTGGAGAGAGTTTCGCAGGGCTGTGAAGGAGGCCAATCCGGAAGCGGTGATTCTGGCGGAGCATTACGGGGACCCGGGAGACTGGCTGGATGGAAGCCAGTGGGATACGGTCATGAATTATGATGCGTTCATGGAGCCCATTACCTGGTTTCTGACAGGGATGGAGAAGCACAGCGACCAGTTCCTTGAGGACAGGAAGGGCAATCTGAAACTGTTTAAGGAATCCATGGAGCATTACATGACTCGTTTTTTGACGCCCTCCTTATATTGCGCCATGAATGAATTGTCCAACCACGACCACTCCCGGTTTCTGACCAGGACCAACCAGAAGGTAGGACGGGCGTCCCAGCTGGGCCGCGAGGCTGCGGAACAGGATGTGAACAAGGCGGTTTTGAGGGAGGCGGTGGTATTTCAGATGACCTGGCCCGGAGCGCCGACCCTGTACTATGGGGATGAGGCCGGACTTTGCGGTTTCACCGACCCGGACAATCGAAGAACCTATCCATGGGGGGAAGAGGACAAGGAGCTTTTTCGGTTCCATCGGGATATGATACGGATTCACAAGGAATACGAGGTGTTCCGCACCGGCTCCGTGAAGTTCTTGAATGGAGAGGATAACGTGCTGTGCTATGGGCGCTTTAGCCGCAGGGAGCAGTTTGTGATAATTCTGAATAACGATGAAGGGCCACGCTCCCTGGAACTGCCAGTATGGTGCGTAGGGATTCCAAAGGAGAGTCGTCTGGAGCAGGTGATGTACACCCATGAGGAGGGGTACTCAACGGCGCCGGTGACCTATTCCGTGACGGGAGGAAGGCTTAAGATTTCTCTGACGGCTAAGTCGGCGGTGGTATTAAGGCGAGTGTAGGAAATTCTATAGGAAACGACAAATAAATTTGCCGTTTTCTATCAAAAAAGTTCTTGCAGTTGAAAAGCACTTATGATATAATCAATTTCGGTCGGGCAAGAGAGCCTGCCTGACCGGACACATGGATGGATTCCCGAGTGGCCAAAGGGGGCAGACTGTAAATCTGTTGGCACCGCCTTCGAAGGTTCGAATCCTTCTCCATCCATTCAGCAGTAAAATGGTGTAATCTGAGGGAACGACCAAAGCGGTTCGAATTCTTCTCCATCCATTTTAAGAAGAGCACATTTCTGTAGAGGGGATGTGTTTTTTACTTTATAGGAAATTTCTCCGAAATTCCCTATAAAGTAAAAAGCCCGCCCGGCGGGATGCGCACCAGCTCTGCACGCTATTCCACTAAGCTCGAAAACACCTCGCTAAGTGGAATATGTGTCGCGGAGATGAAATTAGCCATAAATGGCACCGCTCGGGCGCGAAGAATCTCGCAGAGCGAGATTCTTTTAATAATGATATAGATACCGGAGGAAAGGCAGAATGTCTATTGAGAACGTAAGAAAATATTTTAAAACAAAAGGAATCGAGGAGAGAATACAGGAATTTGACAGTTCCAGCGCCACGGTGGCCCTGGCCGCAAAAGCCCTGCGCTGTGAAGAAAGCCGGATTGCCAAAACCCTGTCCTTTCATGTAGGCGATAAGGTGGTGCTTATTGTGGCGGCGGGCGACGCCAAGATTGATAACGCCAAGTACAAGGCGCAGTTTGGCACAAAAGCAAAAATGCTTTCGGTGGAGGAAGCCGAGCCGCTTATCGGACATGCGGTGGGAGGCGTGTGCCCCTTTGCTGTGAAGGAGGGCGTGGAAATCTATCTGGATGTATCCCTCAAGCGTTTTCAGACTGTCTTTCCGGCCTGTGGCAGCGCCAACAGCGCCATTGAGCTTACGCCGGAGGAACTGGAAGAATATACTGACTTTACAAGCTGGGTTGATGTCTGTAAAATTGTATAAAGCCGGTATCGCAACAGTTGGCGCCCGATATCGGCTGTCTCCCGCCCCATGCCCGGGAACCGATATATCTTAAAAAACTATAAAATGCCCTCAAAACATTGACAAGAATCGCTGAAATCTTTACTATTTAACTATGGTGGCGGTTGCGAGAATGTTTTAAGCACAGAGGAATCAGCCGTCACGATCGGGGATGCCTGCGTCAGCAGTCAGATTTGTTTGGAAAGGGCAGAAATTATGGCAGAGCATAAGAAAGTAACAGAGCGAACCAAAGCGTTCAAGGACATGACGTTCGGGGAGAAGATTGAGCAGATATGGGCGTATTATAAGCCTGTTTTGCTGGCCATTGTGCTGGGTGTGTCACTAATCATCTACATTATCTATAAGATAATCAATCCGGATCCGGATATTATCCTAAATGTGGCGCTGGTGAATTCCGTGGCAGCCTACCAGGAGCAAACGGAGGAGGACGATTTATTTACCCGTTATCTGAAGGAAAACGGATACAACCCGGAGGAAGAGACCATCAGCGTCAGCGCAAACCTGTATTTGACTGAGGATGGTTCGGGTGGTGAGATGGATATGGCAACCTCCCAGAGCCTGATGGCAAGAATAGCGGCGTCGGACATTGACATCCTGGCGGGTGATAAGTTCATCCTGGATATGTTTGGAGCCGACGGCGGTTTCCTGGAAATACGGGAAATTTTCACAGAAGAGCAGATGGAAAAATATGCCGACAATCTCTATACGGCGGTGGACGAAGAGACTGGGGAGGAATATGTGTGCGGTTTAAAACTCCCGGAGAGCAATCTGCTGACAGCGGAGGGCTATTATGGGACGGAGGTCTGGATGGCAATCCCCGTTACCGCCAACGAGGAACATATACAGTTGGCTAAGGAAGTATTTATATATTTACTTGGAGAATAAAGAAAAGGAGAAGAAAAAATGAACGAAAAACCATTGGAATGGATGGCGCAATGCGGAGAAAGCGTAGGGCACAAATTTGGAAGGATTGCCGCTCTGGCGGCAGCCGTGGCAATGTTTTTGTTTTTTTCCATAAGCGGGAGTATTATTTCGCTGATCATACTGGTGCTGTTCGGCGTGCTTTTTGCATGGCTTCAGACCCATGCGTTTGTGGAGTATGAATTTAATTATTTCAGCGATGAGATGGACATTTCCGCCATCTATAATAAGGCCCGCCGCAAGAAAAAAATGTCTCTGAAGATAAGCGATGTGGAGTATATGGTGAAGAAAATCGAGCCTCAGCAGGTGACAAAGTATTTCTGCAACAAGAACAACGTGAGTGAGATTTACACCATGGTGGCCAATATTCAGGACAAACGGACGGCAATCGTGATAGAGGCCGACCCGGAATTTGTAAAAATTATGCAGACCAAGCGAAAGGTGCGTTAAGATCAAGGCCCGAGCCGGAAAATGAGGTGTGCGGCCGGTGGCGCGGAAGAAGGAAATGAGGTAAACAGTATGAAAAAATATGGCTTTGGCGTGGACGTCGGAGGGACTACCTGCAAAATCGGATTGTTTGAAACCACAGGGACCCTGCTGGAAAAATGGGAGATTCCCACGGACACCAGTGAAAACGGAAAATATATCCTGGACAATGTGGCAAAGGCCTTGAAAGAGAAGATGACAGAGAAGCAGATTGCTTCGGAAGAGGTCCAGGGAATCGGAATCGGGATTCCCGGTCCGGTGGACGGAGACGGCGAGGTTTCCGTCTGTGTAAATCTTGGCTGGGGCCATGTGGCCGTGGCGAAGGAGTTGTCCGGGAAAATGTACGGTATCCCCGTGAAGGCCGCAAATGATGCCAATGTGGCGGCTCTGGGCGAAATGTGGCAGGGCGGCGGCAAGGGCTATCAGGATGTGGTGATGGTGACCCTGGGAACCGGCGTGGGAGGCGGAATTATTGTTGGCGGAAAGATTGTGGCCGGAGCCCATGGCGCAGGCGGAGAAATCGGACACATTACCATGAATCCCCATGAGACGGAAGTCTGCGGCTGCGGCCGGAAGGGATGTCTGGAGCAGTACAGCTCCGCCACCGGTCTGGCGCGTCTGGCCAGGCAGGCACTGGCGGAATCCCATGAGACAACGGTTTTGGATGATGTGGCTGAGATAACCGCAAAGGCTGTATTTGACGCTTACAAGGCTGGCGACAAGGTGGCCGCCGGTGTGGTGGATAAGTTTGCCGCAGTGTTGGGCAGAGGGTTGAGTATCGTTTCCTGTGTGGCGGACCCGGAGATATTTGTTATCGGCGGCGGTGTGTCCAAGGCCGGACAACCTCTGCTGGACGCGGTACAGAAGGTTTTCAAGGCGGAGACGTTCGCTGCCTGCAGGGAAGCAAAGTTCGCGCTGGCAACCCTGGGCAATGACGCCGGGATTTACGGGTGCGTGCGGTTGATACTGGAATAAAACCGGGCGCGAAAAGATGATTGTATTTTAAAGAAAAATCCGTTATACTAAGGGCGGGAAGTGCCTGGTATAACGGATTCGTTTTATTTTAATGGAAACTCCGGTTTTGGAATGAGAAAATGCCGGTATCGCCTACTGAAACAGAATATCCCGGCACCGGTCAAAGCAGGCGAATATCTCCTGCCGCCGGGGCCTGGCCAGGTTGGAGGGCAGATAGGAGGAATCTGCCAGGGAAGCCAATCCCTTCTGAGCCAGCTGCTGTTCCAGCAGGTCCACCACCTCTGTCAGGGTTCTCCCCTTTCTGAAATAATGCCTGGCGGCGTAGGTCAGAAGATAGGCCAGGGCGGAGAGCTGTTCCGTATCCGCCAGCTGCTCCAGGTAGCGCAGGTCCACCGTTGTGCGGTTAATCTGTATACTGTCCTTTCCCAGCACCTTCATTTTCATACGGTCATTGTCCTTAAGATTCCCGGAAGCGGCAGGACAGCGCTCAAAGGCGGGTGTCTGATAGGTAAGCCCCTCCGTATGGAGGGCCGGAAAGTCTTTGGCTGCCTCCTTTGCTCTCTCGGTAATGTCATAGGGAACATAGTCCTTCATTTGAATCACCCTGTCTGCCACATGGAAATAGGCCCCGGAGCTTCCGGCCACGATAATGGAAGAAATTCCTGATTTTTCATAGAGAGCCTGCACCCGGCTGATAAAGGGGGTGATGGGTTCCTCCTTGTCGGAAATCACACTCTGCATAAGCTGGTCCCGGATCATGAAGTTGGTGGCGGAGGTGTCCTCGTCGATGAGGAACAGGGAGGAACCGGACTCCATGCTCTCAATGACATTGGCAGCCTGGGAGGTGCTGCCACTGGCGTCCTGAGTGGAGAAGGAGACAGTGTCCTTTTTCCCGGGCAGATTGCGGATGAACAAGGAAATGTCCGTGTTGCTGATGTAGCGGGAGTCCTCCGCCCGCAGTTTGAAGGCCGTATCGTCGGTGATCACATACTCCCGTCCGTCTCCGGCAATGTGGTCGTAGACGCCCATTTCAAGGGCGTTTAGAAGAGTGGATTTCCCGTGGAAACCGCCGCCCACGATCAAGGTAATTCCCCTTGAGATTCCCATACCGGTAAGGGGACCGTGGTGGGGCAGGTTCAAGGTTACTTCCATGGATTCGGGGCTTTGGAAGACAACGGCATTTTTTAAGGGGAGCTGAGATACGCCGGACATCCGAGGCAAAATGGCGCCGTTGGCCACGAAGGCAGCCAGAGAAAGCCTTTTTAACTCCCGGCGGATAAACTGCTGGTCCTCGCAGAGCGCCTCCACAGCCAGCAGCTCCGCCATGGGCAGATTTTTACAGAGCAGACTTCTGGTGACGCAGACCGGGAGAAAATCAAACAGTATTTTGATCAGCTCCGGGGAATTGATGGAACGCCCGTTGGCCGGAAAGCCGATTTCCAGGCGGAACAGCAGATTGCCGTTTGCGGGGTCGATCTCACAGCAGGAGCGCTCTAAAATTTCCTGGCCGCACTGGCTGATGAATATCAGCCCGCTTTTTCCGGAGCCGCCGGCCTTGCCGCTGACCTTGTGAAGCTCTTTGCCCAGCCGCCTTGTGAGATAGTCCTGAAGGGCGATCCGCTTGGGGGTTGTGTCGTAAAGATGGGATGGAAAACCGGCAGTTTTGCCGTCCACGGCCAGGTGCACCTTGGAGGGGGAGGCGAAGGGGTCGCCCTGGACATGGTCGATTCCCAGCACATAATTGTCAAAGCGATAGCTGCCCGCCACGGATTTGTAGGCGGGGTAGCTTTTGTGGTTGATGTTTAATAACGCGGTTTTTAACTGCTGTGATGTATTCATAATATCCTCCTTTACAACGATTCTCATTTAAGATAAAATGGAACTGTTCATAAAATTATAATCAAAATCCCTGCATTTGTAAATGGAGACAAGAAAAATGACAAAAAAAGAGATTGCCGAGTTAAAAAAGCTTTACAACAAGGATAAGGGCTGTATCACCCGAATCTGCGGCTGTTACGTGGGAAATGAAAAAGAGATTATCGCCTGCTTCCGGGAGGCTTTCTATTCTCTCCAGGAGGAGGATACTTATAAATATTATGAAATTTTCAAGAAAACTCTCTCGGGTACCCTGGGTCGGAACCTCCACAATCTGGAATTTCCTCTGGAGCAGGAGGCTTTCGGCGGCACCCAGGAATTTTTGCTGCGCCTTAGGGACAGCGAGCTGAAGGACGACGCTCTGCTGGAGGAATTTTACCAGAAGGTCATTCAGTATTACTACTGTGTGGGAAATTATCTGATTCTTTTGATACATACCGTCTATGATGTGCCAGGCAGAACCACGGACGGCCTGGAAATGGAGGACGCTTCCGATGAGGTGTTTTCCTATCTGCTGTGTTCCATCTGTCCGGTGAATCTGTCCAAACCCGGCTTGAGCTACCATCCGGACAGCAATCTGTTTCGGAATTGCAGCCGGGACTGGATTGCGGACCTGCCGGAGATCGGATTTTTGTTCCCGGCCTTTAATGACAGGAGTACCGACATCCACAGCACTTTGTACTATACGAAAAATGCTGACCAGATGCACGAGGAATTTGTGGATTCCATACTGGGGGCCATTTCCCCCCTCCCTGTCAGCAGCCAGAAGGAAATTTTTCAGACGCTGATCGAGGAGACACTGGGGGACAGGCGGGAATATGAAACCGTCATGAGTATCCAGGAGACCGTCCAGGAAAAAATCGAGGAGAGCAAAGAAAATCCCGAGCCTCTGACGCTGGACAAGCGGGATGTAGAACGGATTTTTGCCGAGAGCGGCGTGGGAGAGGAACAGATGCGGCAGTTTGAAGCGGTCTATGAGAAAGTTCTGCCCACGGAGACGCCTCTGGTGGCGGCCAACGTGGTAAACTCCCGCAGATTCGAGGTGAAGACCCCCAACATTACCGTCCAGGTGAAGCCGGAATTTACCCATCTTCTGGAAACAAAGGTGATTGACGGGCGGAATTGTCTGGTGATTGCCATTGAGGACAGGGTGGCCGTCAACGGTATTCCATTGTACGACTCCGGGGAGGAGGAAAGCCCGGGACATCTTAATTAAAAGTTAATAAAATAATATAAATTTTATGCCATAATGGGTATAGAATTATGCTATAATCAGACAGCAGGAGGTGTAAACATGCGAAGACGAAGAGGAAGATATAGACAGCAGCGATGGAATGGAAAGCTGGTTTTGATCATTATTGGATGTGTGGTGGTGTTGCTGGCCATCACGTATCTGGCATTGTCCCTTTACTTCCGAAACCATTTTTATTTTCACACGGAGATCAACGGCCTGAAGGTGGGCGGAATGACGGTGGAGGAAGCGATAGAAAAAATTTCCGAAGACGCGGAAGATTATCTTTTGACGATTTATGGCCGGGATGGGGAGAAATATCACATCTATGGCCGGGACATCGACAACAGCTACGTGCCCGACGGCTCTCTGGAAGAGGCCATGGAACAACAGAATATGTTTGGCTGGATCCCTTCCATTTTCAAGACAAATCAGATTGACGTGCCTACGCCCATGACCTACGATACGGCAAAACTGGAGACGGCGGTGGCGGACCTTGCTTGTTTTCAGGAGGAGAATATCACGGCCCCGGAGAACGCGTATCTGGTGCGGCAGGAGGATAGCTACGAGGTGGTGCCGGAGGTGCTCGGAAACCAGATGATTCCGGAGAAGGTAATTGCGCTTGTGGAGAGCGCCGTGACCGAGGGGGCGGGAACGTTGAACCTGACGGACGATGCGTATGTGGCGCCGGAGATTACTACGGAAACGCCGGCTCTGGTACAGGCCCTGGAAACGGTGGAATCCTACCTGAATGCCGGAATCATTTATGAGATAGCGGATTATGATGAGAAGCTGGAATCCGACGCTATTTTTGACATGATTGAGGTGCAGGAGGATTTTTCCGTCACCTTCATTGAGCAGAAACTGGCCGACTATGCCCAGTACCTTGCGTCCAAATACAACACCTACGGAGATGTGCGGGAATTTGCGACTTCTTCCGGGGACACGATAGAAATTGGCGGCGGAGATTACGGCTGGGTGGTCAATAAAGAAAAGGAAGCGGAGCAGATAAAGGCGGACATTATGTCCGGCCAGGTGGTTACCCGGGAGCCGATATATTCCCAGCGGGCTCAGGTGGAGGGCTTTGAGGACATCGGGAACACCTATCTGGAGATTGACTATACCAAGCAGCATATGTGGTATTATGAGAATGGGGAGCTGGTTCTGGAGAGCGACGTGGTGACCGGAAATATTTCCAAGGGCAACGGTTCCCCGGACGGACTGTTCAAGGTGGTCTACAAGCAGAGCCCGGCAGTCTTAAAGGGTGAGGACTATGAGTCCAACGTGGATTATTTTATTGTCTTTGCCTACAATGTGGGTGTTCACGACGCTTCCTGGCGGACCCAGTTTGGCGGCGAATACTACAAGACAGGAGGCTCTCACGGCTGTGTCAACGCGCCCGGGGATGTGGCGGCGGAATTGTACAGTCTCATTAAAGTGGATACGCCGGTGATTGCCTATTACCGAGAGCCTGTGGAGTTGACGGCGGAGAATTGCAGAATCTCCAACGCCTATTCTTATGTGGAACCGGAGGAGGAAGAAGCGGGAGAAACCGTAGCGGAATAAGATTGCGGGAAGAAAGGCAGTGTGGGAGGAAGAATGGCCAACGGGACGAAAGAAAGAATCGATATTTACGGAACCCTGGGGCCGGCCTGCCGGCAGCAGGAGACTTTGGAAAAAATGTTTGCCTGCGGAATGACCGGCATGCGGCTGAATCTCTCCCACACCGGGCTTGACCGGTGCGGGGAGTGGCTTGAAAGCTTCCGCGGGGCGGCCAGGCGGACGGGCACGGAGCCGAAGCTGTTGATTGATTTGCAGGGGCCGGAACTTCGGACGGGGACGATGAATCCACGGGAACTGATGGCCGGTGAGACAGTGGAACTGACGGCAGACGGTGCGGGCCGACTTGAAGCGCCGGAGAATGCAGGTGGCGCGGATGGGGTTGGAGTGCCGGAGCGTTGCAGTGATGCGAATAAGCCGGTGATACCGGTGCCGGAGATGGTTTTGGAAGCCTTAAAACCGGAGCAGCAGATTTTGCTGGACGACGGGAAGATTTTATTGGAGGTTCTTGCTGAAGGGACAACTCTGGCGAAGCGTTCTTCCGTTCCATGCAAAGTTCAGCGTGGAGGTCTGTTAAAGCCCCGAAAGAGCATTGCTCTTCCGGGCATGGAGCTTCATCCGCCCACTCTTACGGAAAGTGACCTTGCCAATCTGAGGCTTGCGGGGGAGCATGGTGTAACCGGGGTTATGCTCCCATTTGTCCGTGACGCCGAAGATATCAGGAATCTGCGGAGTGCCCTGAAGGAGACCGGTGCTGAGAACGTCCGTATTTTGGCCAAGATTGAAAATATGGAGGGAGTAAGAACGCTTCCGGAGCTTTTGCCCCATGCGGATGAGATCGTTATTGCCAGGGGAGATTTGGGAAATGCCATGCCGCTGTGGAAGCTGCCCGCAGTGCAGTACGAAATCGGAAACCAATGCAGAGAAGCGGGCAAGCCTTACATGGTGGTGACGCAGATGCTGGCCTCCATGGAACATGCGGCGGTGCCCACCCGGGCGGAGGTCTCCGACATTTTCTATGCGGTGCTGCACGGTGCCGCCTCAGTGATGCTGACGGGGGAGACCGCCGCCGGAGCGTATCCGGTGGAGGCCATGCGTTATATGTACAGGACGGTGGAGGAAGCGCTGCGGGTGAGAGAGGAAAAGGGCTCCAGATGAGATGGTTTGAATGAATGCTCTATGCAAGACTGGAGGCGAAGAAAAAAGTTAGAAATTTAGTATAAAATCTGGAAAAAGGAATAAATAATATAAAAAGAAAAAAATAAATTGAAAAAATATGGTGTTTGTGTTAAGATGAAGGCCATGGAGGTAGAGAATGATGGAGAGCATTGTGCGGTTAGCTTCATTGAAGATTTCTAATATCAAAAATGTCAGAGATGGTCAAATTGTTATGCCAAATACCTGTAGAAAGCAGCTGTCTTATAAAAATGCGGAAGTGCTTGGTTTGTATGGTCAAAATGGTTCCGGTAAAACCGCTATTATTGATACGCTGTATTATTTGCAAAAAATTATGGTTGGCGATACCCTGGTGAAGGAAATAGCTGATTATATCAATGTGAAATGCGACCAGGCGGAGATTGTTGCTAACTTTATTATTTTTAAAGAATCAGTTATATATGAGGTAAGCTATAGGCTTATTTTGCAGAAAAGTGTAACAGGCATAGAGATTGGCCGGGAAACGCTGAGTTGCGCTATAAATGAAGAAAATTTCAGAAGCAATAAAACTGTATTTATGGACTATCAGCGTTCGAATACGGAAACTGTATTTACTCCCCAAAAGAGATTGGATGAGATTGTAGAAGCTGATAAAGAAAATAAAACGAATCTTATCGTGGCAAGAAAGATGGCTGAGAAAAGCAACTGCTCTTATATCTTTGGAGAGAGCAGCAGGGAAATTTTCTGCCGGAATTATGAGAATCATTTTAAACATTATTCCGAAATCATAAAGTCTTTGTTTAAATTTGCGTTAAAAGATTTATTTGTAATCCGCAATACGCATTCTGGCGTGATTTCTGCCAATTTTTTACTACCGATGGCTTTTAAAGTAGAAAAGGATGAAGTTGGCATGAAAGGCGATTTTGGTGTTCCGTTAACAAAACCGGTTGTTTTGGATGTAGAAAGGAAAGAACTCTTAGACACCATTGTAGAACAGATAAATATGGTTCTGTTTACAATCATTCCGGGAATGAAGGTGGAGGTTTGTAATCATGGAAGTCAGCTGACGGATTCCGGGGAGGAAGGATATAGAGTAGAGCTTGTATCTGTGAGGGAGAACAGGCCGCCTATTCCGATTCGTATGGAATCAGATGGGATTATCAAGATTATTTCTATTTTAAATGTTTTGATTCAGGCTTATGGAAATCCCTCTATTTGTCTGGTAATCGATGAACTGGATGCGGGAATTTTCGAGTATATGCTAGGGGAGTTGCTTGACATTTTCAATAAAAGCGCGAAGGGGCAGTTAATATTTACATCACATAACCTGCGTGCGTTGGAAATGCTGGATAAAGACAGTGTCATGTTTTCAACGGCGAATCCGGATAGAAGATATATTCGGATGAAAAACATAAAAGCTTCGAACAATCTTAGGGATACTTACCTCCGAGGCATTACGCTGGGAGGGCAGGACGAGGTGATTTATGAGGAAACGGACAGCCTGAGAATTGCTCGCGCATTTAGAAAGGCAGGTAGAGCGGTACAGCATGAATGAAAAGAAAGTGATTGCATTCATAGTGGAAGGGCCAAGTGACGAAGCTGCGCTGGGCTCTGTGATGAAAGAATACTTTTCAAGTAATGAAGTGAGATTTGTTGCTGTACACGGTGATATTACCCTGAAAGATTATGTTTCCGCTGATAATATATTAGTAAAGATTAATGAACAGATAGAAAGTGTAAAAAATAAGTATCGATATAAGCAGAATGACTTTATAAAAATTATCCATATCGTTGATACGGATGGTGTGTATATTCCTGACACAGAGATAAAAGAGGCCGATGTGGAGGAAATTCAATATTATGTGGATCATATCGAAGCAAAGAACGTGAGCGCGATCATAGAGCGAAATGAACGAAAGGGAGATATCCTGTTTAAGCTTAGAAGAACAGGCAAGGTCAACGCAGAAGCGTATGAGGGGAAAGTAGATGAATTTATAATGTTTATATCAGATTCAGCCGTTGCAGCACCGGGGACATATCAGAAAACCTGGGACTATATTGAAAAAGATACAAACTCTTTGAATCGGCACACCAATATGCACTTGATATTTGATGAAAAATAGTATTTTGTTTTTTGAAACTATTGGAGAAAACTATGGCTAATTTGATCATCCTATGCGGACCACAGGCTGTGGGGAAAATGACCGTTGCGGAAAGTATAAGAGATAAAATAAAGTACAATCTGATGACGAATCATGACAGTATTGAGGTGTCGGACCGGATATTTGGCTTTGCCACACCCGCCCAAAAGGAGTTTAACGCTATTTTTAGAGAAAAGGTATTTGAAATAGCGGTAAAGCACAACATAGATATGCTTTTTACTTATGTGTGCGCATTCGAGATGCCCGAAGAAAAAGAATATTTGACCGGATTGTCCGATTTGTTTACTTCCAATGGAGGAAACTTCTATTTTGTGGAACTTCGCTCCGATATTGAGACCAGGCTTAAGAGAAATGAAACGCCACATCGAATGGAGCGGAAGGCTTCCAAAAGAGATATTGAATGGAGCAGAGCCGATCTTCTGAAATCCGCACAGAAGCATAAGCTTAATTCAGATAAGGATGAAATCTGGTTTGAAAATCATATAAAAATTGACAATTCCAATCTGGAATCGGACGAGGTTGCGGATATGGTGATACGGGAATTCAACCTTGTGGCGAACGAAAAGGAAGAAAGAGAGTATCGGTTTGGAGTGTGAATACCGATTTGCCAAAGGGGCAGCAAAAATGGTGCCAAGCTTTACAAGATGAAAATTAATGCTTCATACAAGACGGAAGATGGGAAGGCTAAAAGCTTTCCCATCTTCCGCTTGCGCCGCAGGGCAATACCAGGCCGCTGGCAGTTACCGGTAAGCCGATTTCCTCCGCTGTTACAGTCCCGCCAAGGCCCTTAAGCTGCGTACCTAAGAGATAGGCCAGCACCGCGGGCTGTAGTCCGGTGGTATAGGAATTGATAAGGAAAAACAGCGGCTTTTTAGTCAACAGCTGGGCGCAGAGCCGCACCAGCGGATGGATGGCCTCCTCGATCTTCCAGATTTCCCCCTTGGGTCCCCGGCCGTAGGAAGGAGGATCCATGATAACGGCGTCATAGTGATTGCCTCGGCGGATTTCCCGCTCCACGAATTTCACACCGTCATCCACGATCCAGCGGATAGGGGCGTCTCCCAGACCGGAGGAAACCGCGTTTTCTTTGGCCCAGGTTACCATGCCCTTGGAGGCGTCCACATGGGTGACGCTAGCGCCGGCCGCTGCGGCGGCCAGGGTGGCGCCACCGGTGTAGGCAAAGAGGTTCAGCACCTTCACCGGCCGGCTGGCCCGGCGGCTCTTCTCCCCGAACCAGTCCCAGTTGCCAGCCTGTTCCGGGAAAAGGCCC